>CAZCZX010000056.1:0-14864 GCA_964503095.1 uncultured Sangeribacter sp.
ATACAAACCAGTTGGCACCAATTCCTTTCAAAAGCACCACTCCCCAAGGCATTGAAGTCTTTGCTATTCCAATCCCTATTATAGCAGAATGCCATGGATCGGCTGAAGTCAACCCACAAAGAAACACCAAGAAATAAGTAAATCCTAAAGCCCCAACAAAATTCCCTAAATATACCAATCCCCAATTGGCAAGAACAGCGCCAAATCCATAATGCTTCTCCATATATGCTGGAATAAGCATCGCGTTGTTGCCAGTGAAAAGCTCAGCCCCCAACACTACCACAAGAATCAGCCCAATAGGAAACATACATCCCGCAAGCAGTTTGCATAGTGCTGGATTACTTGATGCGATTCCCGGAAAACCAAATCCCACTGTCAGCGATAGTATCCCTCCTATCGCGATGAATACACCTGCCGCTATGGCCGCCACAAAAAGGCGCCCTGGATGCTTTATCGTATTCTCAACTTTCACGCACGCCCCCATAATGGAAGCTCCAAGCGTCTCCCCTGGTGTCTTTATCTGCATATCTAAATTGTTTTACACCTTAATAACTCTTATACTCTATCAGCTAACGGTTAGGTTGTTGATTTCACACCGTTCCTACCATAGTCGTTCATTCTGCTTTGGGATATCGGATGGCCCAATGGCCATCTTTACGCCCCCCTTCTCGAGTGAGGATTCCAATCTTTTTCAAGTGAGCGATAT
The DNA here is from genome assembly GCA_964503095.1 of uncultured Sangeribacter sp. Lineage (GTDB taxonomy): Bacteria > Bacteroidota > Bacteroidia > Bacteroidales > Muribaculaceae > Lepagella. The sequence continues at coordinate 707 of CAZCZX010000056.1, forward strand.
CACTTGCAATCGTTCTTGTCGTCACAGTTTTCTTTTTTGAAAGTTTTTCTGAAATTTTTTCTAAAGTCACAGACTTATCTTCAGCAATAATGTTTAAAATAATATATTCTCTCTCAGTTAGTTGAACATCTGTTTCTTTTATGAAATCTTTTATGAAATTTTTTATGAAATCTTCATTATTTCCTTCATCAATCTTCTTTCCAATAGATGATAGATAAGCCTTTTCGTCGATAAATGCCCTGTGAATTGGAAGGGTCGCAAGAAAATGAGTATTCCTCTCATCTGTCTCGAAAATCGGAAGAGGAGAATCATTACGATTGATGGCCTGATAAATTTTAGGAAAGCCAGTGGAACGACCTTCAGTCATATGCATTTCTTTTAAGAAATCTCCAATACGCCTATTACGGTAATATCGACTAACCAACCTTTTTTTTCTCAAATCTGCATTAGAGATTGGAGGAAGCGGACCTTCAAAATTCAGTACTTCTATACTGTCATGATTGATGCGAACTTCAATAGGATTACGATCATTCCAAGACTTGTGAAATACACTATTAGCGAGTATTTCTTCAATAGCTTCATAAGGATAGTTGTAACATCTGACAGCTTTTTCATCATCAATTACCTTCATTACTTTCTCCAATAGCACCTGCTCTTTTATATATTTTAATGCGGCTTCCAATTGTAAGTGTATGGGGCCGTGTAGTATTTTCTCTGTAAATCTATCACCAACTTCATCCAGAAAATGGACAATCTCTATTCGTGCATAGGGAAAATACTTTTCAGGATTCTTTGAAAAGAGTAAGAGCCCAACATTTTTTGGAAACAATGCTTCGGTGCAGCCACCTATAATTTGCAAATTCCAACCGAGTTCAGACATCGGCATTTTCATAATTTCATCATGAGTCATTTTGCTGCCAACACGCTTGAGAAAATCCTCAATAAGCATCCTGTCAAGTTCCTCTATGTCTACTGATGGATTTATGCGATCATCAAAAGGAATCTTATTGCAAAGAGACATCAAAATACGTTCTTCTTCTGTATCTGCAATCTTAGTTACTGAACCTTTACGGACATAATACAACTTTCCTGCTTTGATTGCTTCCTTCCCAAGATGTTTAGGTGCTTTATAAGGACGCACTTCTCCTCCAGGCACATATATGACTAATATCATTTGGCCCATGTATTCTATAGGCTCAGAGAGCACATTAATAGAAGGTTGTACAAGAGAGCAAAGATTAACCAATTCTTTTTGAAAAACATCTATAGAATACAAATCAAGGCCAGCAGGGGGTAGAACTGGAACACCTTTTTCTTCTTCAATACCTATTATGATATAACCTCCACCCCAATTATGAATATCATTTGCGAAAGCACAAGCAGAATGAATAATATCCTCAGGATTCCATCCTCGTTTGAAATCCAGACGTTCCCATTCTACGATCTTGCCGTTAAGCAAACTCACCACATTAATTGGTAATGCCATATTTTCTTGAAAGATTTATAAAACTGACTTCTTTATCTACTTTTTGACAAAGAGAATATTTTAAATTAAAAAAATGCCTATCACTGAGATTTTTCCACACGAGTTTCTCTGGCTCATTAGCCATTTTTCCTGTTTATAGAAGCCATTACTCGGTATATAAATTCATCTCTTTGACAGGTACTGCTTCAAAATATAAATAATCGGATAGGTCGTATTCATCTTTCCATTTGGAAGGATTTACTTTAGAAAATCTAATTCCACAGACATGATAGGCATCAACGATATTTCCATTCCCTAAATCATACTTTACGGGGATACCTGTTGCATAACCTACCAATGGAATGGTATCAGTTTCTGCAAATTTCCACTCATAATCACAACCTATGAGCATATGGTGCGAGGTTGGAAATTTTACTTCTACCCTTGGATTCCCAGCCGAAATATGTACTAAAGATATGATAGCATTGAGAGAGTCTTTGGCGAATCCAGTAAAAGTAATTTTGGTGGAGTCTGGCTCAATTTTCTTATATCCTAACTTAGTGCGGTTGCTTTCGTTTTCAGAACGTTCAACCATCCAAATTTCATAGAACTTTGCATCCAGGGAATCAGCATATAGCGTAGCAGTCACTTGGGATGCATCCAAAAGTTGCAGAATACCTGCAATTTCCTCATCCTCTATATGTTCTTTGAAACCCACGGATATAGGCTGAGTTGCGAATGCCATAATGGATATTGCCATGCACAACATACAAATAATCTTTTTCATACCTTACATGCTTCTTGTTAATTCATTCAGTTTTTCTTCTATACATGCATTTGTTTTGATTATATCTGCAAATTTACAAATTATTTTGGATAAACCCAATAAAAATCCTTTATACCAACCCTGATAAGTCGACTTTATACACTCCTATATTTATATATTTATATTGTTTTCAACTGGCATTATGAACCTTATCATATATATAGAGTCGTAGGATATATTCCCATCCTCCTCTACGTTGCCGTGGCAAAGCACTACCGCATCATAAAGGCTCTCTGGGTAATCTTTCATCATATTGGCCAGGGCAGTGTGTTTTTGATAATCTTTCCCTGATTTCACTTCTATTGGCATCAACTTGTCGCCATACTCAATTACAAAATCTACCTCACCACGCCTCTGATTGTCGTAGTAAGTTGCATCTCGATATAGCATATCAAGGTTGAATTATTTAACTAATTATAAATCAGCACGCATGCCACTTTTTCATAATAAAAATGACTATTTTTGCCGTTTTTTCAATGCAAAAATAGTTAATTCTGCCGTTTTTTCAAAGATAAATCCCTCAGAAAAGCCACTTTTTCATTCAAATGCTCCAACTCTCATAAAAATTGCAGGGTGCTGAATTCTAAATTCAGCACCCTGTGTTGCTTTGCGTATTCCCTGAAGTTTAGCCTTCTGAGATAGCGTCGCTCGGGCATACTTGTGCGCAGCTTCCGCAGTCGATGCAAGTGTCCGGATTGATGTGATAGATATCGCCCTCTGTGATTGAGTCAGTAGGACATACGCTCTGGCAAGTGCCACATGCGACGCAGTTGTCGCCAATTACATAAGCCATAATTGTAATTCTTTTAAAGGTTTGTTATGTTTATTAGTGTTATCAGCTCATTTAGTAATGCAAATTTAAACCTAAATCTACAATCCACCAAACATTCTGCCTATTTATTCACACTCTAACCCCTAATTTAGACTCCGTCCAAATTATCCAGTATCACTTTTCTTCTCGTGCAGCGAGATACTCACTATTATTGGAACGGACAACGGCGCAATACAGGACCCTGGGAAGTAATATTCCAAACCTTGTCAAAATCAAAATCTCCATACACCGATTTGTCACCAATCTTTTCTTCTGATACAGAGGTTGAGGATGGCCAACTCTTGCCAGTGCCAGCAAGATAATAATTATGGTCATGATAAAATATTGTGCCACTCTTGTGAGTGCCAATAGTTGCATTTCCATGAGAAATTTTCCCTCTGTTGAAAGTGCGGTAGATATCATTGCGTGTTGTGACATACCCTAAGATGCCTCCCGTGTCATCCTTCTGATCAGAAGGAATATCCCCTATATTATAGCAATCGTAGATTTGTGCTTGATTAGCAAGATTAGTGTAATGAAGAAAACCTACCACACCTCCGAGTTTAGTGGAAGACTGGTCGCAAGAAATAGTGCCAGAGTTCATACATTCAAACACTTTTATCCAATTATACTCCTCTGCGTATCCTAACTCACCAAACAATCCTGCTATCGAATATTGCGAACCGGTGCTGCTGATTTTGCCGTGATTGGCACAAGAATACAGGTGCAGATTATTATAAATGCACTCCCCGAGAATACCGGCTATGGAATGAGAAGAATCTCCCTTTCCGGTGATATTGCCGCTATTGCCACAATAATATACATTTATATTGGGGCCATTGATCAGATTAGGTTTTGTTATTGCTCCTATCACGCCACCAGCACAGTTAGCATTGCTAATGTTTCCACGATTATAGCAATAGCCCAAATCTAAAGATCCATTCTGTGGAAGCGTGGCTCTGCCAAGTATACCACCTACAGTATGTCCTATATTTATTTCTCCCAGGTTAAGACAATCTTTTATCTTGATGCTTCCTGACGTAAAGCCTGCGATACCACCATTCTCATTCGGACCACTGACTTTGCCAAACGATGCACAATGCTCTACTGATCCGGTAAATGAGCCTACAATTCCTCCAGCATGAGAGGAAGAAGTCGACACCACAGCATTGCACGCAATTCCTTTAATACTTCCATTGAAATCTCCGACTATTCCGCCTGCAGTTCCCTTAGCAGTCACTACACCGCTAAATGATGAATACAATTCACTTGCCGCGGGAATTTTTGAAGTGAGCGACAAATTGAGATTTCCAGATAAGTTACTCGAAACGGCTTTACCTACAATGCCACCGGCATTCCCCCCAGCTGCTTCAACCCTCATGGTGCTTGAAGAAAAGTTGAGTCCGGTCACTTTGAATTCATCCACAAGGTTCATGAATCCTACAGCTCCTCCTACTTCATCTCCGCCGCTGATATTCACAGCCAGTTCAAGAGAAGCATCAAATTTGAGTTTTCCATGGTTGCCATCGAGGTATCCTACCAGTCCTCCTGTATGTGATCCTCCATTCACTCCGGCAGCTGCTGAGTTCTTGACAACATACCGAGAATCCTTTCCATTGAAGAGAAGCATACCCTTGGAATCCCTAAATGAAAGATAGCCGAAATAACCACCGACATTTATCTCGCCCTGCACTACCGACGACAATACACATCCATCTATCTGCAAATTCGTCACTCCAGCCACATGACCGAAGACTGCACCGATATCTTGACGCCCTTTTACCGGGCACTTCATCGACACACTCTTTAGAGTCATATTATCCACATTGGAGACCATTCCAGCAAGACCTCCGATATATGTATCTCCGTCGATAATCTTAGTGTCAGATGATTCTTGATCCACACTATGCTCAAGACTCACATTCGCAATGCTTACACTCGATCCGGATGGAAGATTGGACACAACTCCGACAACTCCACCCACATTTGAACTTCCAGTCACTGAAAAAATATGAGTAGGGGTGCTCACTCCGCTGATAGTGAGTGAACCTCCACTAAAAGAGCCAACCAGTCCGCCTACATTACTGCAAACAGTCTCGCTTCCACTGATTGAAAGAGTCTCCATTGAAATATTATTGAGTTCCAGATTTCCAGACATAGAACCAATAAGGCCTCCGATATTCTTCCCACTGGATAAAATATTTCCATTTATGGAAACATTTTCAATCTTACAATTTCCCGATGCTGAGCCGGCAATAAGCCCTACATTAGATGCCGCATGCATAATAAGTGCATCATTGAGTGTCACATTCGAAATCGATGCACAATAGAGATCTTTGAACAGACCTATGTTGCTGTCCTTCTCAGCGTCAGAGGCTCCTTGATAAGCAAGATTATTGAGTCGAAAGCCCCCTCCGTCATAGTTGCCAGAAAAAGAAACTGCAGCCCAAACTGCGCCATCAATTATCTGACTGCGATGCGGAAGATCAAACGGACGTGTCTGCTTAAAATATCTTCCATAAGCATGACTCGAATCTTCTTGAAGATATGAAAGCATGATAAGGAAATCGCCCGGACTACTGATTAAATATGGGTCGCTCATCGTGCCGCTACCTTCCAAATCCGTATAATCCATCGACTGCATCTCTTCCTCTACACCTACATTATTGGAAAACCTTACCTTACGCAATCCAAATTCAGGCACGTTTGTGCCATTAATTGATACATAATATGACCCATTAGGGATTTCAGTTTCTCCTATCTTCAGCCGACAAGTCAGCAAGTCGCGCTTTCCATCTTCAGAATTAAAGATACTTCCTGAAAAAGAAAAATTCTGACGTGTCTCCGGATTCACAAGTTCAAACGAGACATCATTCTCCTCATCCCATTTATATTCTCCATTGGCAAGAAGATGAAATACCGAAAATCGAATTCCATTCACATTCTCTATGTTTCCTTCTCCAACGTTATTTATTGGTTCAGGATCATCATGGCAACCTGTAAGCAGAAATGCAAGGGCCATCGTTATGAGCAACTTGTGTTTAATCATTCTTTATTATAATTTAATAGGTTACTATTTGAGATAGCATGACTTGCCGGGCAACGCGTATGGCATTCCATCCGGTAAATTCCATATCTGACCCTCACCTATACTAAAACCAAGAGACTTATACGACTCTTCTTTCGCAAGGCGATCGGCAGCAACATAGGTCACACCCAGAGATGTGTCCCAATAATTTGGTTTCTCATCCACTACCACCAGACAATCACTGAAATAATTTGCAAAAGAGCACCTATTTCGAGCCACTGCTGAGACACAGTGTTTAATTTCGTTTTGCTTCCCATCCTCACCAATGAAGAAGCAATATGTGTTCTCAGAAGTCTTAGCAGTTGAAAGACAATCGGCAATTACTACTCCATCGCAGATTTTTCCGGCTATTGAAGACACATCCGACCCGGAGGGCGCTGTGACCGAAGCAGCATTGACACACTGGGAAATAATCACAGCATTATGTTCGAATTCTGAACATGTCTTAACAAGGGCATTCAGTCCGCCTACAATTGAGGCTACAGTGCCAGTCACGAGCAACGCTGTCGCAGTGCCTCCGGATGCAATGGTGCCTCCTATCAATGCAACAGTGCTTGCAGCAATTGCAACTCCGGCTATTACTGTATGGGCTATTTCGTGAGCCTCTGCAATCTTCTCCAGGGCTTCGGCTCGCTCCTCTCTTGCCTCATTTATAGCGTCATTAAATTCTTCATTCACTTTCTCATCTGCACAAGCCATCGCCAGCAGATTCACATTGTCAATATAATTTGACCATCCTGCATTTGGAAATTGCGGAGTGTCCCCCTTAATTCCCGAACGCAGATCGGAAAGTTGCTTGTCGATGTCATTGAAAATCTCTTGGGCAGCAACCTTCATCGATTCGGAAAGTTCTTCTTCAAGTTCCGGTGAGATCATTTCATAGAGTCCGTAGGAAAACAATGCATAATCGCTTGTCAACAACGAAATCTCCATCCCTTTCTCTACAATCTCAATGACTATCTCTGCCACCTCGGCTATGCCAACCGTCTCCTCAACTATTGCGAGTACCGGACCTGCCATACCCATTACTATTTCCATCGACCCAATGACACACTCCACCACATTTAAGGCAGTCCATTCCCTCGGATCTCCTATCTCTCCGACGATTCCACCGGCTGCACCTTTCTGGCTGGAGATCACACCCCCGAAGTTGGAACAGTAATGAATCATTGTATTGTTGCCTCCCAAGCCAAGAATTCCTCCAGCCTTGCCATCGGATGCGTTTACCAATCCTAAATTCTGGTTGTTGGCTATTGAGCCCCATGTGGTTTTGCCGAGGATGCCACCTACATATCCGTGTCCGGAAATCGCACCTGTATTGACAGTGTTATGAATTACTCCAACTGAGGAGTTGCCACATATTCCTCCTACATAATCACCATGACCTGTGACTATCCCTTTATTGTATGAACCTTCTGCTCCGGCTTGAGCTTCTCCTATGAGCCCTCCTACCATTCGATCACCCGTAATTTGACCCGAATTGGCGCAATGCCTCAGAAGGGCTTGATTATATACAAATGATTCAACTTCACTTCCTCTTACTCGCGTGCTGCCAACTATTCCGCCGACTCCTTCAAGTCCGTTGACCCTTCCATAGTTTTCGCATGCAGTAAACCATGAGAATCCCGCACCTCCTGCTATGCCTCCGGCTCCAATTCCGGGATAATCACTCCCGGCTGAGCGACCTCCCTCAATATCTGAATAATTACGTGTTGCCACAACTTGAAGCGTATCCGCTGTGCCTACAATACCTCCTGCTCCGGAATACAGTGCTTTGACAGGAGTGTTACGGTTTACTGAATTTGTCACCAATATGGATGAGAACATACCGGCCCCTCCGGTAAGTCCTCCGATGTTCATACCTCCCGACAATGTGCTGTTTTCTACCGAGCAGTCTGATATAAGGCTTTTTGAGTGCATATCAGTAGCCCCAAGCACTCCCCCGATAGATGCTGAAGTGGCGGGGCATTCGATTTTACAATCTACCACTTCGCAATTGGAAAAAGTGGCTTGACCACGATTGCCGCCTGATGTGATAAGAGCACCGGCAACTGCCCCTACTGCAAACTGACCGGATATATTGCAATTTTTCATTGTCACCCCATCTATCACAGCATCTATTACATATCCGAACAGTCCGATCCCCGCTGATGCTGGGCGCATGATCATGAGATTAGAAATTGTGTGGCCATTGCCAAGATAGACTCCTCGGAAGGGTGTATTCGGATCCGCGCCTATTGATAGCCACCCATATTCCATATCACAGTTTCTGGATACCGTTTTCATATCAAGATTGCGGACCTGGCTGAAATATGTGTCCTTAGCAATCATTTGATTACTGTCGTAGTCATTGACTGCCATCATTATATTAAATAGATGCGTAGGACTCGACACAATAAAAGGATCATCTTTCGACCCCATACCCGCCAAACATAGATCAGCATTGTAATGGTCGATCACGCTGATTCCCTCTGATGTCACGCTGATACGACTGCCAAGACCGAATTCCCACTCTTCGTCAGAATCTGAAGACTCTATATTTGTAATGGCCAAAAGTCTGTAGACACCTTCCTTCAGACCTGAAGACAGATTAAACTTTGAGTATTCACCATCTCGTGTGTGACTTGCATAACGCTCGAATTCCTTGCCATCTTCCGACTGGATAAGAATGCGTATGTTTTGGAAATTTAAGCCGTCCGTTTCCTGACCGAGTAGAAACTGATAATACGGACCGGTAAACTCATCATCATCTTGCGTCGGCAAGACATTCAATGGGGGTTCCTCTTTATCACTGCAAGAAACCAAAGAAAACGCCAGTGATCCTATAACAACAATCACCAGCAGATACAAAAACCTTTTTATCATATTTTAAATCGTTTACGATGAAGCTGTCTTAACTTATCTTTTTTGATAGTTATGTATGCATAATATTATGCAAAAATAATTATAATTTTGCAAACAATCATGTTTTTTAATGCGACAAAATCAAAATAAAGATGCGACAATTTTTAAATCACTGGACTACAAATACATAATAAGACCCCAGACTTTTATCCGGGGTCGATAGTTTTTCTGACATTAGTCGAGAAAAGTTGTAATAAGAATATTCAGTGTTTGTCTTTATACACTTTAAGATCCTTAGATTTCTCAGGAGCATCTTCAAATCCGCGGAGGCGAAGCAATGCTTTTGCGTCAGGAGCATGGCCACGGAAATTCTTGAACAACTCGGTTGCATCCTTGTCGTCACCACTCTCGAGAATATTTTTCTTATACACTTCTGCAGTCTTCTTGTCAAAAATACCCTTCTGCTGGAAAAGTTCCCATGCATCTGCCTCAAGCACCTGAGCCCAAAGATAGGTATAATATCCGGAAGCATATCCGTCATCTCCAAATATATGCTTGAAGTATGGGGAGCGATAGCGATAAGTGATCTCTTCAGGCATTCCTATCTTTTCTGCAAAAGCAGCCTCAAATCCGGGCACGTCTACATTCTCTCCGTCGGTCTCTCCCCATGCAAGGTCGAGAAGTGCGGCTCCGGCAAGTTCTGTTGTAATGAAGCCCTGGTTAAATTTGGATGCATCCTGAATTTTCTGAATCATCTCCTCGCTCATAGGTTCTCCGGTCTTATAATGCTTTGCATAATAACGGAGCACTTCCGGAGAAGTAGCCCAATGCTCATTGAGCTGTGAAGGAAGTTCCACACAGTCGCGGTCTACATTTGTGCCAGCAAGTGTCTTATATTTAGACTTTCCAAGCATACCCTGAAGACCATGTCCAAATTCATGGAACATTGTCTCCACTTCATCAAGAGTCAAAAGTGCCGGGACATCACCTGCAGGGCGTGAGAAATTACAAACATTGTATACAATCGGACGCTTCATAACGCCATCTTCATACATACCTGCCGGTTGCATCTGCTCCATCCATGCTCCCTGCACCTTTGTAGAGCGTGGGAAGAAGTCGGTCATGAATACTGAAATATGTTCCCCGGTCTTTGCATCCTGCACATCATAGACTGTAACCTCATCCATGTATTTAGGCGCATCGGGCATCTCTACCAACTTGATGCCATAAAGTTTCTCTGCACAGTAGAAGAGTCCTTTCTTCACATTCTCAAGAGAGAAATAAGGCTGGATATCTGCGTCGCTAAGACCGAACTTCTGCTCCTTAACCTTCCCTGCATAGTAATAATAGTCCCATGGAGCAATCTTAAATCCTCCTCCATTGGCATCTACATAAGCCTGCATATCTGCCACTTCTTCCTGTGAACGCTTCACTGCCGGCTCAAACACCTGAAGAAGAAGGCTTTCTGCTGCTTCCGGAGTCTTTGCCATCACTTTGGCAGTCTGCATCTGTGCAAAGTTATCAAATCCCATAAGTTTGGCTTTCTCCGCACGAAGTTTCACAATCTTCTCTATCACTGGATAGTTGCTGTTGGCTCCATAGCTTGCAAGAGTAGTATATCCCTTGTAGATAGCCTCGCGAAGTCCACGGTTGTCGGCTGATTCAAGCACGGGCAGGCGGCTCGGAGCACGCAGGGTGAAGACCCAAAGTCCGTCAAGCCCTCGAGCGGTAGCCTCTTCAGCAGCTGCCGCAATCACATTGTCGGGGAGTCCTGCAAGGTCTTCCTTGTCATATACAGTCACAAAGAAATCATTTGTGGCGTTGAGGAGATTCTTGTTAAACTGAATGAAAAGTTTCGAGAGTTCATCGTTGATCTTAACGAGTTGCTCCTTCTTTTCCGGAGAAAGAGCGGCTCCTTGCTCTGCAAACTGACGATAGTATTTCTCTACAAGACGCTTCTGCACCGGAGTAAGCCCCATCTTGTCGCGCATGTCATAGATTGATTTGATGCGGTCGAAAAGTTGCTGATTTAGCATCACCTTGTTTTGTGCATCATTAAGAAGCGGAATAGCCTCTTCCGACATTGCAGCAAATTCAGGAGTCTTCATGCAACTGTCGTAGTGATAAAATACGCTTGCCACGCGCTCAAGAATCGGCGACAAGTTTTCGAGAGGCACTATCGTGTTCTCGAAATCAGGAGTAGCACGGTTGCGCAGGATATTAGCGAGATTCTGTTCCTGCTGCTCGATACCGGCCTTGATAGCCGGGATGAAATCAGATGTCTTGATCTGTTCAAATGGAGGAATCTCATACTTAGCGGTATAAGGCTCCAAGAAAGGATTGCTTTCTGCCATTGCTGTCATTGTCGCGGCAGCCATCAGCATTGTAGCTGCCATTACTTTAATTTTTCCCATTATATATTTCAAATTTACTTTTACTTTTCAGTTATACCACCGGTCAAAATCCAATACAAAATTTAAAATTCTAAATTGGATCAAAGTTTCCCACGCCGTAGAGCCCGCGGAATGAAACTAAGATGCGATCCCACAGCCTTCATCGTGCCATAATGCGCTGCCATTATCTTAAATCTTTCTATAAGCGATGCTTTCTTATTGTGGTCGGTCATTCCGTCAGCCAGATAGTCGATGGTGACTCGGTTGAGATTCACTCTGTCTCCCGCACGAGAAGCTTTTATGCAGCGTATACACCAGTCGTAGTCAGCCGAAAAACGATAATCTGTATCGTAACGAGGGGCTATATCCTTTCTTACCATAAATGCCTGATGGCATATCAACATCCCTTTGCTGAAACTGTCTACAGTCAATATCGCAGGAGCAGAAAGATGCCGTGGACCAATTCGCTTACCCTGTATGTCAACAATATCAGTATCGCCATACACGATATCAGGATTCTTTTTCTTAATCGCATCTGCATATGCCTCCAAAGTGTCTGGAGCATGGAATTTATCTCCTGAGTTAAGGAATATCAAATAGCGTCCACGAGCCAGTTTCATGCCTTTGTTCATGGCATCATATAAGCCCTTGTCCGGCTCGCTGATAATCCGAACGGCTGGAGTACCCATCTTCCTGGCAATTAGAATCGTATCGTCGGAAGAAGCCCCATCTACTATGATATGCTCGAAGTCAGTGAATGTTTGTTCGGCTACTGACTCCATCGTAAGAGGGAGCGTTGCTGAAGCATTGTAGGTGATCGTTATCACCGATATGAGAGGTCGCTGTTCCATATGGTGTAATAATTTAAAAGTCTATCTCAAGCACATAGACAGGTTCCGATTTTGAGGCATCTGCCGCCACTTTCTCTCCATCTCCCTGATGAGAAGCCTGCACAAACACATTCAGTTTCCTTTGGTTGTTCCATAGGTTCATATCATGAGATGGTTCCCACGCATCTACACTAAATTCAGTGAGGTCAGTGACCGTCCAGTCTTTCTTTCCAATGTTGGGGGTATAGGCAACACTTACCTTACTTCCCCTTTCCTGATCGCGGTATACGTAACATGCTTTCTTACCGTCAGAGACAATACGAGGTCGTGCAATAGGTATCATCTTTGTGCCTCCTCCGGAGAGCGAGAAAGGCTCATTCCGATTCCCTACGACGCTCATGTTCCATTTTTTTCCGTCGTTCCATACAAGTCTGTATTGCGGCACTTCGCTTTCCTGATCTCTCCAGTAAGTGGCAATGAAGGGATGCCCCTTGCTGTCAGCGGTCATGCTTGTCTGATTGATGAGTTCCGACTTTTCAGGAATCCTCCATGCTATCTCTGCGGTAGATTCTGTTATGGGGAGGTCATAGAGTGAGCCGTCGCTCTTTTTCCAAGTTTTCCCTCCATCTTCTGATTTAGCATAGCAGAGATCATGGTTGGTCTCTACGAGCCATGTCTCGCGCCATACCCACGAAAGATGCAATGTGCCCTTAGGATCAGCATACAGTTGCCAATATGCATTACGCTTTCCTTCTCCATCTATGAGAATATCATGCAGTCGGCTCCATTCTTTTGTCTTCACATCATATCGGTTCAGCACAAGATTTCCTCTTCCTGATACTCCCGAACGATATGCAAATATCATATCTCCACTTGGCATAGTATAAAATTCCGGATATGTCACGTCCTTCTCATCCTCACCGGTCATAGCCATCAACTCTCCAAGTTGGAGACTGCCGGGAGCATTCGATTTTGCATATCGCAATGGATGTCCATGATGATCAAAAGATATATGGATATAGCCATCGCCATCCACTCCGATGCTGATCACATTGTGAGCATCCTTGACATTTCCCTTATACTGGGTCTTATGGAGTGTCCAACGGTCTGTGCCAACTTTTCGCTTGCCAAGAGTGACATATCCATCCGGATCATAGTAAGAAATATATTGGGTGTCTCCATGAGTGGCAAGGGAACTTCCTCGGAATACTGCGGTATTGACTGAGGTCGCAGCATACCCGTCACCGGCCTTTACCAATCTCCCTACTGGATTCTTGGCAAAAGCAACCATAGATGATGAAATGATCATCATCCACAATATTATATATTTCCACAGTGACCTATTCATGTCCTTTTCTTACAAATGATTTACAAAAATAGCGATTTTTAATTAAGGTCACAAATTTTAGGGGATATTTTATTCTCTAATTTTTGAACTTTTTAACCAACTTTAAGGTTATTATAGCATAATTAAAAGATTCCTTCTATGAAAAACTTATCTACTTTAGCCATTATCATTGCTTTAGCAGCATCGCAAAATTCATTTGCCCAAGACCATCACAAGGCCATGTCATTTAATGCTCCTGTGAGAAAAGCACAGAAAACTACACAGGTTAAAGACACCATTAAGCCAACAGACACTGATGTCTCCAAGGCTATCACATCAGAATATGACCTTAGGGCTAATTCATTAGTAGATGAGCAGAAGAATGCTTTGCTCGACGACCACAAGATAATATACATCGACGGGCGTCCTGCTACCCCCACTCAACAGCACCAGGACTCAATACGAGATCTAATTGAGAATTTCTTCTATGATCAATTTCAGAGTTTCTCTGACCCGGCAGCCCCATATTTCTTATTTATGAGCCGCGATGCCGACCTTGCAATGGGTATTGGTG
>CAZCZX010000057.1:0-9258 GCA_964503095.1 uncultured Sangeribacter sp.
CACCTTTTGACATGGAAGGGCGCATGCGGAGCATGCTTTATTACGTTTTAGACGTGAGTGTAATTATAGAAATTGATTAAATCATGAAAACAGATATAGTACTTGCAGGAGTTGGGGGACAGGGAATACTGAGTGTCGCCACAATCCTTGGAGTCGCAGCCCTTAAGGAGGGTCTGAACATAAAGCAGGCAGAAGTGCACGGTATGAGCCAAAGAGGTGGAGACGTACAGTCTACGCTGAGAATATCCTCATCTCCTATTCATTCAGATCTAATTCCGAATGGGACAGCCGACATGATAGTCAGCCTTGAGCCAATGGAGGCTTTGAGATATCTTCCATTGCTATCGCCTAAAGGATGGATTGTGACCTCGTCTGCTCCGTTTGTGAATATTCCTAACTATCCAGAAATGGAAGAGATAGAAAAAGAATTATCAAAAGCGGGGAATGTGATATCATTCGACATGGAGGAGATGGCAAAGGAAGTGGCTTCGCCGAGATCGAGCAATATGGTACTTCTTGGGGCTGCCTCACATTTCATAGATATCGCTGCTGAAGAGATTGAAGAAGCAATAAAAAAAGTTTTCTCTTCTAAAGGAGAAGCTATTGTAGAATCAAATCTGAAGGCTTTTCGTGCGGGTAGAGAAAAGGCAATCAGTTTTATCAATGATAAATGAATGTTGCCATTTGACGGTCTGGGACGCATGCGGAGCATGCCTGATTATGTTTAGACGCGTGGGGACGCGCACGGAGTGCGCTTACTACTTTTATTGACGCGTGTGGACGTATTTACGTTAGGGACTTGGTTGGATGCACAAGGAGTGTGATTACTACTTATAACTATAGACATTAAATTAAGAGAATCAATATGTTTCCTTTAACACAAGAGATATTATCAAAAAAGGCTTCCGAGTTGGGGATTATAGATCTCTCAACGGCAACGATTAGACAGATTGTTGCGCTGTCAGTGGCTTTAGAAAAGGAGGCAAATGAAAAATTTGTACATCTCGAACTTGGCAATCCGGGACTCCCGGCTTCCTCAATTGGCGTTGAGGCGGAAATTGCAGCATTGCAGGCAGGAGTTGCGAATACATATCCTGCGATAAATGGAATTCCGGAATTGAAAAAGGCCGGTGCGAGATTTGTAAAGGCTTTCTTAGATATTGATATTCCTGAGAAAGCAATCGTGCCGACTGTAGGATCAATGCAAGCGAGTTTCACATTGCAACTTTTGATGAGCCAAAGGCTTCCCGGAAAGGACACCATTCTCTTCTTCAATCCAGGATTTCCGGCACAAAGGCATCAGGCAAAGGTGCTTGGGTTAGGTATTGAACAATTTGATATATATGAACATAGAGGGAAAGCATTGGAAGGGAAACTTGAGGAATTGCTATCGAAAGGGAATATCACAGGAATGCTCTTCTCCAATCCCAACAATCCCTCATGGATAAATCTGACAGAAGAGGAACTTGAGATAATCGGAAGGCTGGCCACCAAATATGATGTGATCGTGATAGAAGATCTCGCATATATGGGAATGGACTTCCGTAGGGATTTCAGTCACCCATTTGAAGCACCATATATTCCCACTGTTGGGAAATATACAGATAACTTCATAATGCTGATCTCCGGATCAAAAATCTTCAGCTATGCCGGACAGCGAATAGCGATAGTAGCCATGAACAAACATGTCTACGAACGGCAATATGAATTCTTCACCAAATTCTATGAGATGCCTGCATTTGGAGACGCGTATGTGTTTGGAGTGCTGTATACAGCAAGTTCAGGCACAGGGCATTCGGCACAACATGCATTGGCAGCCATGATGAATGCAGCCTGCGACGGAAAACTTGATTTCGTAGGAGAAACCTCAGAATATGGAAGAAGAGGGAAAAAAATGAAGAAATGCTTCACAGATAATGGTTTCCATATTGTATATGACAAGGATGGAGCAGAGCCAATATCGGATGGATTTTTCTTCACTGCAGGCTTCGGCGATATGGACGGGAAGGAACTTCAGGAGGAACTACTGCGACATGGAATTTCGACGATAACGCTTTCCTCCACCGGTTCGGAGCAGAATGGAGTGAGGGTATGCGTCTCTACGCTCTCAACGGATAAGGATTTTGAGATTTTAGACCAACGACTTAAAGCTTTCAAGAATGAACATTAAGCCTCGATATATGACTGCTGAAGAAGCAGTGAAAATAATAGAAAACGGAGATCATGTATTTATCCAAGGTAGCACTTCCACACCGGAAGTGCTTTGCCGTGCTTTGGCGGAGAGGGGAAATGAACTTCGCGATGTGACACTATACTCAGCATTTGCGGTGTGCAAAGGCGAAGCGCCCTACTGCAGAAAAGAGTATCTTGATGCATTCAATGTGGAAAGTTTCTTTGTTTCAAATGGTGTCAGGCGATGGATTCAGGAAGGGTATGGAAGCACAATACCAAGGTTTTTAGGGGAAGTGCCAGCCTTGATGCGCGATGGCACTTGCAGAGTGGATGTGGCTCTTCTCAACTGCTCTATGCCAAATGAAGAAGGACTTGTGAGCTTTGGAGTTTCGGCAGACCTTGCGACAGCAGCAGTGGAATGCGCAGACAGGGTCATAGCACAGATTAATCCGCATATGCCATTCAGTTATGGCGACCCGGTGATTCATATCGACAACCTTTCGGCAGCCGTAATGGTGGATGATCCATTGGTAGAAGTGCCTACGGCAATACCGACGGATGATGAAATCAAGATAGGGAATTATATTGCTGAATTGATTCCTGATGGAGCCACACTTCAGATAGGCGTAGGAGGGATACCAAATGCTGTGATTAGGGCTCTTCAAGACCATAAGCACCTTGGCCTGCATACTGAAGCCATGACCGATGGTGTGCTTCCGTTGCTGGAGAAAGGAATCATAGACAACAGCCTGAAGAAAGTGATGCCAGGAAAGAGTGTGGCTTCACTTGCGCTTGGATCGAGAAAACTCTATGACTATATGGATGGGAATCAGGATATTATCTTTAAGGATGTAGCGTGGACCAACAATCCATTTGTTATAGCGCAAAACCCAAAGGTGGTGAGCATCAATTCATGTCTTGAAATAGATTTAACCGGACAAATATGTGCCGACTCCATAGGGACCAAGATTTTCTCGGGTATTGGAGGGCAGCATGACTTTGTGTATGGTTCGCAGCTTTCAGAAGGTGGAAAGTCTTTCCTTGCCATGCTTTCAAAGACTAATAAGGGTGTGAATAAGATCAAACCCGTGTTGACGGAAGGAGCAGGCGTTGTCACAACCCGATTCCAGACTAACTATGTAGTCACAGAATATGGAGCGGTCGACCTTCGGGGAAAAGACTTGGCACAGAGGGCGAAATTGCTTATATCTGTGGCGGCTCCGGAGTTTAGGGAAGAATTGGAGAGGGCGGCTGCTGAGAGATTTGGGCACTCGTTTCTTCGATTGAAATAGATCTATAAATATCCTGCTCTTTCTTTCTCCTCATTTTTTTATATTATTGATTATTAAAATGTAAAGATATGATAAATTATAATGGAAATCAGCCGGAATTTTGGCTTGAAATTAGAAAAGAGTATATAATTGAGAATTTTGAGAGGTTGCTGAATTATGTAAGGAAATATCAATATAATGGCAATCCGGATGTAGGGAATGTAGAGTTTCTTACCACATGCAAATACTTGACAGATTTGGCAGAAGAATTGTCGGAAAACTCCAATACAGATTCATTTATCTCTTTATCTCAATTTAAGAATTCCGAGACTCACACAGTAGTAGATGATCATCTTGCCTATAGAATAATGGCTGCCGCTATCATAGCCTCTCAGAAAATAGGAATAGACCGGCATAAGATATTAAGCAGGCTTCTGAACCTCTTGGTATTAGCACACAAAATGCCTCAAACAGACGATATTGCAGACGACTTGATCTATGTCACTGTCAATTGTGTGCGACAAGCCCCGATACAACATCTCGGATTTAAATGGGATGATATAGAGGATGCCAATACATTTAGCCCTATAAGGCTTCTCCACACCATATGCCGAACAACATTTGATGTAGATGGAGGGGAAGAAAAACTATTTGAGGGGAAGGGTACGGTGGTATTTTCAAAAGGATCGATACTGACAGCGCCAGTGAATAAACGAGACTTTTTACGAGGGAATTTGGTGCCTTATCTCATGATTGGACAAAACCTGACTTTGTTACTTCCGAAGAGTGACCATATGAAGAGTCCCAGCACAATAGAGGATGTGGCAGAGGGAATGACATTCATGACAAGGGCACAAAGCGGGGTGAAACAAAGTCTGAGTGACAGCAAAAAGACATATACATCAGGGACAATCCTTCCCGTAATGGTCAAATCTATCTATGGAGTGAAGATAGATGCGGAGTCTATTCATCCAGGCTATCATAAATTAAAAGGAAAGATTAATATCAATCTTAATGAGTGCCTAAGGTATTACGATTTCCACCTCATATCTCCATTGCTAAACATCGGGAGTATCCTATATGTGGAGTATACACCGGAAGAAAAGGAAATTTTCACACTCAATGATGGATTCGTTCAGTTCTACAGTGAGTATGCCAAGTCGATGATCGGAGACAGTGTGCCAGCAATATACGTATCAGATTATTCGGCGGGAACCCAATGGTTGACAGATGAAGGCTTAACCGTGAATGTAATGGGGCCTATAAAAAATGAAGATATTGCTTTTGCAAGGGATCAGAATATCCCAGTCTACATCAGAGTCAACAGTACAAAGGATGGTAATGGAAAGGTATTGATCAACGGCGTATTTGAAGAAAATTTTGAACTAAGTGGAAACGAGGAGCCGATTGTAGACTTAGAAAGCTACAAGCATGACGTATTTATTTTTCTATTTAATGAATTCCTCAAACATTGCAAAGATAATAAGCCTAATGTAGAAGAATTGAAATCTATAGAAGAAACTGATGCAAGTGGCATAAAGATAATCGCCAACATATTGACAGAGCATCAGCGGAATCTATCAGACACAATGCCAAGGTTGGCTTGTCTGCAAACGGCATTGATGCTATCGATGGCAGCCGGAGACTACACGATCAGTGCATACATCAGGCATGAACTTGAATACCAGTTATCCATAGCCCGGTTTGCAGCCGGCGCCTCACCCATATCCATATCATTGAGTCATGGTCCAATCCTTGACGGAATAGAGGAAGTGGAGAAACATGAGCGAATCATTGCGATGCTCCGCAATTATAAAGAGCCTGAAATCAATCACTCCGTGGAAAGAACGGCTTCTGAAGAGAATATTGAGGACACAGTAGACGGACTTGTGGATGCATCCAACCGACTGATTGGAAAGATCGATGAGAGGGAAATATCTCGAATAAAACTTGAACTTGCTCGCGCTCTTGATGTGGATGATCAGTACAGAAGTCCGGATTTGACTACCTATTATGGAGTGGAAAGTGACACACTCGAGTTTAAGACATCGGCAGTATGCCCTCCAAAAAATAAACTGAAGGGGAATGTGGAATATGAACCAGACACACAGAAATGGGCAATATTAAAGACCATATGCGGTTTTCTGAATTCCACAACCGGAGGAGAACTTCTGCTTGGAGTAAGAGACAATGGAGTAGCCTCAGGAATAGCGAGAGATTACGAGCTTCTGTATGAAGACAGAAGGATACCAGAAGCGAATTCAGACCGCTACAGGACCTATTTGAAGAATATTATAGATAATTCTTTCATGGCCTACAAATCAAGGGCACAAAAGGGAAGTGTGACGACCGCTAATATCTCCTACAACATCGAGACGAATAACGAAGGATTAGAGATACTACGCATACATGTGGACAGCTACAGAGGGGATATGGTGCATTTTCATCCCGACTGTGAAAGGCCTGATGAGATTCAGGAAGCGTATATACGCACGAGTGGAGCTACTGTGCCTATGACAAATACAGTCAGAGACCAAACCCTTATAAAGAAGTATCATTTAGCAGGCGATAAGGAAGGGATAGGAATGGCTGCTATCTACGAGGCACGAAATTCAAAAAAGAGAGTCTTGCTTAAAGAATACACATCGAGAAACGGCGTGAAAGACCATGAAATCGAAGTGTTTCAAGTGTTCCCAGACTCAAAATGTATTCTTGGCTATGACACAGCAACACGAGACGTAAGACTATTTAAGACCTTAAGATGGAAAGATGCCAAGATTCTTGATAAAAACTGCACTCAAAGCAGCAGTTCGAAGAGGGATCTAAGACCTGATATTTTTGGATTTGTGTATGATCCGACGAAGCCGGTGTATGACGTAGAAGTAAAGTTGACTAATTATGGTGCATTGCTGCTGCAAGAAGAATATCCAGGATCGACGTCGCTGCTATCTCTAACAGGAAGACCTGATTTTCCATGGCTGCTGACTTTGAATGTGAACACTTTGGATGGAATAGGCAGGTTTGTGATGGGCTTGCCAAGGGAATGCAAGGTGGAAGCAGAGACCGAACTAAAAGACTATATCAATGAAAGATACAAATAAGATTAGGAAAGACATGATGGAGTCATGGAAGGAAACCTTCCATGACTCCAATCGCTATATAGAATTAATTTTTGAGACGTATTTTAGCCGTGAAAATGTCTTTGTCAGATATGATGGAGACATTCTTGTGGCATCAATGCTATGCGTGCCTTACGAATTTCAAATTGTATCGGGGGAAAAAAATGAAAAACTTAAAGGAATGTACCTCTGTGGACTTGCCACTCGACCAGAATATCGAAAACGAGGAATAATGAGGCAACTGATGGCCGAAGCAGAAGAATCGATAAAGAAACGAGGATATGATATGACATTCTTAATTCCTGCAGATGAACATCTGAGAGAGTACTATAGAAGAATGGGGTATTATAATGGCTCATACAGGAGAATAGATAGGGTAGAGCCACAAGGAGATGGAGAGAGTCAAAATCTGTATATTTATACATTCAAGGATTTGACTGAGAGTGGAAATTTTGAGATGGTAAATGAACTCGCAGGCTGGTGTCGCGAACGAGAATTAAAAATTCTGAATTATCCCACGATTTTACACACAGAAAAGGATCTGCTGGCAGCAATCTCTGAAAATGAGAATTCAATATTTCTTACTGATAGGAGGATTGATCTAAAATATTCGATTCTCGCAGATGTAGTAGGAGTGGCTTTTCCGGAGGTATCAGAAAGATGCGAAGGAGGAAAGTTAATAAGAATAGTTGAAATCTTTCTTAAAGAAGGGATTCCAGGGGAAAAGAATATAGAAAATGTGTCAGAACACCAATTAGGTAGCATCTCAGATTCAATTTGCAAACATTTCAATGCAGAAAATGTTGAGTTTGTATTTACTAATAATGAGCCTCAGGAAGTTGATAGCAAACGATATTATCCTTATGCCATGGTAAAACCAATAGGGGATAATCAAATTTTTACGAACAATAACAAGCCTACGTTCAGAATTTCCTTGATGTTGGATTAAGACCTAAATCTGAACGAATTCTCAAAGCCTTAAATATAACAGAAATTACCCATAAGTTGCATTAAATAAGCAATTTATGGGTAATTTGATTTTGCAAATTAACAAACACAAATAGATAAAAAGACATAAAGAAGGATTTGTAGTATCAAAATTGGTCAATTTTTCCTGTACTGAGCAAAATTGGGAAAAGGTAGGAGAGGGGAGTGTTGGTCAAAAAGAGAAGAGAAAATAATACACGATAAAGATGAATGCAGAATTTGCAATTGTGATTTACAATTACAAATTTCAACAAATTTAAAAATGCAAACTTAAACTTTTATTGATTTAAATGATTGCGTTTGCAAATGCACAGTAGAGTCAAGGAAGATGTTTTCTAATGCAAATTCATGATTGCACACTGTTTGTTTTCTGAAATTTTAGTCATTAACACATCTTAACAATCTTAATAACTATAGCAATATCAATATTTTATATTAAATAGTATAGATGCATTCATGTAGAATGGGGAATTTATACTGATTATAGATAAGAATATAGGATTAGGCATCGGATTTATGAAAATACCAATTGTATAACACAAAATTATGGAGTATCTTTATAGTATTCTATAACAAATGCAAACTATGCAAATTCAAATTTGCAACCAGAAGTTTGTGTTTGCAATTTTAAATTTTAAATTCAAAATTTCAATCTGAAAATTTGTAATTTGCAATTATTTTTTGTAACTTTGCAAAGTAAAAATAAATGCAAACACGACAGATATGGAGGAAAATTTTGCCACTCGTCTAAAACTCTTCATGGACAGTATTCGGGTACCGTCCACACAATTCGCGGATATGTGCGAAATTCCTCGTCCCTCCTTCTCACAACTTCTCTCAGGACGCAATCAGAAAGTGAGTGATGTCTTGATTAAGAAGATCCATTCAGCGTATCCTGACTTGTCTGTGATGTGGCTAATGTTTGGCGAGGGTCCCATGCTGTCGGCAAATAACAAGAATGGAGGCTTCAGTGGCACTGGAGAGGGAGATTCAGAAGAAAATACTGATGAAATTCCAGAAAAACTGAATAATGACACGAAAAGAAGCGTTCACGCGAACGTCAGCGGCTTAACTAAAGAGAAAAATATATCGGAAGATGCTCTATATCAGCAACTTGAGAACAGCAAGAAAATACATGAATTGCAGTTGCAAATAGAGAAAATGCAAAAAAATCCCCGAAGAGTGGAACAAATTACGGTTTATTACGATGACTCCACGTTTGAGACCTTCATTCCTAAGAAATGAGGTTTTAAATCTCATAGAAATCTTACAGATCAGTCATGGAGAGATCTGGCAGAGGAACGTTGAGAAAAGAGTGTTTTTTGTCTTAAATGAATTAGGAATTCTTTATCGTTGGTAAAGCTTCCTAAATATAATCGAATCTCAGAGGCTTAACTTGCGCCATAAACATATCTAAAATCGCTTAAATCCAGTATTTTAGAGGAATTATAACTTTCAGAGGAAATAAGCTTGAAATAGCGAAATTCGGGGGAGGAATTGGCTTTTTATCTCATAATTTTATAAATATTTATTTATACATTAATTTTATGCAGAAATAGATTTAGGAATTGCATTTATAATTTTCTTATAATCCGTATTATGTTAAATAGAGTACAAACGGTTCTTTGTATTACGGTTTTGGGTCGTATGCTTTATTACGTTTGGGATTACGTTTGAGATTACGTTTGGGACTTGGTGGGACGCGCACG
>CAZCZX010000057.1:9358-14789 GCA_964503095.1 uncultured Sangeribacter sp.
TTTTTTTGACGGTTGGGGTTTATTTGGATTTGATGTTTATTGGGATTCTGAGGATTTGATATTCATTTGGGATTCTGGGTTGTTATAGAAATATGGAAATCTCACAGAAATTGATAACATTTATAAAGGAGCACGCTAATGAGGATGTTGTGTCCCTTAGATTGAAGAACTCTGGGAAAAAAAGAAAAGAGTTGGATTTTGATATGGACTTTGCTTTAGTTCAGATTGAAGCCAGAAGGAAAGCCAGGAAGAAACTTCCGACCTACGTTGCCAATGAGAGGTTTCTCTTCCCTACCCTGCTCTCGGAGGAGCAGGCCTCCAATGAGGCTGTGGCGAGATTCCATGCTTCCATAATTGATGGAGGCACTACCCTTCTTGACTTGACAGCGGGACTTGGCATTGACGACATGGAGTTTGCAAAATCTCGAATAGCGGTGACTGCTTGTGAAATAGAATCCATAAAGTGCGATGTATTGAGTCATAACGCAGATATATTGGGACTTTCCGACAAGATCGAAATTATTAATTGCAATTCCATTGACTTCATTAATAAATGCACAAAGGAGATTGCCGAGGAAACAGATACGCAACCCGATAAACAATCAAGGCGTTTTGACGTTGTTTTTAGCGATCCAGCACGCAGGAACAACACAGGAAAAAGAGTGCACGCATTATCGGATTGCCAGCCTGATATTCTCTCCTCAATGAAAGAAATTCTCAGCATATCCCCGAGAGTGCTTGTAAAGAGTTCTCCCCTATTGGATTTAACTCTAATACGCGACACGGTCAGGGACTTGAAACATATCTATGTGGTTTGCTTCAAAGGAGAGTGTAAAGAGGTATTGATAGACATTCAAAGAGAATCTGATTTTGATGGAGTGACTGTTGCAGATATTGATTGGAATGGGGAAATTTCCAGATTTGACACGAAATTTAATGGCAATGAAGCATCCCAAATTCACCAGGCAGATAGAAAAAAAGCCTCTGATTATCGCTATCTCTACGAACCAAATTCCGGAGTCATGAAAACAGGAGCATGGTCAGACCTTGCAACTCAATTTCCCAATCTTTATAAAGCCGACCATAATACTCATATTTTCTTTTCAGATACCCTTTATACTGAATTTCCAGGAAGAGTGATAGAAATATCAATGGAACCGGATAAAAAGGCTATGAAGGCGCTTAAAGGGACAAAGATAAACATAATATCAAGGAATCATCCTCTTTCGGCACCTCAGGTGGCCCAGAAATTCTCGTTGATTGCCGGTTCTGACCAATTCTTATATGCCTTCAAATATCAGAATAATCCTACATTTATAGTTGGCACTCCCCTTTCTCGCTCTTCCTCTTAATCTTTATGAGGATAAAATAACGAGTTATTTTTTTTATGAAAAGTTCTCCCCTCCGTGACGATTAATTACTTAATTAGTTGATACATTTGATATTTTTATAGAAGATCTACAATAATTGGATCAGAAATTAGAATCGACGACTCTGTCAGAGAAATGCTATTTGAATTAACTAAGACAAGACCTTTTTCTTGCAATTTCTTGCTTTTAAAGATTAATTTAGTATATGCAGCCTCACCGAATCTACGTCTGAAATCATCAATGGGAATTCCTTCGCGTGTTCGCATCCTCGTCATTATATATTCTTCAATCAATTCCTCATCAGAAAGGATTTCCGTAAGATAAAATGGGGAGGAATTATTGGCTTGTGACAGAGGATCGGTCCAATAGCCGATATACCCTTTTATATCCGCTCTGTTGGCTTTTCTTGTGTTTTTGCCGTCGTAGCTATGGGCAGAGGGTCCGATGCCTAAATATGGGGTTTGATGCCAGTAGGAGGAATTGTGAATACTTCGTAGACCGGGAAGGGCAAAATTGCTAATTTCATAGTGATCATATCCTGCCTTTTTAAGATTATCAATAAGAAAGCGGAACATTTGTTCTGATATTTCCTCGGGAGTTTCCTCCAATTTCCCATTGTCGCGAAGAAGAGTCAGCGCAGTAGAGGGTTCATACATCAGAGAATAGGCTGAAACGTGTTCCGGACGCATACTAATGGCCTCCTCCACATCAGCCTTCCACATTTCAAATGTTTGTCCCGGCAGCCCAAACATAAGGTCGATAGAAATATTGTCGAAATATTTCCTTGCCAACTGATAAGCGTCTCGGGCTTTATCCGCATCATGACGGCGACCGATAGCAGACAGCAAAACATCATTAAAACTCTGAATACCAATACTGAGACGATTAACCCCTCCTCTTTTCCACACGTCGAGCTTCGGATCAGAGACATCGTCAGGGTTTACTTCCATAGTAAACTCCTCAACATGCGGAAGAAAAGGCCGCAGATATTCACAAAGTCTTAGAAACTCATCGGGAGGCATTAAAGAAGGCGTGCCACCTCCGAAATAGACTGTTCGGAGTGGGCACGCCAATTCTGATATTCTAAATTTTATTTCTGAACATATGGCATCAACATATCCGTGCCAATCGGCAATTCTCTCACCAGCGCTGAAGAAATCGCAATAAATGCACTTCTTGCGGCAATAAGGAATATGGATATATAGACCTCCCCTTTCAGGAGACTCAATGTGATTGCCAACAGTTCTTTCAATCATTTGGACTCTTAAAGAGCAAGAAGCTCAATAATTTTGTCGCGGGCTGCTGAAAGGCCATCAACATCCTTACCTCCAGCCTGAGCGAAGAAAGGTTGACCACCACCACCACCTTTGATGAGTTTAGCAGCCTCACGAACGATTTGGCCGGCATTTGCACCGTTTTTCACCATATCTTCAGAAAGCATCACCGTCAGAAGTGGTTTTTTATCAGGCGACATTGTAGCGCCAACAAACACTGTATGTTCAGGACTTTTCTTTTTGATAGTAAAGGCGACGTTCTTAACAACGTCAGGAACGTTGATGCCGACTAACTCAACGACTTTTACGCCATTATTTTCCTTAGCCTTATCAATAAGATCATTTGCCAAACTATTAATCTTCTCAGCCATAGCTTCTTCCACTTGCTTACGAAGTTCGCCATTTTCCTTGAGAGCCTTCTCAACAGCGGCTTTGATATTTCCATTACCTCCAAGGAGTTCAGAAAGACCTACTGTAAGATCCTGGAAACTATCAATGATCTTCTCAACGCCAGCACCACTTACAGCCTCGATACGACGGATACCGGCAGCGATACTGCTTTCAGAAACAATACGCACGATACCGATATTACCAGTATTGGCAACGTGAGTACCACCGCAAAGTTCAACGGAATCTCCGAATTTCACGACCCTCACCTTGTCGCCATATTTCTCACCGAAAAGAGCCATAGCGCCAAGGGCTTTTGCTTCAGCAATCGGCATATCGCGATGCTCATCAAGAGGCATAGCCTTGCGGATGCGGGCATTGACAATATGCTCAACCTTGCGAAGCTCTTCAGGAGTCACTTTCTGGAAATGAGAGAAGTCAAAACGCAAAGAATCAGGAGAAACGTAAGAACCTTTCTGCTCCACATGAGTTCCAAGCACTTCGCGAAGAGCCTCATGAAGGAGGTGGGTCGCAGAGTGATTGGCAGAAGTAGCGGCTCTTGCTTCAGTGTCAATAACAGCCTTGAAAGTGTCAGCAGGGTTTTCTGGCAACTTATAAGTGAGGTGAACACTTACGTTGTTCTCACGTTTTGTATCAAAGATTTCAATTTCTTCTCCATTAGAATCAATAAGTTTTCCCTTGTCGCCAACCTGGCCACCCATTTCTCCATAGAAAGGGGTCTCATCAAGGATGATCTGGAAGAACTCTTTGCCTTTCTGCTTCACCTTACGATAGCGGAGGATACGACTTTCGTTTTCAGTGACATCATATCCTACAAACTTCTGCTCGCCATCCTTAAGAATCACCCAGTCGCCAGTCTCAATCGCAGCGGCATTGCGAGCACGTTCTTTCTGACGGTTCATCTCCTCTTGATATCCCTTTTCATCAAGAGTCATGCCCTGCTCACGAAGTATGAGCTCGGTAAGGTCGAGAGGGAAACCGTAAGTGTCATAGAGTGTAAACGCATCCTTACCACTGATTTCAGTCTTACCTTCCTTCTTAGCGGCAGCCACAAGATTATCAAGAAGACCGATACCCTTGTCGAGAGTGCGGAGGAATGATTCCTCTTCCTCTTTGATCACTTTCTTGATAAGGTCTTTCTGAGCCACAAGCTCAGGATAAGCCTCACCCATTTGATCCACCATCACATCGACGAGTTGATATATGAATGGATTTTTCTGGTCGAGGAAAGTATATGCATAGCGCACAGCACGGCGCAAGATACGGCGGATCACATAGCCAGCCTTTGCATTGCTCGGGAGTTGAGAGTCAGCAATAGAGAATGCAATGGTACGGCAGTGGTCGGAACAAACACGCATTGCGACATCCACCATCTTGTCTTTACCATACTCCTTACCTGAAATCTCACTGATTTTAGCAATGTATGGAGTGAAAACGTCAGTATCATAGTTTGACTTCTTGCCTTGAAGAGCCATGCAAAGACGCTCGAATCCCATACCTGTATCAATCACTTTTGCAGGGAGCGGCTCAAGGTGTCCGTCGGCCTTGCGTTCATACTGCATGAACACAAGATTCCAGATCTCGATTACCTGTGGATTATCTTTGTTGACGAGAGTCGCGCCATCTACCTCTGCCCTCTCCTCATCGCTGCGAAGGTCAATGTGGATCTCTGAGCAGGGACCGCAGGGGCCTGTGTCACCCATTTCCCAGAAATTGTCGTGACGGTTACCGTTGATGATATGGCTTTTGGGGAGATGTGCTTCCCAATATTGAGCAGCTTCATTATCGCGTTCGAGACCTTCGGGAGCATATCCTTCGAAAACTGTGGCATAAAGGCGGTTTGGATCGAGTTTGAGAACATCAACGAGGTATTCCCAGGCCCAATCAATAGCTTCTTTCTTGAAATAATCGCCAAATGACCAGTTTCCGAGCATCTCAAACATAGTGTGATGGTAAGTGTCATGACCCACTTCCTCGAGGTCATTATGTTTTCCACTTACGCGAAGACACTTCTGAGAGTCAGCTACGCGAGTATATTTAGCGGGACGACTACCGAGGATAATGTCTTTGAATTGGTTCATCCCGGCATTTGTAAACATTAGTGTAGGGTCATCTTTGATGACCATTGGAGCAGAGGGCACGATATGGTGACCTTTGCTTTCAAAAAATCGTTTGAACGACTCTCTGATTTCCTTAGAAGTAGGCATAATTTATTCTCTATCTTAGATCTTATGGCTGTCGAAAAGACAGTTGCCGTTATTGTTTTCAATTAAGATGCAAAGTTAGTGATTTTCTTGATATTTTGCAAATGAAGTTGTTTAAAGTTGTTTTTGAAATTAAAAAAATGGATATAGGATTACATTGATTGAGGATTGGGGA
>CAZCZX010000058.1:0-14601 GCA_964503095.1 uncultured Sangeribacter sp.
ATAAAAATGGTGAGATCCGCCTTTTCTTTCAACTAAATTGAAGAAGAACCCAAAAGACACAAAAAAAGCGACTCCCGAAGGAATCGCCTTATGTTTTTTGTCGAAAGTTGAATTAGAAAGATGCCGGTGAGAAAATGCCGGCGCGGGGATGATCCGGCGGCAAGTTCGGTGTCAAATCCGGATTACGCTCAGGCTGCCATGTGCGGATATGTATTAGCGGCTTCTCCGGATCATTGAAATCAACAAACAAGAATAGATACCCCTGGTCGCCATACGTCTGCGACACATAGTCCTGTTTCAACTGCAGCGCATAGGTCTCACCACCTACTCCCGAACGCTCCACATCCGTATCTGAGAATCGGAGATTGATGAATTCCTGGCTTGCAAAGCAACGTCGCAACTGGTCCATATACTCCTTCTTTGTCTTCTGAGTATACACCACATGCTCCTTCTGCGCAAGACCAAAACCCTCTGCACCCGGCACCTTCTCCAATTTCTGAGTGACGTGCCCCACGATGATGACAGCGTCATCATCAAATATGCTCTCGATATAGTCTTGCATTCCAAGGGCAAAAGCAGTGCGATAATTCTCAAGGAAGTTGACAAGCACCATCTTCTTATCATCGGTCCAAGCCGCACCCTCCTTTGCAAAGATATCCTTACGGGCGATGCTGCCAAGACCGAAGCCAAGGCTCACGAGTTTGAAATCATCGTTGAAAGTGAAAGTCACATCCTCCGTAAACTGTCGCCCCTTGCTGAAAGTGAACGACATCGGCACCGAGCGGCACATCACCTCATCACGGAAAGGATAGAACTCATACGTGTCGCGTGTTGCCTTACCAAGAATCTTCACTTTGCCATATTTCATAAGTCGCTCAAACATCATCCACCCCTCAGGAGTGCAGATATCCTTCACATCATCATATTTCTTATTGTTGATAGCCCATATGATCTTCTCCATCAGTCCAGTATAGGGAGAAACCTCCTCACTGTTCATCTCCATGATTCCCTCATGCGCACCGGCAGAAATCTGCTCCTGGAAAGCTTTCGCCTCCTTTTTATCTGCTTTCAGGGCTTTCTTCGCGCTATTGAGTGAGAATTCATTTGCCACCAAGCCCGCTCCTTTGAATGAATCCAGAAGAGGCTTTAGTTCCGCATTCGCATGATTCTCATTTTTAAATAGATATTCCACATAAAGTTTCAGAGGCTTCATTGGCACATCGGGTGTAAGTTCCAACAATGCCATTCCATCGCGGGCTGTAATCAAAGGAGAGAAGCCAGCTTCGATGCCATATTTGAATGTGCAGGTTGTAGCTGGTTTCCCATCATATCTCACATTAAGTTCTACAAGTTTTGTGCCATTTTCTGCGTCATCCTCATCATCACTTACAGATGCAATTCCGAAACTGACCTTATTCACGATATTGCGCATCGCTTCAGGAATCCATATTTCGAGAATCTCGTCTTCACCATCGATACGCTCCTTGACTTCGGACGCATTCGGAACGCTCTGGAGAAGCACATACGCGCGATATAGATAACGCAGCGCATCGTCTACCTTGCCATTGTCGCGGGCCTTGATGCCCTGGCGGGCATAGTCAGCCACATTGCGGCGTCGGCGGTCTTGCATCTTCCTTACGTTCTCGCGCGGCATATAGACAAACCGCTCGAAATCTGGAGCACCTCCAAGTGCTATCACTTGCACTCCTTCCACAGAGGCCGGAGTGGTGTAGCTCTCTACAACAGAAGTAAACTGTTCGGTAGTCACCATAGTGCCGTCGGCTTGCATGACATCGGTGGCAGTTCCTGAGCTATGCCCCGACACTGTCTGCGAAATTGACTTGATCATGTCGTAGACAGCAGCGTTGTAGGCTTCCTCTGGATCTCCTCCAAAACCATGTCCAAATATATAAAGGTCGGGATACTTTTTGATCTCCTCAGCCCTCTTCTGCTCAGGAGTCTCCTTTGGCTTTGCCGCTTGAAGAGTTGTCGATAACCCTATCATAATAAGCGACAATATTAAAGAAATTTTTCTTATCATTATTTATGAATAGTTTGTTTCTCGTTAATTGATGCCTACTTGTAGTGCTTGTCGATTGAGGGGTTGGATTGCCTCATCGATGGCATAATCATTCCAATTTGGCTTCCTAAATAGGTAGGGTCCGCACTAAAATATCTTTTACCTTCTGAGTTATAGTAACTTCCACTTACTTCTGAATTGGCAGCAATGGTCACGCTCTCGTGTCCCGGATATTGAACAAGCATGCAAGGAAGATGGAAGATATTCCAAACAAGATAGGAGAAGAAAATGGCTCGGTCCTCACAGTCATTGCGGTCCCAGAGGAAGTTTTCTTCAAAGAAGTATGGTTTTTCAAATCCATGGTTATTCTGATCAGTAGCATATTCAAACCCATAGTGACAGAGCGACATGAGGGTGTTGATCGCTTGGGTTTCTGACATACCTTGAATTTGAAATTTCAGTTGGTCTATTATGTCTTGGCGTAAGCCTTGGTCTATCCAAGAAGAAGCAAAGTCCCCCATTGGCATCTGCGGATAGTGATGAAGGAGTTTCTTAAGATTCTCATTGACAACCCCTTTAAGCGAGATGGCATTGTTGGAGATCTCGAAATCTTTTGGCTTAAATGGGAGGCTGAGGCCAGTCAGACGAAGGTCTGACGACTGCCCTTTGGCATCATCAGGAAGAATACAGGTGCGGAATGAGCCATATGATGGAATTTCTGAGTCTTCGAGATCTGCAGGATTCATCACATAGTATTTTCTTCCATCGATAGTCATTGCCATCAGCCCATAGACTGTTTGCTGGTCGAATGGGAGCATTACGCAGAAGAGATTGTTGTTGAATTGGGTCAGACGCACGTCATATCCCATATTTGTCATCAGGAAGTGGACTGCCGCCATTCTCGCCTGCTGGTTGCAGTCATTAAATTTTTGGTTGACATATGCCTCCGTCAAGCGATAGGTGAGATAGCCGTTGAGCCCAAGCTGCTGGGCGAGTCCGAAAAGTTGTCGGGCAGTCTCTACTCCTCCTTTTTGCGACGACATATTTCTCCAGCTGTTGCCTGTCTCGCTGATAGACTCAATATCATTCTCAATAGCAAAGTCTATTTGCGGAAGATATGCATCCATGCCATAGAAATCAAACTTATATTTCGCCTTGCGTTCTTTTTTGGCGGTAGTGTAGGATTCTCCGAGATTCCTGATTGCAGACTCCCCCGGAGACGGGGCCTTTGCCTGACCTGGCAAGGTACCGAATGCGAAATTAGGATTGGGAAGACGGCGTGCGGCAATCTCATAGTTACTTTTGCCTTTAGACTGTAGCTCTTTCTTCAATACATTGGCTATTCCTGACCCTTTTGAATCTGTATTGGAGAAATCCTCAACCGACATATAGTTGCCTTGAAAGGCATTCGGAAGGCAAGTTGCTAAGTTGTTGGTCTCCAATGTTTCTACAGTCGCCTCGTAGACCGGAAGTGACTCCGGCTTTTGTTGGGAGTATGGACTTTCCGGCTCCATTATTGGCTCGAATTCATGCCACTCCCCGTCGAGGAAATCCGCATAATGCTCAAGAATGCGCGACTTGAACGTTTGGAAGTCGCTCAATATCTGCTCCCGGAATTTATTAAATTTCTGAGAGCTGGACTGAGATTTCCCGGGAATCCAGCTCAGAGTCAGTAGTAAAGTGAGTAAGATTATGCCTTTATGCATAGGTCAATATTTTTAAAAAATTAGTTATTTGGATGGTGTCGGATTATCTCCGCTGTCAGGGTATTTCCCCGTTGTGGTGAAGGGTATGCTGACAGAGCCATAATAAGTAGAGCCATTCTCATCTCTCACATATCCACGCACCTCATAATTAGTGGCAGGATCAAGCCCTGTGAGGTCGAAGCTGGCTGTGCCATAATGTTCATAGTAGACCGTTGAGGTCATGCTATCCCAACTTCCGGAATTCTCAATCCTCCATTCCAGACCGGTCTCCACAATCGCAACGAATGGGGAATGGAAATTAAACATTACAGTCGCAAACGTCTGTCCCCAGCCATCCACAATCCAGGGTTTGCTGACAGCCGGAAGTCCAATGGTTTCATTGGGTGCCTGTCTTACGGTCACTGTCAATCCCTTGTAGTTGGTATTGGTGGGAGTGAACTGTATCGTTCCGGTGCGTTCAGTTCCTGTAGTGTTAGGCAAAATAGTGGCAATTGTCTCTTCTCTTTGCGAGCTTCCTTCTCCCGATTTAGGGGAGAATGTGATCCAGTCGTCGGCAGAAGCCACTGTCCATCCGCTTAGGGAAAGCACTCCATAGCGAATTTGTGCTCCCTCGGAAGGAATTATCTGGGTCTCTGCCGGGGATACGTCAAAAGTATAATCCGACTTGATTTGGGAGATTTCCACGGAGTATGACCCAACATCACCATCGGCTCGGAGGTTGAGGTAAGCCTTTCGGTCTACTGCCGTACGATTGTCAGTCACACTCAGGTAGAAAGTAGCCACACCGTTGCCGTAGTATCTAATGTTGTCGAGAGCATGCATTTCGCCGCTCTCGCGAGTGAGAGTGACAAACTCAGTGGGATTCTCACCCTCGTAGCTCACGTTCAGTGTCCAATCAAGATTGGAGTTGACTGTCATCTTCACTCGCTCGTTGCCTTGTGGACTGAATGGCGCAAGCGAGGAGGGACTGAGCTGCACTGAACTCACCTCCTGGTTGACAGTTATGACAATGCTGCTGTTTTGCACATTTTCCAGTTTATTCCCTTCCGCATCTATCATGTAGACAGTTACAGAGCAGGTGCGGTTAGCGAGCATGTTGTCACGAAGTACGATTGAGAATGGCTCATTGCCACGTCCGCTCACCTTGTCGACGCTGCACCATCCTCCCTCGCAGTTCAACTCCACTTTCCATAGGGTATTGCTTTCCACCTGAATTTCATTCGTAGATGGAGCGGCACCGAAATTCATAGTGAAGGCTCCATCGTGGCCATCTATTGTCAGCGTGCGGTCGCCCACTGTAGGCATCAGGTCAGGATCGAGGTTGTTGCTGCATCCGGATATTCCGAGCAGCAGCATCACTGACATAATAGTCAAATAAATATATCTTGTATTCATCGTTGCCATTATATTAAAGTGAAATTGAAACTCCTATCGAACCCTTGAAGCCGCCCCGTGGCATGCCCCCCTGCTTGAATACATCGACAATGTCACCCTTGGCCGACACCGGAATAGCATATTCTGGACAGACGAAGAATCCTACATGCTGTATCGGATGGTAGGAGAATCTTGCTCCTATCGTCACGCAAGGTTGTGTAAACCCATTGCCGGGATTGCTCTTGTCTTTAGCCCAGAGACGCTGTGCCATGAAGCCCACCTGAGGAGTGAAACCAAAACGCTCTGCAAAACTCAACTGATAGCCTGCGCGGACAGCCATCTCATCAAGCCTGTAGGTCTGGCTTCCCACCATCACATGGTCTTCGCGGTCAAACCATTCCACCTCCTTGCTGCGCCCGATGCCGAGATTATAACTCAGTTCAAGATTGACATTCTCGTAGTAGCCTCCGAGTGTAAACCCTACAGAGGGCTTACCACTTGCCGCAAAGGAGACGGCGGCATAGCCGGTGGTCTTCTTTACATACTGGATTTTCTCAAGGCGGATGGTGTCACGAAGTGTCTCGCCACGCTCGATTCGGAATTTTAGGCTTTGCGGATAATAACCCTTCTTTGAGAAATCATATTCATAGCGTGCCACAGGGAGTTGCAAAGTAGGCACGAGTTCCACTATTGAATCTCCTTCCATCACAGTCACACCATATGTGGGCTCTGTGACGAGTTCAAGATAACCGAGGTGTGCCACGGGAGGAGTGGCAGTCACTGTCTTTGTCTTGCCTGCCTCAACAGTGAATGTGGTGGTCTGATCCTCGTGGTCAGGAAGTTTGGCTGTGACCACATAGTTCCCAGCCTTAAGGTGCTTGTGGAGTGAGCCTACACCTTCACGGTTGTTCTGAAACCAGAGTTCAGCGCCATCTGCCACCTCGATGTTAACATCTCCAAACTTCAGGTTCTCATCCTCCATCTGCAAGGTGAACTGATTGCCACCGTCTGCCCTTAGTGTTACTATATCTTCAAAGAGGAGCGACCCGAGTTCAGCGCGAACAATGTGCGACCCAAGCGGCATGTGCATATTGACAGGAGACTTTCCTTGTGGCTCGCCATCGACCGTGATTTCGGCGCCCGGTGTAGATGCAATGAGCGCGATGTCGCGTCCCTCTACATTGAGGACTACGCTGTAGGTCTTGCCAGCTTCTGCCTCCATGCCGTCAAACCATATGATGGTCGGACCATACTTTGGATGGTTGACTATCAATTTTTGAGTACGCTCCGGCACATATACCCAAACCTCGCCGGGGCCGGCCTGCTTGCGACTGAGAATCTGGAACAGGCCCGCATCAAAACCAAGCACATCGTTTTGGAATGGAGTGTAGATCTTGATGAGGGCAGCACGTTTGCCGCTGTTCTCGTCGATCACTTCTGTATCCTTCAGGCGTGCCGTCATCTCGTTGGTCAACTTGAAGTCCCGATAATCGAGATTTTGAGCTGCTATGGGCAAGGTCCCCAAGAGGACCCCTGCCAGGACAGCAATATTTAAAAACTTCATTTTCTTCAGATATTTGGGTTATATTTATTTTACCATTACTTTGACTCCTTCGCAGATATAAAGTCCGCGGGTCAGTCCCTCTACTGTGGCGCTTTCCCCCGTATTAAGGTTGAGGATCCGTATAGTGACTCCATCAGGAGTGACGATAGCCACTTTGCAGTCTTGGCTGCTGCTCACACGGATAGCACCGGGAGCAGGAGTCTCCACGACTATGCCGGATGCATCAGATGCCGGAGTCTGCACTCCACTCCAGTCTCCAAAGACAGGGATCTGCTTTGGAAGATTTTCGCCACGCAGATATGCTCCGAATGGGAGAGTGGTGTCTTCCTCGACGAACGCACTGCCAAGCCAATCGCGGTTTGCTGTAAGGTTGACGTTAAGCGAGCGTATCCCGGTCTCTTCAACGGGCATGAAGGTGCCTACAAACTCTATGCCATCTATCCACATGTCTGCTTTTGGAGTCAACTTTTCAGGGTATAGGGTTACGTTTTCTGTTGCAAAGGTGACTACTCCCGGAATATTGTAGTAGTAGACATACTCTTCGTTGTTTGGCATGGATATGATATAGGGTGTTCCCGCCTTTAGGGAGGAAGAGGCTATCCATCCATCTTCTGTGGCATTGTAGAGCCAGAATGGGATGACGTTGTCCTCCGGACCCTGCCATAATGAGAAAGGCACTATATCTCCCGCCATCTCATGCCGGATGCTTGTGGCGTCGAATGGAAGTGTGAGTGTCTCCCATCCTGCACATTCTTTGATCACTGTGGGCAAAGTGAAATCCTTTATAAGCGAAATATTCTCCACATAAATTGGCATATGCACTCCGAAAGGATAACCGGGCTGAAGGGTGATTTGCTTTGCATATCCTCTCACTCCAATACCTTCTGGATCGGTAGGCGTGTTCCCTCCAATGTAGGGATGGGTGACAACATTGATTGCATCTGTTGGGGCCATGCTTTCGTCAAATACCCAAAGAAGGATGTTGGGATTGCCGGCTTCTGTAAGTCGTCCCTCTGGCATCTTCTCGTTGGTGATGCCCCACATCACAGTTGTGAGCCTCTTAATTCCTTTCAGCATTCCCTGGGGAATACTGTAAGCGAAAAGGGTCTCGATAGGGGAGTTGGCGAAGACACTGTCGCAAGGTTCTGTGGTAGTGAAGTTTGGCGCAAAATGAAGTGCTGTGAGATTAGGAAGAAATCCAAGGAACTCAAGATCTTCTTTCTCTATTGTTCCTCCATTGATATAAAGATAGGTGTAGTCTTCCAGATTGCTGCCCCAAGTTCTGAAACCTTCGGATATGCGATGTCCGTTTCTTGCGGCTGCTTCTCTGCCAGTGTTATAATAGTCGATATCCATTGCAATGGAGTCACTGCGGAATGCGTAGTTTGAGGTCATGACTGCTGTCAGGCGTGCCATATATGTGACATCCATTGAGTGATTTCCGATGCCACCCTGGCGGTAGACATTGTCCATGAATATGCTTGCATTCGCTACTGTCGGGTTCGGTTCTTCATCTGCAGGTCCGTAATACACTGCGTGTCCGTCGTAATCCACTTTCGGAGGAAGATGGAACACCAATTCGTCTGAGACAGTGTCTGAGTCATAGCGGTCTTCATTTGAGGCAATTGACGTGGCTTCAAAAAATCTCATATCAGACACTACATCGATTGAGTCGATGCTGTTGCAGATTATTTCTGATCCATCTATCTTCACAAGTAATTTTGTGCTGTCAGGATTCTCCAGATAGATTCTGCGTCCCTTGAAATCCTTCGTGATGGTGGGTTGGGTCTCCTTCCAGTCGGCAAGGACAAAACTGAAAGTCTCTTCCCCTGAATCGTAGAATCCGCTTCTGGTGGCGATGAATCTTACAGTGCAGTCCTCTTTCATAGGGATTGGTGCATTATATAGTGCGGAAGATGATATCGGACTATCTCCATTCACTGTATAGTGGATCTCTGCATTTTCATCTACACATGCCAATGTCAATGCATGCTTTCCGTATGAGGCGGTCGGATTCGGAACAAAGTGACTTCCATACACGAAGGTATAACTGATTGTATCAGATGGCTCATAATGATCCTTGAATCCTCTGGCTAATACTTTGCGATTTTCTGTAAGACGCAGCGGTTCGGTATATAGAGTTGCAGAATCCGTAGGCATCGTGCCGTCTGTAGTGTATCGGATTGAAGCCCCAGGTGTAGATACTTCAATGGTAAGGGCAAGATTGGAATAAGAGAAAGTTGGAGAGGCCACCTTGAATCCTTCCGTCACATACTCTCCTATCGGAGAATCATAATAATTAGGATGGACTGTATATGCCCTTACGGTAAAGTTGCCGTCAAGGGTCAGTGGCTCAGAGTAGACAGTGCTTGTGGTATCCGGGTCCGTTCCATCAAGGGTGTAACGCACATCTCCTCCGCTTACCGAGGGGATTATCACCAACTTCCCTTCATCATTCATCATGAAAGTCGGAGCAGGGATAGTATAGTCGGCTTTCCGGAATACGAAAATGTTGATCGGGGAGTCTGTCAGACCCTCCTTGCTTGCATAAGCCTTGATGCGGCAATTCTCTTCCGGCTCGAATGGAGCAGTATAGACAGTGCTTTCCTCATTCGGGTCGGTAAAATCGGTAGTATATCGTATTATCGCACCGGGAGTTTCATTCGTGATCTTAAGCTTAAGATTCTCAAAAGTAAAGATTGGTATCCCGGTTTTATATGCCGTCACCTGATAGCTGACCACCGGAGAATCTTCCATTCCTTCTTTGAAAGCAATAGCCTTCACCAGAAGGTTGCTTCCTACAAACACAGGTTCTGTATAGACACGACTCGCAGCGGTCGGAGTCGAGCCATCCAAGGTATAATGGATAGTCGCGCCGGGAGTCTCACATAGAATCTGTACATGAGTATCGTCATACATACCCATGCGGGGCCAAAGCACCATATTTTCCGCAATTGAGCCGCCTGGGTCTGGCGTACCCGGCTCACCCGGACTGGACGGATCATAATTATATGTGTAATTGGCTGTCAGTGTGACATGACGATCCGGCATTGTATAGGTAAACTGTGAGGATTCCGAAACAACATCACCATACTCATCCGTCCAATTCACAAAATGGAAGTAAGTATTGGTAGTTGCCCTTACAGTGAAACTTTCTCCTACGCGATGGCTTCCAGCCCCGGAGAGGGAACCTGCACCTTCAAGATTAGTCTTAAGAGTAAGAGTTTTAGGGAATGAAGGGGTGCTTGGTTCTGCAGGACTCGACGGATTATAGGCAAAGTTAGCAACAAGACCCCGGTCTCCCTTAGGCACAGTATACTGCAGCGTTGAGGAAGTGCCTAATTCAATACCTTCGCACGTCCAGTTGACAAAACTATAATTTGAATGTGCATGTGCGGTGAAAGAATGAGAAGTACCAACTTCATATTCGCCGGCAGACCCGGAAGATACATATCCTCCATCAGCAGGATTCATTTGAAAACTGATATAGGAGACATCCTTGAATTCCGGAGTCAACGGTTCCGCAGGCGACGAGGGGTCATATTCGAAGCGTGCTATAAGATCTACGTTCTTAGCTGGCATGGTGTAGGTGAAACTCGATGTTGTGGAGACTACGGTTCCATCTTCATCCTCCCAGCCTATAAAGCGATATCCGGTGGAGGTAGAGACACGCATATTTACATTGCTTCCGAAAGCATGCGTCCCCGTACCGTAAATGCTATATCCTCCATCAGCAGGAACACACCGGGCAGTCAGGGTAAAGTAGACCCCCGGCTCCGGCGGATCTGCCGGATTATATTGGGCTTGCGCTGTGATGCCCCACATCATTGACACCAACAGCATAAGCATTGTTTTGAGTAACCTCATATCTAATGGGGGTTAAGATTCTTATTTTACTATTGTCTTGAATGACTCACCATTCACTTTCACTACGTATACGCTGGCTGATACCACGATTTCAGTATTTCCGTTTTCTGCTACTGTGTTGACGATGATGCTGCCATCAGTTGCGAATACTGCTACAGTTGCGCCTGCAGGTGCAGTCACTGAGATTGAGCCTACGTTGCCTGCTACCTTAACTGCAGCAGACTCAACACCATCAACAGATGTCACAGCGGGTGCGAAGCGGATAGAGAAGCGACTATTGTCAATTCCCGCCTTGGAAGCGCTGAATATGTAGTCACCTTCTGTAAGGTCGAACTCGATGCCGGTCTCAGCGTCATAGAGCCAAGCCTTGCGGTCAGCACGTTGTACGGCAAAGCGGTATGTGCGGTCTGTAGCTGGAAGAAGAACTCCGAGTGCTACATTGCCATCCTCATATGGGCGTTCGTTGATTGCCATCGGATGATTGTTGTCGCCAAGAGTGTATAGTTGAGCTACGTTGGCATCCATGCTCATGAATTTGGATGCGTCGCGCACTGTCTCGTAAGCCAAAGAGGCCCTTTCATTGATTACTACTCGGGTATAGTCGTCAGCCTCCTCATTATCGTTGCAATAAATCTCAAGGTTGAGTTTGTGGCGGTTCTCATCCACTACTACTGGACGGGGAGCCCTTGAGCGGTCAATAGTTGTATTGATCTGGCGTCCTACAAGTGGCATACCGGTAGAAAGGTCAGGAGTTTCTGCAGACTTCTGCACGAAGAATGGCTGCATCGGGCGAAGCACGAATGTGTCATCGCCACGGTCTCCGTCGTTGAGTGAATAAGCACGGTATGTGCTACCATTCCAAACAGTGATAGGTGCCTGCATGTTGATGTAGTAGATATCGTAGTATGTCGGATATGGATTGGCAACGAAGTTCCAGCCGGCATTAGCCTCTGTCTCACATGCATTGTCAGCGAGTTCGAATGTAACTGCATTAGCACCGAAGAACTTGTTGTGCTCTTCTGTAGTAGCAGCAGGGAGAGAGAGCCACCCTGTCTCACGAGCCTGTATGATATAGCCCTGTCCACTCTTTAATGTACCATCCGAAGGAACATTAACCCAGTTTCCAGAAGCAGCATCCTCGCTTGCACGGCGAGCACCGTCATAATAGCGGATCACCCAAGAGTCAGTAGGTGAATATGTCACATCAGCCATGTTTACGTCTGTTAAAGGAGAGAAGAAGAACCATTTGTCCTTTGTGCTGACATAAAATTTAGAAATCAATCCGTTTGCTTTTACCGAATTACTTTGACTTAACACTACTGTCGGAGAGGATTCACCGGTGTTGTATGTGAACTCATTGAATGTTTGGGTAGAATTAGAGTCTAAAGCCAGTTTGCTGCCGGACATCATTTCAACTGATGGATTGCCCTGCATCACGAGACTACTGTTTAGATTGAGAGTTCCGCGTATAGACCAGTAGTCATTGATTGAAGCCTCATCACCTTTTATTGTATTGGTAAACTGATACCAATAAGAATTTGAACGGTATGTATCGAATGCAAAATCCGGGACTACCAATGTTACTTGGCTCTTAGTCACCCCGCTAAATGGATCGCTACTGATGGTAGGAGGAGTGGCACATGGAAGCACAACTTTCTCTAAAGCAGTGCAACCGGCAAAATTATATTTCATGTCCCAGCAATGAGAGTTAAGATTGACCGTTTTTAAATTTTTATTGTCACTAAATGCAGACTCCCCTATGCCAGTTACATTTTTTGGAAGTGTAATAGATTCAAGACCTGAATTATAAAATGCACGTTCTCCGATATATGTTAAAGTCTCCGGAAAATCGATGTATGTTAGATTTGTATTTTGGAACGCACCCTCATTAATTGAAGTCACATTGGCAGGAATGTTTACTTCAGTTAGAGATGTGCAGTCGTAAAAAATATTTTTTGGAATATTCTTTAGCCCATTTGAAAGATGTGTCTTTTCCAATGAAGTACAATTTGAAAAAAGTGATGACCAATCAGGAGTATAGTTACCATAATTGTAATACAATCCTAATGTTTCAACAGAATCAGGCATATGGAACTCTATGATTCTCGTATTAAAAAAAGTCTTACTACCTATATAATTTAGTTGTGAACTTTCAGTAAAGTCTATGTATCTTAAAGGCGTTCCAGACCATACTTCAGATCCTATATTCTTCACAGAGGCAGGAATACTGATTTGGTAAAAATTAGTGCCCATAAACGCTTGGTTGCCAATTTCAGTCAATGTTTCAGGGAGTATAACAGTACACAAAAACGAAAGATCCTTGCACGCACTCTCGGGGATACTGGTGATTCCAGTCTCTTTTAAATCAATTCCCTTTATACCGGTCAGAAGTTTTATGGAAGCCCAGTCATCAGAGTTCATAGTTCCCTTTATTTTGAGCAATTCCATATCCTGAATAGGTTTTCCTTCCAAAGCTTGAGTCAGACGAGTTCCAAGTTC
Organism: uncultured Sangeribacter sp.; assembly: GCA_964503095.1. GTDB lineage: Bacteria > Bacteroidota > Bacteroidia > Bacteroidales > Muribaculaceae > Lepagella. The sequence continues at coordinate 13,031 of CAZCZX010000058.1, forward strand.
ACCGGGATTATTTAATGTTACATCATACCAATTTTGGTGAAGATATATATTGCGAATTTCAGTCCAAGCCGAATATTCATGATTATCATGAGAGTATGACCTATTATGATAATTTTCAAATTCCACAGTATGGGTGCCTGGAATAAGGACTACACAATCATATTTCCAGTTCCCGGTATTACTTGAGGATGTGTAATATACTCCGTCAATTGTTATTGTAGTTGTGTTTTTATAATTAGAAGAAGTGTTGTTGCTTGAGGTTAGCCATTCAAATGAAAGCATGGAAGGTTTGTCAATTGTGAATTTTGTAGAAAATGACGAGGATATATAGTCCATCCTTTCTGTATTAGAGCGTATATACCCATCTTCAGTTATCCACATATTGTCCGGGTCATTCTCAAATGTTAGAGGAAGTGAACCTTCCTTTAGACAGGCTGATTCCAGTTCTTTGCACTCCCATATGCGGAGATTTTTAATTCCAGCCCAATATGATTCGTTATTGTGTGTTGAAGTCGAAGTAAACTTCACAGTATGCTTACCTTCTGGTATGATATAAGAATCACTTGTTTCCCAACTGTAATTAAGCCAAGTGGCTTTAAGTTCGCCATCTACTTCCATTGTCATGTAATCCTGATCATACCAATAATAATAGCGTTGATAAGTAAGAGTGATTTCTGTAGGATAGGATGATTCATAAGTGCATTCCAAAGTGGTTGTCATTGACCCTTCTACTTCAGGAGTACGGATATATGTAGAATCTGAACTCAAGATCCAAGGATGCTCGGCATCGTTAGTCCATTTCACTGGCACTGACCCTTCTACGAGGACTGCTGCGCTGATCTCATCCGATGATAATTCTGCTTTGGCATAGGAAAAGGCAGACAAGGATAGCATCAACAGCGCCATGCAACGGAGCCGCTCTCCTTTTCTAAGTAAAAATCGCTTCATATTGTTGTTTGTTTGGTTTGTTTTTGGCCTCCAAATGATGAATCCTTGGTCACGTGGAGTAATAATGATATAAAAAAAGCGTAGGATTCGCTATCATTGCCGTCCTACCTTTCGAGGCTTCTCGCATTGCCCATTGGAGTCGGACGGCAACGCAGAAGCCCACGCTAATATATGTAATAATATATCCGATTGTATCTCTCGCGAGATACAATCCGAATGCTATATAATTACATAACCACGGGCATCTACCGTTGCTCAATCCTTGACTCCAATTGAAATTGTGCGAGAATTTCGAAAGGTCAAGAATCAGCGCTGATAAACGCTTGTCAAAATGTCTGCAGGCCCTCCCTCAAAACCCCGACCGGGCTTCTGACGGGCGGTCCGCATCGCAAAATTACAAAAAATTCCCGAATCCACAAAAAAACAGCCCATTTTTCCATTTTTTTAATTCAAGTTTCGCTTGTTCAAATCTATTGAGTCGCAATTCCATAGCGCAGGAAATGCGCTAATTCTCTGCGTTCTCCGGGCGTGCGAAGCAGCCCGAAAGCCTTTGCGGGCTTGCAAAAACCGAGTCGCGAAGCTTTCCAAAAGCATAGAATCTCTGCCCCTTTGCGTCCTTTGCG
>CAZCZX010000059.1:0-6946 GCA_964503095.1 uncultured Sangeribacter sp.
CCTCAATGAGATGTCTGTATTTTTTTACTCACTTGGTTCTTGACTCTTGAACCTTGACTCTTGAACCTTTGAAGATTAGCGGCGTCCGCCTGCTTTCTGACGCATTTGCTTCATCATAGCCATTGGATTTTTGATACCACCCGTGGCCATGCGCATCATCTTGCGTGTCTCCTCAAATTGTTTAAGCAATCTATTGACTTCTTGCAGCGACGTGCCGCTTCCCTTCGCAATACGCTGACGGCGTGAAGCATTAATCACCTCCGGATTCTGGCGCTCATAGGGCGTCATAGAATTGATTATGGCCTCTATACCTTTAAAGGCATTATTATCAATATCAATATCCTTGATGGCTTTTCCTACACCAGGAATCATTGAAGCAAGATCTTTGATATTACCCATCTTCTTGATCTGCTGAATCTGCTTCATGAAATCATCGAAGTCAAACTTATTCTTGCGGATTTTCTCTTGGAGTCGCTCTGCTTCTTTTTGGTCGTAGATTTCTTGCGCACGCTTAGCAAGTTCGACAATGTCGCCCATGCCCAGAATGCGGTTTGCCATACCTTCCGGATTAAATTCCTGGATATCCTCCATCTTCTCACCGATACCGACAAACTTGATAGGCTTATCGACTACCGAACGTATTGAAAGAGCGGCACCACCACGAGTATCACCATCAAGTTTAGTAAGTATAACGCCATTAAAGTCGAGACGGTCGTTAAATTCCTTAGCGGTGTTGACAGCATCCTGGCCTGTCATTGAGTCAACCACAAAGAGAGTCTCGTCAGGATTAACCGCTTTTTTAATGGCAGCGATCTCCTGCATCATCTCTTCATCAACAGCAAGACGCCCGGCTGTATCGACAATTACAAGATCAAGTTTATTGTCCTTAGCAAATTTGATGGCATTCTCTGCGATTTCAACAGGGTTTTTGTTTCCCTCCTCAGTATATACTGGCACATCGATTTGCTCAGCAAGCACCTTCAACTGATCAATGGCAGCCGGACGATAAACGTCGCCTGCAACAAGAAGAGGCTTGCGACCTTTTTTCTTGAGTTTTAGCGCAAGTTTGCCAGAGAAAGTAGTCTTACCTGAACCTTGCAAACCCGACATAAGGATGATCGCAGGTTTTCCTTCGAGAACGAGTGGCTCCTCTTTACCACCCATCAAAGCAGTAAGTTCGTCGTGAACAATTTTCACCATCAGCTCTTTCGGCTTCAATGCGTTGATCACATTCTGACCAAGAGCTTTTTGCTTGACAGTATCCGTAAAATTCTTAGCCACCTTATAGTTGACGTCGGCGTCAAGAAGAGCGCGACGCACATCTTTCATGGTCTCTGCTATGTTGATCTCGGTGATTCGTCCTTCACCCTTTAGGATCTTAAACGAACGTTCGAGTCTTTCGGAAAGGTTATTAAACATAATATTTGAGTATTAATGCATAATTCATAATGCATAATTCATAATTACTTGTCTTTGAATTTCCAGTAGATGCATTTATGAAATTACACATTATATTTTAATTATTATTTCAGTAGATTTGTGGCTGTGTCCGGGAAGATGATCTTTGGCTGGAATGTCTTGGCCTCGTCGGGAGTCATTGAAGCGTAGGCGATTATGATAATGATATCCCCTACCTGAGCCTTACGGGCAGCTGCACCATTGAGGCAAATGACTCCGGAATTTGGTTTTCCAGCAATTACATAAGTTTCCAGACGCTCTCCATTATTATTGTTGACCACCGCAACTTTCTGACCCGGTAGGATCCCGGCTGCATCCAAAAGAGCGGAGTCTACAGTTATGCTTCCGATATAGTTGAGATTGGCCTCGGTGACGTGCACCCGATGTATCTTTGAGGCCAGCATTTCTATCTGCATAGCTTGCACAAGTTAATTTATTTATATCTGATATTGTCGATAAGACGCACTTTACCGCAATAGACTGTAATACACCCTACTATGTCGGGAGATTCCGACCATTCATCTATTGGAAGAAGTGTTCTGCCATCTACGATCTCAAAATATTCCACATCCATATGAGGCACAGCATTGATACGCTCTACCACTGTGTCATGTGTGGCTTGCACTGAATGATCTTTAGCATATTCAACGCTATAAGCCAACGCAGCATGAATCTCAGGAGCCACTTTGCGTTGCTCTTCAGTCAGAAGAGCATTGCGCGAAGAAAGAGCAAGCCCATCATCAGCACGTTTGATAGGCACCGGCACGATTTCAACATCAATATGTTCTGATTCTACCATATTGCGTATTACGGCAATCTGCTGGAAATCTTTTTCTCCGAAATATGCGCGAGTAGGACGACAAAGACGGAAAAGACGACTCACTACCTGAGCCACTCCCTGAAAATGACCGGGGCGAAACTTTCCTTCCATCACCTCAGCAGCAGTGCCAAGTGCAAATTCATGGTCGCGCCCTGTGCCTTCCGGATACATTTCCTCTACCGAAGGAGCAAAGACAGCAGTGGTGCCTTCTCCTGCGAGCAGGCGGAAGTCCTCTTCCTCGTTTCGCGGATAGGTAGCAAGGTCTTCTAAATTATTAAACTGTGTCGGATTGACAAAAACACTGACAAGAGCCACGTCGTTTTCAGCGACAGCCCTCTTCACGAGCGAAAGGTGTCCCTCATGAAGAGCACCCATTGTAGGAACAAGTCCTATTGTCTTTCCATTGCCAAGCGTCTTGCCTACGAAGGCCTCCAGATCGCTGACACTACGAATTATCTGCATTGCCATTATTTTTCAATGTTTCAGATCTGTCTTACTAAGTCTTATAAGACACACTGTGAATTTCAACTTGCAAAATTAATAAATAAGTCACAAACGCACCAAGTAATTTAGCCTAAAAAACACCTTTGAGAGTTAAAAAAATAGAAATTTAATGTTTTAGAGGTCTAAATCGGCAAAAAGGAGAGGTTGCGTTCCTTATAATTGGATTTTTTTTTGTAATTTTGCAGTCGGGCATGGAGTGATGCTTGCTGCATCATGCAAGTCCCGACATAAAAAATATATTATGGCCAAGAAAAAATTCCTATTTGTGGCTCAGGAGGTAGCTCCTTACCTTCCGCCGGAAAAAATATCAACACTGGGCAAAGAGGTTGCCACAGGCATACACAAAAGAGGTTACGAGGTCCGCACGTTTACTCCTAAATGGGGAAATATTAACGAACGTCGCAATCAGCTTCATGAAGTGATTCGGTTAAGCGGACTTAATGTCACCATCGACGATAACGACCATCCTCTGTTGCTGAAAGTTGCAAGCCTACACCCAACCCGCACCCAAGTATATTTCATCGATAATGATGATTATTTTGACAAACTTGATTCAGACCTTGATGATGTCGGAAGCAACCGACAAGACAATGACCAGCGTATAATATTTTTCACCCGGTCTACGGTAGAAACAGCAAAGAAACTACAATGGGATCCTGCTGTGATACATTCCCAAGGTTGGATTGCATCCATGACGCCGGTCTATTTACGCCAACTCGCAGACTCCGTACCATTTGAAAATTCAAAGATAGTATATACGGTTCTCCCTGAAGACAATGAAGTTAACATCGATGCCGATTTTTTCCGCCGTCTAATTGAAGATGGAGTAAAAGAGGAATTCTTGTCAAGCTATTCGGAAATGGAAAAAAGCACCAAGTTGCTTCACCGCATGGCGATAGACAATTCTGACGGTGTAATATTCATGACCGATGTCCCCGATCCGGACCTTCTTGCCGCTGTGGAAGCAAAAGGCATTCCATATATGCTTAAGGAAGAAGCTGACGGAAATCTTGAAGCTTATATAGAATTTTACGACAAATTATAAAAATGACACGATATACGACCATGAGCAAGATAAAGCGAATCTTTGGAGCATCCCTTCTTGCCACATCCATAGCCGGAATATTCAGTGCCTGTGAAGACAATGTCCCAACCGTAGGAAGTGACCTTGCTTCAAATGAGGTGCAAATTGCCCTTGATTCCTTAATTTGGAACGGAACTGACCAATACATCCATCGTGGAGACAATCAACTGCTGGTGGAGTGTCCGAAGATTTCATATTACACAATTTATGATGACTCAATAGATGCCAGAAGCACCAACAACTTAATCGGGCGCATCAGTGTTCCTGAATATGGAGATTTACGTTGCTCTTTTGTCAGCCGTATGATGTGTGCAAGCAAGCTTGCAATTCCTGATTCCATTCCTATAGAAAATGTTGATTCCATGAAATTGCTGCTCAACATAAAACGCGGAGATCTCACTGGAGACTCCCTCGCTCCGCAGCAGCTTAAAGTGTATGAATTGACAAAGAGTTTGCCGCTTGATATTGATAACCGTTTTGACCCAACCGGTTATTATGACCAGTCATCTCTGTTAGGCACCAGGAGCTATACACTCTCAGCCCTCGGCATGAGCGATTCCCTTTATCAAAAATTAAGCAGTATAAACATTGAAATTCCAATGAGTAAGGAGATGGCTCAGAAGACAGTGGAAGCATATCGCAACAATCCGTCAACGTTCGCATGGCCACAAACCTTTGAACAGTATTTCCATGGGATTTATGTCGAGCCATCATTCGGACGAGGATGTGTTGCTAATATTCAAGAGTCCATTTTTGTCATTTTCTACAGTTACAAAGCAGAAGAAACTGAGAAGAATGAAGATGGCACATCTTCGGTAGTGGTCAAGACCAAGTCTTCTTATGCCGGAGTTTTCCAATCTTCTCCTATTGTATTGAATAGCAACAATGTGGTTTATCAGCCATCTCAATATCTACAGAGTCTCTCTGCACAAAACGAAGCTTTGGTCACCACACCCGGAGGATACCGTATCGACTTAACATTCCCAGCCAAAGAATTGATTGGTATTTATAATAAATCACAATCTAAGTTGGCTGTAGTAAGCGATCTTAAATTCAGTATCCCTGCCGAAGAGATAAGCAATGACTATGGAATTACGCCTCCCCCTTATCTTCTTATGATAAAGAAGTCAAAACTTAAAGAATTCTTTGCAAACAATTCTCTTCCAGACAACAAAGACTCGTTCTATGCCACTTACAACGCTACGAAAAAAGAATATGCGTTCTCTTCAATGAGAAACTATATTCTCGACCTTATAAAGAATGGAGTAAAAGATGAGGATATAGATTTCACAATAGTACCTGTAAATCTGGAGTTTGAATCAAATGAATCAAACAACAACTACAATTACTATTATTACTACGGATACTCCTCAAGCACAGCCAAAGAGACTTATCTGACAAAATGCACACCATATATTCAGAAACCTTCAATGTGCCGACTGCTTATGGATAAGGCCCAGACCATATTCACTTACTCCATCCAGACGATGCAATGACACTGAATTCCTGTGCTCTCGTTCTCCTCTTTAGCTTGCTCCAGTTTCTCACAGGATCTGCTGCAAATTCCTCCGATAGCATTGTTCCTTCACGACCAGGAGCCACACTGCTTTTTGCTGGAGATGCCATGCAGCATCAGGCTCAACTTGATCAGGCATTGGCAGAAGGGAATGGCAAATACTACGACTATTCTGAATGTTTCAGATGGATAGCTCCAATAGTGACAGAAGCAGACTATGCTGTAGTAAATCTTGAAGTGCCGCTTGGTGGAGGTCCACGCTATAGTGGATATCCTTGTTTCAGTGCTCCCGACAGTTATGCGCAAGCACTTGCAGATGCAGGATTTGACATGATGCTGACTGCCAATAATCACTGCCTTGACTCTGGAATGAAAGCAGCCCGGCGCACCATAAGTGCTCTTGACTCTCTTGGTGTAGACCATATCGGCACATACCACGATGCCGCAGACAGAGAAGCAAAAGTGCCATATATCAAAAACATCAATGGAATAAAATTCGGATTTCTCAATTACACCTATGGCACGAATGGCATTCCTGCACGCGATGGTATGGAGGTGTCGCTAATCGACCGAAATCGAATGGCCGAAGAAATCAAAAAGACAAGAGAGGCAGGAGCAGAAATCATAGTAGTGACCATGCACTGGGGTATTGAATATGTGCTTCATGAGAACGCAATTCAGCGCGAGCAGGCTCAATTCCTTATTGACAATGGTGCTGACATGGTGATTGGAAGCCATCCACACGTGATTCAACCTATGAGAATGGTGCGTGATGAAAAGCGAAATCAGGATGTGCCAGTAGTGTTTTCATTAGGCAACTTCATATCAAACATGAAGACAGGCGACACACGTGGAGGTGCATACATGAGGGTAAGGGTTGAACGAGACGAAGATGGAAAAGCCCGCGTGAAATGGGCAGACTATGACACTTTCTTCTGCGCCAAGCCCACTGGCAAAGGAACTAACTTCACAGTAATTCCATCCGACCGCACAGATCTTATTCCAGCACAGCAACTTCAACATTGGAAGATATTCGACCGCTCATCAAGCAAGGTTTTTGATGCCGAAAACGTCAATATTCCTCGCCGCCAAAAGAAAGATTAAGGGATTATGTTATAAGAATTAAGATCTACGAATTAAGATCAAAACCATAAAAGATTAAACAATTAAACTTTTAAACCAAGACATGAAGACTCAAATAGACACAAAAAAGGCACCTGGAGCAATCGGACCTTACAGTCAGGCTGTAAAAGCCGGCAACCTCATATTCGTATCAGGTCAGCTTCCAATCAATCCTGCTGATGGCACAATGGGAGAATGCATCAAATGCCAAACACGCCAGAGCCTTGAGAATGCTAAGGCAATCCTTGAAGAAGCCGGAGCATCTTTCGATGACGTAGTAAAGACTACAGTTTTCCTTGCAGATATGAATCTCTTTGGAGCTATGAATGAAGTATACTCTGAGTATTTTGCTGCTCCTTATCCTGCTCGCTGCGCATTCGCAGTCAAAGAACTTCCAAAGCAGGCACTGGTTGAGATTGAGATGATAGCCTCAATTTAATTT
>CAZCZX010000059.1:7046-10340 GCA_964503095.1 uncultured Sangeribacter sp.
ACTCTGATAACTTAAAGAAGGATGAGGCCATGGGCTTCATCCTTCTTTTTCCATTAGTTCGAGCATTCGCATCTCTGCTTCGTCTATTCGCTCGATTACTTCTTGTATTCTTGCTCCTGCCTTTGTAATCTCTTCAACTGTCATGTTGCCAGACGACATACCGGCCTCAAGATCATTCTTTTCATTATTGAGACTATCGAGTTCAATCTCAAGAGCCTCCATTTCCTTTTTTTCTTTGAATGAGAGTTTGGGTTTCCTTTCAGTTTTCTGTTTAGCAGCCCCGGCGTTCTCAGAGCCAGCTTTTGCATCAGCAATACGCTTAGCCTCTTCTGCTGCCGCCTTGAGTTCCCGTTCCTCTTGTCTTACACAATGGCGATACGTAGAATAATCGCCTGGGAAATCACGAACTTCTCCGTCTCCCTTCATCACAAATATATGATCTACAATCCTGTCGAGGAAGAAACGGTCGTGGCTCACTACTATTACGCAACCTTTGAAATTTGCTAAATAATCTTCAAGCACACCAAGGGTCATGATGTCAAGGTCGTTGGTAGGCTCATCAAGAATCAAGAAATTGGGCTGACGCATCAAGACAGTTGCTAAATATAATCGGCGACGTTCTCCCCCACTCAGTTTGTAAATGTATTTTTGCTGAGTAGATGGTTCAAACAGAAAGTGTGTAAGAAACTGAGATGCTGTCAGTGTAGTCTTTTCGTCGATCTTGACAGTCTCAGCAATTTCTCTGACCGCGTCAATCACCTTCTTCTTCTCGTCGAAATCAGTCATTCCTTCTTGGGAATAATAGCCCCATCTCACGGTTTCCCCAACATCAAAATGTCCGGAATCCGGAGTCAACTCACCAAGCAGCATTTTTATGAAAGTAGACTTTCCTGCTCCATTATCCCCAACAATTCCTACCTTGTCAAATCGCGCAAAATTATAATTGAAATCATTTAGAATGGCAATCTCATGGCGCGTTCCATCCGGAAGGGCCTTCTCAAATTTCTTGGCAACATGCACAGCCTCGAAAATCTTATTGCCAATGTAACTCCCTTTTACAGCGAGACGCACATCCTTCTCACTGAGATTTACATGGCTTCGCTTCTCAAGATCATGAAAGGAGTCAATTCGATATTTGGCTTTGCTTCCGCGTGCTTGTGGCTGACGACGCATCCATTCGAGTTCTGTGCGCAAAAGATTTTTCACCTTTGCAAGTTCGGCGCTGAGCACTTCATGCCTTTCAGTGCGTTTCCTAAGATAATAATCATAGTTGCCATCATATAGGAAAGCCTCTTCACGGTCAATCTCCAGAATTCTGTTGCATACATTGTCAAGGAAATAACGGTCGTGAGTCACCATTATTACTGTGGATCTCAATCTGGACAGATATGACTCAAGCCATTCTACCATGGCTATATCAAGGTGATTGGTGGGCTCGTCAAGTATCAACAAATCCGGTTGCTCAAGAAGCACTTTAGCAATAGACACTCTTTTAAACTGACCGCCTGACATGGATCCAAGTTTCTGATTATAATCTGTTATCCCAAGTTGGGAAAGCATTTGCTTGGCCCTGTCAGGGGCATTATAGTCATCACTGTTTTGAGGCTGAGGCGTAGCATATTCAAGAGCAGTCTCATTGACATCATACCCTGGACTTTGGGAAAGATAACCCACTCTCACACCATCAGAGAATGTGATCTTACCACTGTCGAAGTCATCAAGACCACAGATGATATTAAGGAGCGTGGTCTTCCCAGATCCATTACGAGCCACAATTCCAATCTTATCTCCTTCTTCTACAGTGAGAGAAAGATCAGAAAACAAAATGCGGTCGCCAATCGATTTGGTCAGTTTTTCTATCTGAAGCTTTATCATCGCCAATTAAGAGCCCGTCAAAATTCATAGTCAACGCATGCTCTTGCTTCCTTATAAGGGCCGAGGATGGCCGCAGCAGCCACATGCGCAGGATGCTTGGCGTAGACCGATACATCTTTCATCGTGGGCACTACGGCTATTAGCACTACGTCCCAGTCTTCAGATGGATTTTCGTTGATTCCCACCTCCATGCTTTGAAGGCATTCAATCTGCTCAGGCAAAGCAAGGAGCGCCTTCTTGAAATCTTCAGCTATTTTTCGACGCAATTCATTGCTCCCATTAAGCTTGAAAGTTACAATATGTTTTACCATGATTTCTCGTATTTTTTTGCAAAGATAATAAAAATTTCCTAATTTTGCCATCTAAAACTACTTCATGATCATGAAAAATCATATTTTCGCCCTTATATTTTTATTAACAGCCGCGTCCGTCAATTCACCTATATTTGCAGAAAACGACCATCAACCTGCAGAGGAATCTGAAAAAATCAGCTACATTCCAGAATTTCATGGTGCAGTCCGCCCTCGATGGGAGATTGATACTGAGACAGGTAAGAGTCGTTTTGAAGTTAGATGGGCTCGATTCACAGCCGAAGGAAAGATTGCTCCCAAAATCGGCTATTTTTTTCAAGTTGACTTGTGTGATCAAGGAGTATTTAAGTTTCATGATGCTTATGCTAAAATGGAAGTGGCAAAAGGACTGGAAATTCAAGCCGGACAGTTTCGCATGCCATTCGGACGCGAACCTTTTATGGCGCCACAAAATTATGTGTTTGCCAACCGATCATTTATGGGGAAATACATGTGTAATTACCGAAAAGTTGGTGCAAAAGTCACATATTCAGTCCCTATCTCACTTCCATTGACAATTGAGGCAGCGGTAGGAAATGCCGGTGGAGTATCTAATCATAATACATGGAGCAAATCCTATATGGGCTGCGGACGCATCACTCTTCAGGCTGGCGACTTCAATATATGCGGTGGAATAATGGACATACTTCCCGACGTCACTCGCATCATGCTCTACGACATTGGCACCACATGGAAGCATGGAGACTGGAGAGGTGGATTAGAATACATGAATGAGCATTATGTAAATTCCTTCCATAACGACGCTCATTCTTGGGTGGTGTGGGGTGATTTTGGGAAGCCGGCAAAGCTTGGACTCTTCAACCGCTGGTCGGTCCAAGCCAGATATGACGGAATGACGCGCCAATGGAACGGCGTGACCGGAGATTCTGACTATGAGGGTCGGCACCGGGCCACAATCGGAGGCACTCTGACCTATAAATACAAGAAAGTTTTTGCCGATGTTATGCTCGACTATGAGCAATACTTCTATCAGCACGGATACACTCCTTCCGACGGCCAAGGCAATAAATTAGTCATAGAACTCGCCGTACGCTTCTGACCCAAACAC
>CAZCZX010000059.1:10440-14590 GCA_964503095.1 uncultured Sangeribacter sp.
AAATTCTAAATTCTAAATTCTAAATTCTAAATTATTTTTATTAATTTTGCAGTCTGAAAAGAGAACAATCAAACAAAAGATGATACAGACAAGCAATTTAAGCATCCAATTTGGCAAAAAACCGCTATTTTCGGATGTCAACCTTACTTTTACGCACGGTAACTGCTATGGAATCATAGGTGCAAATGGCGCGGGCAAGTCTACCCTGATGCGCATACTTTCCGGTCAACTCACCCCGACGTCAGGCAGTGTGACAATGGGACCTGGTGAACGTCTTTCAGTCCTGGAACAGGATCACTTCAAATATGACGATTGCACAGTAATAGAGACTGTGCTTCGAGGCCACACCGTATTGTGGGACATCATGCAAGAAAAAGATGCCCTATATGCTAAAGAGGATTTCACAGAAGAAGATGGTATTCGGGCAGCGGAACTTGAAGAAAAATTTGCTGAGATGGAAGGGTGGAATGCAGAAAGCGATGCTGCCGCTCTGCTCTCAGGCTTAGGAATCAAAGAAGATTCCCACTATTCGCTGATGCGTGATATGGGAGCCAATGAAAAGGTGCGCGTTTTGCTTGCAAAAGCTCTCTTCGGCAATCCTGACAATCTGCTTCTCGACGAACCTACCAACGACCTTGACCTCGAGACTGTAGCTTGGCTCGAAAATTATCTTTGTAATTTTGAAAATACTGTGCTTGTAGTGAGCCACGACCGTCACTTCCTCGATGCCGTGAGCACTCATACTCTTGACATAGACTATAATAAGATATCCCTTTTTGCCGGGAATTACAGTTTCTGGTATCAGTCTTCCCAACTTGCTCTTCGTCAGCAGCAAATGGCTAATAAAAAAGCGGAAGAGAAGAAAAAGGAACTTCTGGAGTTTATACGTAGATTTTCTGCAAATGTGGCAAAGTCAAAACAGACCACTTCCAGAAAGAAGATGCTCGAAAAACTCAATATTGAAGAGATACAACCGTCCACACGCCGTTATCCGGGCATAATATTCACTCCCAACCGAGAAGTAGGGAATAAGATTCTTGAAGTTAAGGGACTAAAGGCAACTGTGGATGGCGAAGTGCTTTTCGATGATGTCAATTTCCAGATAGAAAAGGGTGACAAGGTTGCATTCCTAAGCCGCGACCCACGAGCCATGACTGCTTTATTTGAAATCATCATGGGCAATCGCAAGGCTGATGCAGGCGACTATGATTGGGGACAGACTATCACTACTGCGTATCTCCCTCTCGACAACAGTTCATTCTTTAATACTGATCTGAATCTCGTAGACTGGCTGTGCCAGTACTCCAATGATTCGTCAGAAATTTATCTTAAAGGATTCCTTGGAAAGATGCTTTTCAGTGGCGACGATGTCCTCAAAAAGGCAAGTGTGCTATCCGGAGGCGAAAAAATACGCTGTATGATAGCCAGAATGATGCTGACGGATGCGAATACTTTAGTTCTCGACTCTCCGACCAACCACCTCGACCTTGAATCCATTCAGGCATTCAATAATACTCTGCAAAATTTCAAGGGTGTGATACTGATGTCGAGCCATGACCACGAATTCATCCAGACTGTCTGCAACCGCATCATAGAACTCACTCCAAATGGAATCATCGACAAGATGATGGACTACGATGACTACATCACCGATGAAAAAGTCGCTGCAGCTCGCGAACGCCTTTATAATTAATCATTACCTTAGTGTAATGAATAAAATAAAAAAAAGCGCCTTAAGGCGCTTTTTTTTATTTCTCCGTGTCTGGTTTTAATTCCCCATATCGGAAAGGAACTTGATTCTTACAAGCCTGATTTCTTCTTCAGTGTAATCCTCGCCCAATTCCTGAATAGCTTCTTCAAGGTTATCCTCTTCAGTCTCACTGAAATAGTCCATTATGTCTTCTTCTACTCCTTCTTCAAGGACATCCTTTAGGAAATAGTCGATGTTGATCTTGATGCCTGCTGCCACTATTGATTCAAGTTCATCCAATAGTTCATTGAATTCAAGACCCTTTCCTTCAGCGAGTTCATCGAGCGCAATCTTACGGTCGATTCCAGTGATCAGATACACCTTCAGTTTTGACTTATTGGGCATCATCCTCACCTTAAAATCTTCCGGCCTGACTATTTCATTTTCCTCAACATATTCTTTTATAGCCTTGAGGAAATCATCGCCAAAGCGCTTTGCCTTGCCGGTACCGACACCGGGAATAAACGAAAGTTCTTCCATCGTGATTGGATATGTAGTGGCCATGGCTTCAAGAGATGGCTCTTGAAACACTACATAAGGAGGAACATCATTCTTTCTGGCAATCTTCTTTCTCAAGTCGACAAGGATTTTATAGAGCACTTCGTCGGCAGCTCCCGAACCTGCAATGGGTTGGGGTTCTATCTCCTGATCGGAAAACTCTGAATCCTCAACTATCTTAAACTGCGGAGAAGGTTTTTTCAAATACTTCTTTCCTTTGGCAGTCACTTTCAGGATTCCATAGTTTTCGAGGTCACGCTTGATATATCCTGCTATGTCGGCTTGCCTGATGACAGCAGCGAGCATACGCTCGTCGGAGTTAGGCATACATCCGAACATTTCAATTTCATCATGACCATTTTCACGAATCTCATCAGTAGCGCGGCCTATCATTACGCAAATGATATATTCCGCTTTGTATTTTTCCTTAAGTGCGAGGGCCGTATCCATGACGGCGCATAATTCTTCTGTAGCTTCCACAAATGTTTTTGGGTGTTTGCAATTGTCGCAGTTGCCACAATTGTCATTTTCATAGTTTTCACCGAAGTAGTGCAAGAGAATCCGTCGGCGGCATACTGAAGATTCCGCATACGCAGCGGTCTCAGCAAGCAGCTGCCTACCAATTTCCTGCTCTGTCGGTGTTTTTGAGAGCATTAGTTTGTCTAATTTTTGAAGGTCTTTCCGTGCGAAGAAGGCGATGCAAGTGCCCTCACCTCCATCTCTTCCTGCTCTACCAGTCTCCTGATAGTAACTTTCAAGACTTTTGGGGATATCGTAATGAATCACATATCTCACATCTGGCTTGTCGATACCCATTCCAAAGGCAATGGTAGCGACTATCACGTCTACTTCTTCATGAAGAAAAGCATCCTGATTTTCACTCCTCACTGTCGTCTCCATTCCAGCATGGTAAGGGAGTGCACGGATATTGTTGACCTTCAGCAATTCTGCCATTTCTTCCACTTTTTTTCTGCTCAGGCAATAAATAATGCCGCTTTTGCCTTTCTGTTGCTTCACAAAGCGAATGATAGTGGCATCAATATCTTTTGTCTTAGGTCTTACTTCATAATAAAGATTTTCTCTATTGAAACTTGATTTATATACTTTTGCTTCAAGCATTCCGAGATTCTTCTGTATGTCGTGCTGCACTTTCGGTGTTGCAGTCGCTGTTAGGGCTATGACTGGCCTATTCCCTACTCGAGAAATGATCGGCCGAATTTTTCTATATTCGGGACGGAAGTCATGCCCCCACTCAGAAATGCAATGAGCCTCATCTACCGCGAAGAATGAGATCTTCACACTTCGCAGAAATTCCACATTCTCATCCTTCGTCAACGATTCAGGTGCAACATATAGGAGTTTTGTTCTGCCTTCTGCTACATCTTTCTTCACATTCTCTATGGCTGCCCGAGTAAGAGTCGAATTCAAGAAATGTGCAATCCCATCATTTTCCGCATAATTGCGGATTGCATCCACTTGATTTTTCATTAAAGCAATGAGAGGAGAAATCACAATCGCCGTTCCTTCTGACATCAGTGCGGGCAACTGATAGCACAATGACTTTCCTCCTCCTGTCGGCATAAGCACGAAGACATCCTCCCCGTCGAGAAGCGACTGGATTATTTCTTCTTGCTTTCCTTTGAAGGAGTCGAAACCAAAATATAATTTCAGGGCTTGCCTGAGAATCTCGGAATTTGTCATTGTCTATAAGGATTGAGGGCGGATGCGACCGCTTAATGGATACATACACAAAATTAGTGAAATTTTTTGTAACCACAAATATTTTATATAAAAAAACCTATTTTTTTATCCTTTTTTATGCATTTATCCTTTGGGAAACATCTTCTTCATTCGCAGAATGGCTTTATCCACCGGCTTCGCACATATCACTATTGTAGTGGC
>CAZCZX010000060.1:0-14445 GCA_964503095.1 uncultured Sangeribacter sp.
TTAGTCTTCATATCTAATGAATTTACCCTTTTCTGTAAATTTTGCATCTTTCCCATTTGAGAGCTCTACATCGTAACCATAGTTATTCTTTTCAATGCCTGTGACTTTCACTGTTTTTTGATTATCTTTCACAAAAGTTTTTATTGGATTCGGAATAAGCGCTGATGGGACAGACTCCGTACCACTGACTTCTACTTCTTTCCAATTTCCATGCTTATCAAACGATATCTTAGAGCCATCAGTCATTACTACATCAAATGCCCTGATCTGGCCAAATTCTTTCCCTATTTTGATATGGCTTATTTCTGAATCGAAGTGTTCATCAAGTATTGCATGGGCCTGCTCAGGAAGAACATTTACATCGTGAGTATAATTTCTTGCTGAAACAGAGAATACTCCGAAAACGATTGCGAATATCAAAGATAATTTTTTCATAGTATTAAGAGAATAATGGTGTGTATAAAAATGTGTCTTTATCCTTAAAATGGCTTTAATACATTATTTGTTCACCATTTACAAAAATGTAATAAACACAACAAAAATGAAATATCCATTCCAAACTCCTTAGAGCCCGCATCATAAATAATCTACATCGAGTAATAACCCTTTAACCTTATTGCCTTTTTATCCTTCAACTTTCGCAAGCGAAAGTTGAGTTATTAAAAATTTTTTCTTAACTTTGCAATTCCATAGCCTTTATGGCGCTAACCTAAAACTAACCCTATATTACCACTATCATGAAAAAATTCGTCTTTCGGATGCTTTTGCTCTGCGCAGCTCTTTCCCTATGCTCCGCTCAGGCCAATGCCCAAGCCCGCTATGACTTCTCCAAATTAAAAATGGAGAATCTTGGCCGAGGTGTGGTTGCCGTCAGGGAATCTCCCGACAAAGTTAACATCTCTTGGCGCTACCTCTCGCAAGATCCGGAATCTCAATCTTTCGACATTTACCGAAACGGAAAGAAAATCAACAAAGCCCCCATTCGAGAATCAACTTATTATACAGACAATTACAAAGGCCACGATGCCGCTACCTATGAAGTCAGACCCTCTAAAGGTAATCTTTCAGGCTCATACGTCCTTCCCCAAAATGCTCCCAATGGATATATCGACATTCCATTAGATCGTCCCGAACTTGGGGTCGATATCTGGGGCAAGGAATATTTCTACAACGCCAACGATGCCTCAGTTGGTGACGTTGACGGTGATGGTGAGTATGAGATTATTCTTAAATGGGATCCGACTAATTCTCACGACAATGCTCACGATGGCTTTACAGGCCCGACTTTCCTTGACTGCTACAAACTCGACGGAACAAAACTCTGGCGCATCAACCTTGGAGAGAATATTCGTTCCGGAGCCCACTACATCCAGTTTATGGTCTACGACCTGGATGGTGACGGTTGCGCGGAAGTCGTTTGCAAAACAGCCGACGGCACCCTGGACGGAAAAAACAAACTTATTGGAAGCCCGAAAGCCGACTGGAGAAACATGAAAGGCCGTATAATAGCAGGCCCAGAATATCTCACTGTATTCAACGGAAAGACAGGAGAGGCCATGAGTACTGTTGATTATCTTCCCGCACGTGGACAACTCAAAGATTGGGGCGACGGATATGCCAACCGCAGCGAACGCTATCTTGGTGCAATCGCCTATCTCGACGGAGTGCATCCTTCAGTCGTAATGTGCCGTGGGTATTATGCAAAGACCGGGCTTGCAGCCTATGACTGGGATGGCAAAGAATTGAAATTGCGTTGGCTTTTCGATTCCACTACCCCTGGAAATGAAGCTTATGGAGGGCAAGGAAACCATAATCTTCGCATTGCAGATGTCGACGGTGATGGGTGCGACGAAATCATCTATGGCCAAATGACTATTGACCATAATGGCAAAGGTCTATATTCCACCGGAATGTATCATGGCGATGCAATCCATCTCATTTCCGACATTAACAATGAAAAATACTACGTATGGGGGTGCCACGAAAACAAAAAAGATGGCACCACACTCCGCGATGCGGCAACTGGAGAAGTCATTCTCCGCTATCCGAGCAATAAAGACATTGGTCGCTGCAT
Source organism: uncultured Sangeribacter sp. (assembly GCA_964503095.1). GTDB lineage: Bacteria > Bacteroidota > Bacteroidia > Bacteroidales > Muribaculaceae > Lepagella. The sequence continues at coordinate 2,075 of CAZCZX010000060.1, forward strand.
GGCCGGAGACATCGATCCTACCCATGAAGGTGTTGAATTGTGGTCGCCAAGCTCTGGAGGGCTTAGATCTTTCAAGGGTGAAATCATAACCCCACAAAATGAGTTTTTGGGAGAGACCCACGCCAATATTCCTGTCAACTTCTGTCTTCTTTGGGACGGTGACTTGCTGACTGAACTTCTTGATGGAAATACCAAGACATTGGCAATAAGCAAATATAATTGGGAATCCGGAAAGGTTGATATTCTTAAAGAACTTGAGGGAGTCGCCTCTAATAATTGGACTAAAGCCAATCCTTGCTTGCAAGCCGACATCCTTGGCGACTGGCGAGAAGAAGTCATCGCAAGAACCCCTGACAATCAATCCCTACGCATCTACGTCACAGACTATCCTACAGACTACCGATTCCACACCTTCATGGAAGACCCGGCATATCGCGTAAGTGTCGCCAACCAAAATGTCGCCTACAATCAGCCCGCTGAGCCAGGCTTCTACTTTGGGCCCGACCTGAAAGGACGCAAATTCCGTGGCACTCAAATCAAATAAGAAATATATGTGAGGGCGGAAGCCCGAAAATTTATAATTTATGAAAACTCAAAAATTAGCCCTATTAGTATCCCTTGCAATTTTTGCAGCTTGCGGCAAAAATGATCAGAAAGCTGCAGATGATGAGATCAACGACTCCACTACCCCACTCCACCTCCTACAGCCTGACTATAAGACTCCTTACGGTCAACTCAATCCTGACTCTGTGAAGGCAGACATCGACAGAGTATTCGCTTATATCGACGAGGTCACTCCTGCCAAGATGACTGATGGAAAAGTGAACCAAGGCACCTATCGACTGACAAGCTACGAATGGGCAGTGATGTATGATGCTCTTCTCGATGCAGCGAAAATCACTGGAGACAAGAAATACTCTGACTATGTGAGCGATCGCATACGCTTCCTCGCTGATGAGGCCGACAAAGCCGGAGACGTTTCGGAAGATGGTCAGCTACGCCAAGTAAAAGATCCGCGTACTCTCGATGATGCCGGAGCAATGGCTGGCGCTTGGATGCGCGCTGCTATGGCTGATTCCACTCTTAAAATAGATCCATACATTGAGCAATATTGGGCTGTCGTAGAGCAAAGCCCTGTTCATCTTGCAGACGGCACTATAGCACGAAACCGTCCTCATTATAATGCAATTTGGCTCGATGATATGTTTATGGCTCTTCCTTCAATGGCTGTCAGAAGCAAATATAAAGATCATCCCGAGCAACTCGACGAAGCCGCTCGTATTGCATCCGGATTCTTCAAACGCATGTGGATGCCGGAGAAAAACATCTTCCGTCATGGCTACCTTGAGGATGCTACCCATCAACCCTCAATGGCTTGGGGACGCGCCAACGGTTGGGCTATTCTCACCCTTTGTCAACTCCTCGACTACCTCCCGGAAAATCATCCCAAGAGAGCTGAGATTCTTGACATCTACCGCAAACATGCTGCCGGGCTGGCAGAACTTCAGGGCATCGACGGTTTTTGGCATCAGCTGCTCGACCGTCCGGAAACTTACGAGGAAACCTCCGCAACTGCTATTTTCGCCTATGCTCTTGCTCACGGTGTAAACGAAGGGTGGCTCGAGGCTACCACATATGGACCCGTGGCTCAGTTGGCTTGGGAAGCCGTCTCTACTAAGATAAATCCAAAAGGCGAAGTGGAAGGAGTATGTGTAGGCACCGGCATGGGCTTCGACCCCGCTTACTATGCATATCGTCCGGTCAGCGTAAAGGCGGCTCACGGCTATGGTCCTACTATTTGGGCTGGTGCTGAGGTCTACCGTATGCTGAAAGACAATCATCCCTACGTCAACGACAGCGCTGTGCACTATTACGATGTCGACCCCGAAGCCACAATGCCTCTATTCAGCCTCGATAAAGACGGCAAAGCCATTGAAATCCGACATTAATCTTATTAAGATAAACCATGATTTACCATGTTTAATCATGATTTATCACGATTCATCAAGCTAATAAAAAATTTTTAACAATGAAAAAAATCATAATCTCCACCCTTCTCTTCGCGATTGCGATCAGCGCGACAGCCCAGACTGACGCCTACATCAAACTTCGCGATGAAAAAAAGACTCACCCAAGAATCGATGCTATCACCTTTCCTGGAAATGCCAATACTCGCTACATGTATGATGCTATCTACGGTCACGGTGCCGTGATTGAAAATCCTTGGGTTGCTTATCGTGTATATATGGACAATCGTCAGAGCCTTGACCTCTACGTGAAGCAGACTCCTCAACTCGAACTTGATGTCACCGGGTTTTATACCACTCCCGACCAACTGAAAGAAGGATATGGCATCGATGTGCTTTGGGCTGGGAAATCTATTGCTGCCGGTTCGTTCCGTGGAGTTCAGAACGGGAATCCCGTAACTATCGACACAGTCGCATCTCGCACTCAAAAAGTAATTGATGACCATACTATTCAAGTGATCGATAATGATTGGATGTTCAACGGCCATCCTATTCAAATGACCCAAACTTATTCCGTGCTTCGAAATAGCCGCGACCTTTTCGTTGAGGTCAAACTTGACGGTTATTTGCCCGATGACAAATTCTGCACTGGAATCCAGAAACTTGAATCCGACAATCAAGGTTTTATAAACGCTGAAGGAAGGGCTGCTTCATGGGGAAGCAACATCCCTGACAAAGGTCATCCCGAAGTTGTAGAGCAAGTAGGTCTCGGCATCATTGTGGAGCCGGAGAATGTCGTGTATACTGAAGAATCCGACCTCAACTATATCATTAATGTCCGCCCCGACAGCGATGGAATCATCCGCTATAGAGTCATTGCATGTGGCGACCGCGAGAAAGATGGTTTCAAAAACTACAAAGATTGGTCTAAATACATCAAATCCCTAAAATATACCGAATAATGACATATATAAAATACTTCTCTCTCGGAGTCCTCTCATGTTTGTCTTTGGGTGCAGTTGCAGGTTTCTCTTTTGGCGCTAATGCACAAGAGACTATCAATTTCAACTTTGACTGGAAGTTCCAACCAGGTAGCAATCCCGGAGCAGAAGCAGTGACTTTCGATGAGTCCGGTTGGCAGATAGTGAATCTTCCTCATGACTTCCAGATAAGCCAACCGTGGGTTGCACCTGAAGAGGGGGATACCGGCGACAAATCAAACCTGATGGCAAACATTGCCAGCAAACTTAGTTCCCGCGGTTTCAAGGAAATGGGTGAAGGTTGGTATCGCAAGACTTTTACCCCAGATCCTGAATGGCAAGGGAAACGTGTTCTTCTTGACTTTGAAGGTATAATGCTGGTAGGCGATGTATATTTGAATGGAGAGCGTATAGGTGGCACAGATTATGGATATCTTGGGTTTGAATCTGACATTTCCAAGAAACTTAAATATGGCGAGCCAAATGTAATTGCTGTCAAGGCTGACACTGGAAAACCTGAAAATTCACGTTGGTATACGGGAGGCGGTCTATATCGCGATGTCAACATAAAAGTTGGAGATCCAAAGCAATACTTCACTCGCAACTCTCTCTATATCACCACTCCGGAGGCAAAAGCAGATAAATCCACAATCCTCGTAGGTGGAGAACTTGCCACTTTCATAAAGACCGACAGCATTACTGTTGGAATCGAAATCTTCGACAAGCAGGGAAACTCTGTTTACTCCAATGTGAAAAAACATTGGAGCCATCCTCGCCAACACGTCCGCGAGTTCCCTCTCGATAGCATTACTCTCGAGAACGTAACCCTTTGGGACACTGAAAATCCTTATCTTTATACTCTTAAGGCAACTATCTACCGCCCTGATGGCTCAATAGCCGATACTTCTACAGAACGATTTGGCATTCGCGAAGTGGAATTTTCCCCGGATTTCGGCATGAAACTCAATGGAAAGAAGGTGCTTCTCAAAGGCATTGCCAATCACCACACTCTTGGAGCGTTGGGCGCTGCTGCCTACCCTGCTGCTATGGAGAAGCGAATTAAGATGTTGAAAGACTTTGGATTCAACCATATCCGATCTTCTCACAATCCATATAGTGAATCGTTCCTTGATCTTTGTGATGAATATGGTATCCTTGTGGTCGATGAACTCTACGACAAATGGACTCAACAGTATTCAGGAGGTCGAACTCCGTGGGAGACACGCTGGCAACATGATGTGCCGGAATGGGTAAAGAGAGACCGCAACCACCCGAGCATTGTGTTCTGGAGTCTTGGAAACGAACTCCAGCTTATCCCCGATCTCCCCTACAACGATTGGGGCATTACTCCATTCAAACTCCAGAAAGAACTTCTGCAAAGATATGATTCTACCCGGCTTGTGACGGTAGCAATGCATCCACGCGGACGCAATGAGCACACAGATTCTCTTCCGGCGCCGCTCGTGGAGCATACAGACATTGCCGCCTACAACTATCGATATATGTATTTCCCCGGCGATTCAAAGAGATATCCTTGGATGATGTTCTATCAAAGTGAGGCAAATACAAGCAACATGGGTCCAAATTTCTTCGAAATGGATCTTGATAAGGTAATCGGACTTGCCTACTGGGGTATGATCGATTATCTCGGAGAGTCGCAAGGCTGGCCTGAGAAGGGTTGGACACAAGGTGTCTTTGACATTGCTCTTGACCCAAAACCTATGGCTTATTTCCTTAAATCCTTCTTTAAGCCTGAAGAGCCTATAGTCTTTATAGCCCCCTTTGAGACTACTGAGACCACACAATGGAACGGTGTGACTATGGGAGGCAGGAAATTCACCGACAGCTGGAACTTCAACCCCGATAGCGAAGTTAAACTTTATACTTATACTAACGCCGACGAAGTTGAACTGAAAGTCAATGGCAAATCTATTGGCAGAAAGAGCAACGACATTGCGAATCCAAAATCTCGCAATCGCATATTGTGGGAAAAAGTGCCATATCAGAAAGGGAAGGTAGAAGCAATTGCCTATTCCAATGGCAAAGAAGTGGCCCGACACAATCTGACTACTCACGGAGAGGCAAAAAAACTTAAAGCTATTCCCGACAATGCCGAGTGGAAAGCCGACGGCTTTGATTTGCAGCATATCAAAGTCTCGGCCATAGATGCTAAAGGACTTACTGATAAGAATGCCTCAAATCTCCTCACTTTTGATGTGTCAGGTCCGGCTGAGATCGTGGGCGTAATCAATGGCGACCTAAGAAGTAATGAGTTATCTGTTGGAAATACAAGAAGCCTTTATAATGGCACCGCTACTGTAATCCTGCGAAGCACCGGAGTGCCGGGCCCGGTTACCTTGACGGTCAAATCTGATGGGCTTGCATCCCACAAACTTAATCTCCAGACGAAATAATGACTATTTCAATTAATTATACCCTTTCGCGATTGGCGAAAGGGTATTTTTTTGCGCATTATTTCAAATATGTAACATATCTGTAATAAAACTTTAATGCCATCTAATTGCTCCTATGAATAAAAGTAACTAATTTTGCACCCGATAAACTGACCCTATAGATGAAAAGACAATATATATTTACTTTCATTATTCTGTTGGCTTTAGTTTTACCCTCTTTTGCCAACAACCGACCTGCAAAACAACTTCTTTTACAAAAGTACAAAGAAGAATTATCACATTCCACCACTGCTCGAGATAGTCTTAGACTGTTATACTATCTTTTCGATCTTTCAGACAGAAAAGGGCAAAAAGAATATGGATGGGATATTTACTCCACCGCAGGCAGAGCTGAAGACATCAATGCGCAACTTGACATGTTGAGAAACCTTGGTACATTATATGCGAAAGACGACTCTGTTGTTGAAGTGCTTCTGAATCTTACCGATAAAATTCCAAATTCGGAAGCTAAGGCTGCCACAAAGACTTACATTCTAAATCAGCAGATCAATGTCAGAAGCAATCGTCCGGATGATACAAAACTACAGATGATGCTTCTTGATAGCATTACAAAGTCGCACAATCTCGAGGGAACCGACGTCTACGACCGCATCTCCATCTTGTATCAGATAATTCAGTATTTGGGTGCAGATGCCGATGGAGCCCTTTTTAAGCAATGCCTCGATGCCTACGACCGAATGATCGATGAATTGCCAGCAAGCGACTATCCTCTCAAGAATCAGTTTTACACTACTGCAGCAATGATTCATTCAAGAGTAAATGGCAATCCAAAAAAGGCTGTAGAATACGACAAAAAACTGCTTGAAATTATCGACCAACTTCAACAAATGTATGTAAAGAAGAAACGTAATTTCAGAAATTATGACACCAACAAATTCATCTGCTATCGCAGAATGTTGAGCAATTATCATGCTCTAACAGATGAGGAAATTGAGATCTACCACGATAGCATTGAAGCCCTCTATCAGAGAAATGCCGATGTCAGAAGAACCATGGATCACAACGGACAGGCTTTTGCTTTCTATTATATGGCAAGCAAAGATTATAAAAAGGCTATTCCTGCCATTCTCGCTGTGATTAAAAATAATGAGCTTTCTGCATATATGCTCCAGAAATATTACGGAATGCTTATGGAGGCTGCTCGCGAAGTTGGAGACAAAGACAATTATATTTTGGCAATGGAGCAGTATATTGCCCAAAGCAATGAAATAGACAGTCTTCGCAAAGTTACAATGCACCGTGAAATCATGCTGCGCGATAGCATAATATCCCGACCATTGCTTTATCTTGACTCTGCCAACAAAAATAAAATGAACAGCAGGACTTCCAGTTCTCAAACCACATGGATGGTGGTTTCCTCTGTTCTCGCCCTGCTGCTTATTATCTACGCTGTTCTATATATCAGATTGCGCCTGAAGAAATCTGATCAGTGATCCATTTCCCCACTGACTGAGTGCCATACTCCGACTTGCCATCTTTTCCAAGATCGGGCGTCACGATTCCTTCAGCTATGGAAGCATCTACAGCCTTCCTCACTGTCTTCCCTTCTTCTGCGAGACCGAAATGCTCAAGGAGCATTGCCACTGATAGAATCTGAGCAAGAGGATTTGCAATATCAAGTCCTGCTGCTTGCGGCCATGATCCGTGGATTGGCTCAAAAACCGGAGTGCTCTCCCCTATCGACGAAGATGGCAGCAATCCCATTGATCCGCTTATTACGCTCGCTTCATCTGTCAAGATATCTCCGAATGTATTTTCGGTCACCATCACATCAAAGAAGCATGGATCCTGAAGCATCTTCATTGCAGCATTGTCTACAAACATGTAGTCGGTCGTCACTTCTGGCCAATTTGATTCCATCTCTTTGGCTATCTTGCGCCAGAGTCGGCTTGAAGCTAAGACATTTGCTTTGTCTACGACTGTAAGATGCTTCTTGCGGCGAGAAGCAAGTTCAAAACCCACTTTAAGGATTCTCTCGATTTCCGGACGAGTATAGAAATTTGTGTCATATGCCTTATCATCTGACTCGAATTTTTCACCAAAGTACATTCCACCCGTCAATTCACGCACACAGACAAAATCAGCATCGCCCACTATTTCAGCCTTTAGCGGAGACTTGTCGATAAGGGCAGGGAAAGTCTGAATCGGACGAATGTTTGCAAATAGCCCGAGCTGCTTGCGCATAGCGAGAAGGCCTTGTTCCGGACGCACTTTTGCCTCCGGGTTATTGTCATATTCCGGATCTCCGACCGCAGAGAAAAGCACGGCATCAGAGTCCTTACAAAGTTTCAAAGTCTCTTCCGGAAATGGATCTCCGGTCGCTCTGATGGCAGCAGCCCCGGCCAATCCATAATCAAAAGTGAACTCATGGCCAAATCTTTCAGCCACTGCTTTCATAACTTCCACACCTACACGTGATATCTCCGGCCCAATGCCATCGCCGGGCAACACTGCAATCTTCAGTTTCATATCTTAAATTTTATTATTTTCAATTTTGGGAATTGTCAATTTGTCATCTTGTCAATTTGACACCTCATCAAATTGACAATTTATCATTTATCATTGACAATAGGTGCGGCAGCCTTATTCACAGCATCCAGGAATGCCTCTGCAGAAGCTGCTATAATGTCGCTATTGGCTGCAAATCCATTATGGCTGACTCCATCGCAATCCACTGTCATATGCACCTTGCCCACATCGTTGCTTCCCTTGTCGAATGCCTGTATCAGGAAATCTTTAATGAGCATCTGGCGATTGATGATTTTCTTAATTGCCTTGATCGCTGCATCCACTGGTCCATTACCCGTAGCGCATGCCTCGAATTTCTCTCCGGCGATATCAAGACCTACACTTGCTACAGGGCGCATTCCAACACCGCTCGACACTTGCAAATAGTCCAATTTGATTCGGTTGCGGGCAGAACGATGCTCTCCGGCAAGCATAAGGACATCTTCATCTACTACCTCACGCTTTTTGTCGGCAAGTTTCAGGAAATCCTCATAGCACTTGTCGAGCGCCTCTTTTTCCATATGCACACCCAATGATTCAAGACGATGCTTCAGAGCGGCACGTCCACTTCTTGCTGTGAGGACTATTGCATTTTCATCGATTCCCACATCTTTAGGGTCGATGATCTCATAGCTCTCGCGGTTTTTAAGCACCCCATCCTGATGTATTCCTGAAGAGTGCGCAAAAGCATTGCGACCTACTATCGCTTTGTTTGGCTGCACAGGCATATTCATCATGCTCGACACCATGCGGCTTACAGATGCAATCTTCTTTGTGTTGATATTTGTGTCAAGATTGAGCTCTGAATGCGATTTTAGAATCATTACAACTTCTTCAAGCGATGTATTGCCTGCTCTCTCTCCTATGCCATTGATAGTCACTTCTGCCTGGCGCGCTCCATTGATAAGGCCGGAAAGCGTGTTGGCAGTTGCCATGCCAAGGTCATTGTGGCAGTGGGTAGCAATTGTAACTTTGTGAATGCCATCCACATGCTCCATGAGATATTTTATCTTCTCGCCAAATTCACTTGGTAGGCAATAGCCGGTGGTGTCAGGTATATTGACCACTGTAGCTCCGGCTTTGATGACAGCTTCTACCACTCTCGCGAGATATTCATTGTCCGTACGCCCCGCATCCTCGGCATAAAACTGAACATCCTCTACAAACTGCTTAGCATACTTCACGCAAGAAATAGCACGCTCAAGTATCTCTTCAGGAGTAGAATTGAATTTATACTTGATGTGAGAAGGAGAAGTGCCGATGCCTGTATGGATTCTCGGACGCTTTGCAAATCGCAATGCTTCCGCTGCTATTTTTATATCCGACTCTACTGCCCTGGTTAATGCACAGACAGTTGGCCATGTGACTGCCTTAGATATTTCCACCACAGAAGTAAAGTCTCCGGGGCTGGAAACAGGGAATCCGGCTTCGATGATATCTACGCCTAAGCCCTCTAATTTTTTAGCTACCTCTACCTTCTCTTGAGTGTTAAGACGACACCCGGGCACTTGCTCGCCATCTCTAAGCGTCGTGTCAAAAATATAAACTCTTTCGCTCATATGCCTGTAGAATATTTGAATCTTTTTATTTGTTTTTTATTTCATTTTTCTCCAAATTAGCCTTCATATATGGCCCGTTTATCCCTTAAGCCCTACTTATCCCCTCAGATTGAAACCACAAAGGTACAAAATATAAATCTCATTTACAAACTAAATTCATAAAACAGCTTATATTTTTGCAAAATCCTCAATTTTTTCTTAATTTTGTACCCCACAAACAATACTAATATTAGTTAAACCATGAACGAACTGTTTTCAGTTAAAGATAAAGTCGTCGTGATCACCGGCGGCACTGGTGTGCTCGGTGCTTGCATCGGCGAGTATCTCGCCCTTGAGGGTGCAAAAGTTGTCCTCATGGGTCGCCGCAAAGAGGAAGGCGACAAAATCGTTGAAGAAATCTCTGCTAAGGGTGGCGAAGCCATCTTCCTTGTCACCGATGTCATGAACACGGAGAAAGTTGAAGAGAACTGCGCTGAAATACTTGCCAAATATGGAAAAGTTGATGCTCTCCTTAATGCCGCCGGCGGAAATATGCCGGGTGCCACTATCGCTCCTTCAGGCAATTTCTTCGACCTCAAAGTTCAGGAATTTGAAAAGGTGCTCGGTCTGAATCTGACAGGCACTGTCATTCCGACTCAAGTATTCCTTAAGCCAATGGTGGAAGCAGGGAAAGGCACTATCGTTAACTTCTCTTCAATGGCCGCATTCCGCCCGATGACTCGTGTATGCGGATATGCAGCAGCAAAGGCTGGCATAAGCAACTTCACGGCATTCCTTGCCAATGAAGTGGCTACTAAGTTCACTCCGGCTATCCGAGTGAATGCCATCGCACCAGGCTTCTTCCTCACAAACCAAAACCGCGCACTTCTCACTAATCCTGACGGTTCTCTGACTGAACGTGGCGCTGACGTGATACGCCAAACTCCATTCAAGCGTTTTGGCAAACCCGAAGAACTCTGTGGCACAATCCAATATCTCATTTCAGATGCATCTACCTTCGTCACAGGCACAGTGGCTGTAGTCGACGGTGGGTTCAACGCCTTCGCAATGTAATAGCCATTTCAGGCTTTTATTGCAATGCGGATAGTGTCATTTATCAGGTCGGAGACCTGATGTTCATGCCATAACCCCAGGCTTTAGCCTGGGGATCCACTCTCAAAAAACCTGTATCCTCGGAGAGGCGCTTAATGGTAGCGAATTCAGTTAATATAATGTCTAATAAGCAAAAATATATAGTAGAAGCCCCCTTCGGCGAAGACAAAGTGCTTCTCCATACTTGTTGCGCACCCTGCTCTTCTGCCATTGTGGAATGCCTCATTCAACATGGAATTCGCCCCACCATTTTCTACTGCAACCCCAATATCTATCCCCTTGAGGAATATCTCAAGCGTAAAGATGAATGCACTCGCTACGCCGAATCTCTCGGACTTGAAATAGTTGATGCAGATTATGATCATGACGATTGGCTTTGCAGTGTGCAGGGTCTTGAAAACGAGCCGGAAAGAGGTAGACGCTGTCTGAATTGCTTCAAGTTGCGACTTCGCAAGACAGCCGAATATGCACGCGACAATGGCTTCAAGGTGATAACTACCACACTCGCATCAAGCAGATGGAAAAGCCTGGAGCAGATTGAAGAAGCCGGACTTGCCGCATGCGCGGACATCCCCGAAGTCACATTCTGGACGCAAAATTGGCGAAAAGGAGGTCTGTCAGAGCGTAGAGTCCAAATCATCAAAGAAATGAACTTCTACAATCAGACCTACTGCGGCTGCGAATTCTCCATCCGTAATAATTGAGAATTTGAATTTAGAATTTAGAATTTAGAATTATCTTGACTCTTGGTTCTTGACTCTTGACTCTTAGTTCTTGACTCTTGGTTCTTGACTCTTTATCATTTATCATTAATAATTTATCATTAAATAAAATGCAAACCCTAACAAACACAGATTTCAACTTTAAAGGTCAGAAATCCGTATATCACGGTAAAGTCCGCGACGTATATGACATCGACGACAAATATCTCGTAATGGTCGCTACCGATCGTATCTCAGCTTTCGACGTCATTCTCCCCAAGGGAATTCCCTTCAAAGGCCAGGTGCTCAATCAGATTGCAGCCCACTTCCTAAAGGCTACTGAAGACATCGTACCTAACTGGCTCGTTACTGTTCCGGATCCAATGGTCACTATCGGACTAAAGTGTCAGCCACTGAAGATTGAAATGATCGTTCGCGGTTATCTCGCCGGCAGCGCATGGCGCGACTATGAGGCTGGAGCTCGTGAAATATGTGGAGTGCCTCTTCCCGACGGATTGAAGGAAAACCAAAAACTCCCCCACCCCATCCTCACCCCAACCACCAAGGCTGACGAAGGCCATGACCTCAACATCTCACACGACGAGATCATCGCTCAGGGACTCGTTAGCGCCGACGTTCTTGATCAAGTTGAGAAATATGCCCTTGCAATATTCGAGCGTGGCACAAAGATGGCAGCGGAACGCGGACTCATCCTCGTCGACACCAAATATGAATTTGGACTCCTTGATGGCAAGGTAATACTCATCGACGAAATCCACACACCCGACTCAAGCCGTTACTTCTACGCAGATACATATCAGGAACTCTTCGAAAAAGGACTTCCGCAGAAGCAACTCAGCAAGGAATTCGTACGTCAGTGGCTTATTGTCAATGGTTTTATGGGAAAAGAGGGCCAGCAAGTGCCTGAGATGACCGATGCATATTGTGAAGAAGTAAGCGACCGCTACATCGAGCTTTACGAGCACATCACAGGCCTCAAATTCGACAAGCAGCCCTGCGACAACCTCGCCGACCGCATCGAGAAGAATGTCTCAGCAGCCCTAAAGACTCTCTAACCTTTTGCAGGCAT
>CAZCZX010000061.1:0-14352 GCA_964503095.1 uncultured Sangeribacter sp.
GCGGGAGCATTTTTATCGTTAATCATTCCAAGATTGACTCTTGGTCATATCTATCGGCAGTTTATACCTTATGTTGTCAGAAGCGTTGCCAATGAGCAACAGGAACTTGCCTGGCTCAATAGTCCACTTTTTGTCGCTTAGATTATAGAAGGCAAATGCACTTTTGTCTAAAGTTAGTGTTACATCTTTGGTCTCTCCGGGTGTAAGGTAGACCTTACCAAATGCCTTTAGTTCCTTGTAGGGACGATAGACTGAACTCTTTTCATCACGTACATATAGTTGCACTACTTCTGATCCGGACCGTTCTCCTGTATTGGTAACAGGAATTGTCACACTCAGAGTGCCGTTGCCGGTATAAGAATTCGTAGACAATTTCGGTTGCCCTAACTTGAATGTAGTATAACTTAGTCCATGTCCGAATGCGTAGTTTATACGCTCTTTCTTCAACTTGTCGGTATAACGGTAGCCCACATCAAGACCCTCCTTATATTTTACGTCTCCATCCACACCAGGATACATCTCCGCGTCTCCAGACGCATGGGGGGCATAATCTTTGATCGACTTTGCAAATGTCATAGGAAGCTTTCCAGAAGGATTCACATCGCCGAAGAGCACATCTGCTATGGCATTTCCCGATTCAGAGCCAATATACCATCCCTGAACAATAGCCGGAACTTTATCTCTCCAGGGCATTGAATAGGCATTGCCTGTAAGATTTACTACTACAATATTGGGATTGGCAGCAGCAAGAGCTTCGATTACCTTGTCTTGCTCATAAGGAAGACTGAAATCGAGACGGTCTACTCCTTCTGCGTCCTGATGATCAGACTTATTGAGACCTCCTACGAAGATTACCATGTCAGCATCTTTGGCAGCTTTCACAGCATCTGCAATCAACTGATCAGCAGTGCGACTTTCACTAAGGTCCTGACCCGTAGTCACACCGTTGTATTCACCTGTCACATCGCCGACATACCCTCGCTCGTAGGCCACATCGATGCCCTTTGAGGACGCAGCCTTCTTAATTCCATCAAGAGGCAAAGTCTCACGTTGCACTTTAAGTGAAGAAGAGCCTCCACCCACAGTCATCATCTTAATTGCATTTTCACCTACTACAAGAATCTTCTTGGTGTCAGGTGAGATTGGAAGCACGTTCTTATCATTTTTTAGTAGAACTATTCCTTCCCCTCCGATTTGGCGGGCTGCCGTGTAATGCTCGTCGCTGTTGAGTGATCCATACGGACGATTGCGATTCATTTCTGTGCGCATTATAAGTCTGAGCACGCGGGCTGCCTTGTCATCAAGATCTGACATAGGGAGTTTCCCTTCTTCTATGGCTTTCAGATATGGAGTGGCAAGATAATAACTGTCATAGGCATTGCTGGCACCCCAGTTTAGGCCATTAGTCCATGAGCCAAATTCCATGTCAAGACCATTCTGAGCCACTTTCTCAGTGTTGTGTACTGCTCCCCAGTCGCTGATTGCAACTCCGTCGAATCCCCAGTCTCCCTTAAGGATATCGAGTAGGAGCGTATGGTTTTCGCAAGCATGATCACCATTATATTTATTATAGCCAGGCATTATCGACCATGCGCCACCATCTTTCACCGCAGCCTTGAATCCCGGGAGATATATCTCATGCAGTGTGCGGTCGTCGACTATTACATTGACATGGTCTCTGTCTGCCTCTTGATTATTAAGAGCATAGTGCTTTACACAGGCAGCCACTCCATTTTTCTGCACACCCTTTACATATGGAGCCACCATCTGCGCAGTGAGATATGGATCCTCGCCCATATATTCGAAATTTCGGCCATTAAGAGGCGTGCGATAGATGTTTACTCCGGGACCGAGAAGCACGTTCTTATTTCTATATCGTGCCTCTTCTCCAATCGACTTCCCGTAGAGTGCCGACATATCAGGATTCCAAGTTGCAGCAAGGCAGGTGAGGGCAGGGAATGCAACGCAAGAATCATTGGTGGCGCCAGCCTGCTCCCACTCATCCCAAAGCACGTCGGGTCGGATTCCGTGAGGCCCGTCGGTACACCATATCCCCGGAATGCCAAGGCGTTGCACGCCAGGAGAACTAAACTTACTTTGGGCATGTATAATCCCAATCTTTTCTGCCACTGTCATTCTTGACAGTGCATCCTGCACTCGTTGTTCTATAGGCAGGCTATCATCAAGATATGCAGGAGTTTCGGCCACTGCAGAAGAGCCAAGAGCCGAACCTACCATAATTAATGTCGCAAAAATGTGAGTCTTGAAAATCATTTCATAGTTAGGCTGGGTTAGTCAGCCTCGTTTGCAAAATTACAAAACATTTTTTTTACTCCAACATCTGATAAATATATAGTAACAAATTCGTGTCTAAAAACAACACCAACTTATTGATTATAATAGATATATCTTCTGAAAGAGCCATTAATAAAGTAAATTCAAAGTGACCATTTAGCATATAAAAACGGTCCCGCCTTCAACATAAAAGACGGGACCTGTATAAATGCGTAGTGTTATTTAACGAACTACCATCTTGCTTACTTTATTGCCCTGCTTTACGATGTAAAGGCCATTTGCTGGATTTGACACTCTCACACCATTGAGATTGTAGTATTCAACTGCAGCAGAAGATGTCTCGATTTCCTCTACCATTGAGCCTCCAGTCACTAATGACGGGTCGCCAAATGTCATCTTCATATTGTTGATATTGAATGTCAGAGTCTGGCTGCCGGTAAGGGTAGTGAATAGATTTGCACCGCCAAGAGTCACGTCAGCTGCAGCATCCGCGTTCACTTCCACTCCACCTGCTATCTCGTTGGTCCAACCCGGACCTGCAAGTTTAAATTCTGTCTTTTCAGCATCGCCAAGGTCGATAGTGACGCTGTAGATTCCTTCTTCGGAATGCTTTGCAAGAAGGTCGGCGTTATCGCCAGGTGCAGTCCATCCGCAGAAACTGCCGGTGGCATAGAGTTCAGGAAGTGCAACTACAAGATCAGCAGACTCCACAAGGAGTGTCTTTGTAGATACTGTGAATGTGACCTTTGCATTTTTAGCCAACTGAACATTGTTGGCAAAACGAATGTTGCCCGGCTCGTTATTGCCTTCTTTGCCTGTCAATTCGAGTGGTTGTCCTATGACGAGTGGAGTGGCAGAACCGTACTGAGTATCCCAGTTATTGTTTTGGATGTCAAGAATCTTAAAGTCTGAAGTTAGATTTGCTATTTCGCAAGTCAGCACGTCTCCATCCCCTTCGAAAAGTGTAGAAGCCTCGAAATTCCAAGAAGGATCTGAGTAAGCACCCACTACTGCCCACTTTCTGATGACTGTGGCATCATTGACAAGACTTGGATCGCCAAATGTCATCTTCATAGTGTTGATGTTGAAGGTGAGGGTCTGAATTCCTGTCAAGGAAGTCTTAAGATTTGAGCCACCCTTTGTCACAGTTGCAGCTGCATCAGCAGTGATTTCAGCCCCGCCTGCAATTTCATTCGACCATCCACGTCCTGCAAGCTTAAATTCTGTCTGAGCGGCATCGCCCAAATCAAAGGTGACTGTATAGATTCCGTCGTCTGTGTGCTTAACAAGATATTCGGCATTGTCGCCCGGAGTAGTCCAGCTGCAGAAAGATCCTGTCACGTAAAGTTCAGGAAAAGCGATTACGAGGTCGGAAGATTCTACAAGAAGAGTTTTTGCAGCCTCATTGAATGTCACTTTCGCGTTCTTTGCAACCTGCACATTGTTGGCAAATGTGATATTGGAAGGATCAGAACCCCCATTTTTCCCTGTTAATTCGAGGGGTTGGCCTATTACAAGAGGTGTAGAGGAGCCATATTGAACGTCCCAATTGTTGTTTTCGATGTCCACGATTTTGAAATCCGGTGTAAGGTTAGCGATTTCACAAGTCAGTTCATCGCCTGAACCTTCGAGAAGAGTTGAAGCCTCGAAATTCCAATTTGGGTTTGTGTATGCACCCACAACAGCCCATTTAGCACTGAATGCCGAGGTTGCCATCATAGCGACAGCTGCAGTCAAGAAGAATTTTTTCATACTGTTAGTTTTAGGTTAATATTATAAAGTATATTCGCAAGCTCAAATCAAGAGCTGAAAGTTAAAGTTATAGGTAGCACTCTACTTATCTAACAATTTAGACCTTGATTTGGGCTTGCGAAATTAAAAATTATTTGAGTTTGACCATCGTAAGGGTTCCTGCATTTGTGCCCTTAGTGAAGTCTACGGTAATCCTGTATGTATCTTTTTCTGTGAGTTGCATACCGGAAAGTTCAAAGTTGCCACTTGTAGTCAAAGAGACATCTCCACTTATTGCCAGCGATTCAGCTCCAAATTCAGTTCCCCAGCCATTCTGGCCAAAGAATTTGAAACTCAGATAGTCATAGCGGAATCGGTCGCCATATTCAGAGTTATTTTCCGGACCAGCCTGTCCCGTAAATTGGTAAACTCCGGGAGACACTTCCGCCATGCAGTAAGCCTTGCCGGGAGTCCATCCAAACTGATAGCTTTGTGATGGCGATCCTACACCCCAGCCCATCAGCCAAAGTGCGCCGGTACCGTCTGCCTGAAGAGTCATATCAGAACCATCCTGATTTACACGGCTTGCACTCAGTGTGCCATTCAGTTTGTCAAGTTTCACATTGTAATATCCGCTCACCGGAAGGAATGTGATTTCATATGCATCCTCATCAAACTGGAAATAGTCAGGATCATAATATAAAGCATCAAGATCCGTGAATTCCCGGAAAGATAGTTTTGTATTCTGGGAAAGATTGATAACCGTTGAGTAGTTGGCATTGTCAGATGTAGTCATCTTCTGTCCGTTGAGATATATAGGTTTCTCTTCAAACTGTTGCTCGCCATTATAGTCTACTGTCAACACTGCATCATGTATGCCTTGACGGAGGTCTACCGTCAGCACATAGACACCATTATCCTGAAGCACAACTCCGTCATTGAGGAATAGATTGCCCGGGTCATGGTTATTGTTGCCATTGCCTACTCCGATCAGCGAGGATTGCGACACAAGGTCGTCGCCGGTCAGTTCGATGCCCCAGCCCATTTGTCCGAAGAACTTGAAATTGATGCTGTTGACGTCTACTGTCTTGCCTCCGACAAGTGTCACCTGATAGGTCTTTTCTCCTATTGGAGCCATACAGATAGCCTTCTCGGTGGTCCAGCCTACAGCATTGGCAAGAGATGGATGACCTATGCCGTCGCCGATTATCCATAAGGCTCCTGTGCCATCCTCATTCAGAGTTGCCGGCTCATTGCCAAGAAGTTTATAGACTCTCAGATACTTCATCTTCATGTCGGCAATCACACGATACGAACCCTGGTAAGCATTGAAAGAGAGCGATCCATCTTCTTGCTTCAGGAAATAGTCAGGATTGATCCACCAGTCGTTGAAATCCGGGAACCCTTCCGGAGTTATAATATCTCCCTTGGAGAGGGTCATATCGGTGTAATAATTTGTCTCATCCATTGGTTCGAGCACCTGTCCGTTTAGGCTCATCGTCACAAAAGGAGCGCCCTCAAACGTAAAGGTATTGAATGAAATAGTGTATTTCCCCGGCACAGAATTGGAGAATGGTATCAGCCCATCCACATCAGGTTTAATCTCGCTGTTTTCATAGCCGAAGATGATCTCCCGACCCTGCTCATTAAGCTTGGGAGCCACTATGACACCCTTTATATCAGCCGGAAAACGCTGAGTCACCGAGTAGACATATTTCTCATCTGAACGGTTCATCACATATTCTGTGCCATCTTCTGCGCGGAAGATAAGCTCAGGATAGTCGGGATGTGTGATGCTCACTTGATATATCTGTTCCGTAGTAGTGAAATTGATATTCTGCAAAGTTAAGCGCAATGTGGCTCTTCCATCGGGGATGTTGGCATAATAGGGCACATTTACTTTCACCGGATATTCGGCTCCACTTATTTTTGTGCGGATCACTTCCTCTGTCACCATCTCATCGCCGAAATAAAGTTCTGCATGAATAGTAGAGAGGGGCACTTCAGCATCGGATGCCTTGATGGAGAATTTGAGAGTGTCTCCAAAACATGCTGACCCGAGATCTCCTGTAATATCCATAATTGGATTGCCCGGTATGGGATCGTCTTCTTTGCAAGCCGACATGCAGCTGACGAGGGCAAGCGCAGAGATCGCTATTGTTTTAAAAGGTTTCATATTGTGATAAGTTATTTCCATGTAAGAGTCACTATTCCCTTTGCCGGAACTGTCACTGAGAAGTGATGGTTGCCGTCATCAACTGTGCATTTTATTTCCTCCTGATTGCGATTGCTCATCACCAGGGCATAAGAATTATCCGGGTTTTTGAAAGCAGATGTGGTAAGACCGTTCTTAGTAAATCCGGAAGTGCCTATTCTCACGGCTCCAGGCTGTACGCCAGCCGACATATGCGCCATGATGTAATAGAAGGAGTTGCGTTTTATAGTCTTGTAGTCTTTTGCAATGTCAACTGCTCCAAAACCATTTGTGCAGCCACCGGGGCGGTTTGGCCCGCGGTTTGCATCAAGCATAAGATTCCAGATTATGGCACCGCGACACCAGCGGTTTACAGTCCCAAGAGTGATTTGCTCCATATCGTCGATAAGTCTGGCTTCAAGATTTGCTCCGTCGTTCCAGTCTCCGGCAGTAGATTCTGTAAATACGAGTTCCTTCATAGGATTTGCCTTGTGGATATTGTTGAGTTCCTCCACACTGCCGCCGTAATTGTGATATGCAGCCCCCGCTATATATTGAGAGGCTTCCTGATCTGCATAAATCTTTGTAGGATAACCCTTCTGATCCTCAAGATTGTCATAATTGTAATTATGATCGAAAGCATAGATTTTGGTATTCAATCCAGCCTCTTTCATCTTTGGGCCGAGTGCATTCTTGATGAAATCACGTTGCTCCTCCCATCCCATAAACATAGATGCTGAGTTCCCGCGGTTAAGTGGCTCGTTCTGCACTGTCATGGCATAGATGTCGATGCCGTTCTGCTTCATGGCCTGAATCCACTTCACAAAATATGTGGCGTAATCCTGATAATATTTAGGATTAAGTTGACCGCCTGTCCAAGAGTTGTAAGGGTTGAGGTCTTTAAGATTGTCGACTTTCATCCATCGTGGAGCAGTCCAAGGGGAAGCAAGAATCTTAATATTTGGATTTATAGCGAGAATCTCTTTAAGCACCGGGATAACGTATTTGTTTTCCTCATCGGTAAGGGCAAAATTCTCAATTCCCTCTTTGTCGCAGCATGTGTATTCGCTGAGAGAAAAGTCTGAGCATCCGATGCAGACGCGGATATAGCTCATTCCATAACCCTCAGTTGGCGAAAATGTCTTTTTGAGGAAGTCTGCGCGGTCTGCATCCGACATCTTAAGGAGATTGACAGCAGTCGACCCCGTTATAGCCGCTCCAAATCCGTCGATAGTCTGGAAAGTTTCGTCAGGATTGATTCTGATTGTGGAGGGCGACATATTGTCGGTGGTGCTGAAAGTGATTGCAGATTCGGTCAGATCTTTCGAGCGGTTTGAGGTGGTGGAAAGCATTTTTACGTCACCGGTCACTGTCACTTGACCCGGATTGGGAGTGATGGGGTCCGGGGCATCTTTCCCATCTCCACATCCGGCGAAGATAGAAGATGCAAGGGCGAGAATAGCTGAGATTATCATCTTGTCAGTCATTTTAGTAAGGTTTTTAATATCCCGGAAGGATTAATAACCGGGATTTTGTTCAACATTAGGATTAGTGTCAAGCACATCCTGAGGTATTGGCAGGAGATATGAATTGGCTGTATAAGGCACTGCCAGAGGTAGGCGTCCGGGGTCGTTGCGCTGAGCCAGTTCCATCGTCTCTTCCAGAATGCCAAGGCGCACAAGGTCAAACCATCGTTCTCCCTCGCAAGCGAGTTCAAGGCGGCGCTCGTTGACGTAGGCCTTCATCAGCGCATCCTTGTTGCTTTTCTCTGCCGCTGTGAGTTTTGCAACTCCGGCGCGAGTGCGGATGCGGTCGATAATCTCGGCTGCCCCTTCCAGATCCACATTCTCGCCATTGAGGAGTGCCTCAGCCTTGAGAAGGAGGATGTCGTCATAGCGCAGGAAGAAGACATTGCTGTAGCCGGAGCGCACTTTATACATAAAGGCATAATTATCTGATGGATAATAATTGCTCCAGTTGCAATCATAGTATACCACTGTCTGCTCTTTACGCTTGGTGTCACCCTCTTTGTCGAATGCGCTCAGCAGGTCGCGTGAAGGTGTGATCCATTTAGCCCAAGAGAAAGATTGGTCCCAATTTTCAAGGCAGCGTCCATACATCCATGATGCCCAGTTGCCTGAGCCTACTGGATAGTGAACCTCAAGAATAGACTCTACAGTGTTAGTCTTCACCGGAGTGGCGGAAAAACCATCCTTGGCTGCGCCATCGATATTGAAGAGATCGCCGTAATCCGGACAAAGATCGAATCCACGCGCAGCGAGTTCATCGGCATACTTGATCACTTTTGAATAGTCTCTTACATTTTTCTCCGCATATACCTTTGCGAGGAGAGCGCGTGCTACATCCTTGCTGAAGCGAGTCTTGTCGCTGGTGCCTTCCGGAGCATACTGAAGAGCGTCCTCAAGATCCTTTAGGATATATTGGTAGGCTTCTGCCTCAGTGTTTTGAGCCGGGAAATAGCTTTCATATGATTCCTGAATATTCTCAGATGTTATATCTTTAGGAACGGTAGTAATGATAGGAATATTGCCCCACATGCGCACCATTCTGAACCAAATGAATGCTCTTAATATTTCAGCCTGGGCCCTCATGGTGTTGATTTCTGCTTCTGCAAGGCTTCCATCTCCCACGGCGGCTACGCCAACAATAAATTTCGTGCACTTTGCTGCCTGAAGCATATAGTAGTCCCAATCGCGGTTTACGCAGAGTGTGGTGCCGTTGAGATCATTCGTCGCAGGGTCTACCACTTCCGACCCTGTAGTGCCGGCATAAGCATTGTCGGAATGCACATCTCCAATGAGTAGCCAGTCAAGTTGAAGTTGGTTCTGATTCCCCCTGAAATCCTCATATAGAGCGAGGAGGGCGCTTTCGGCGTCAGCCCGGTTCTCATAGATTATTTCCTCTTCGGTATTATCGATTGACCCTTCTGTGACATCAGAATAATCGCTGACCGGCTCGTAGTTGAGTCCGCAGGATGTGGCGACCATTCCCAAGAAGGCGAGGTGCGGTATAATATATTTGGTTTTCATCTTTCTTTTGAATTAAAAATCAATATTCAAGCCGAATACATAACTCTTACAGTGTGGGTATGTGCCCCAATCTATTCCTTGAACGGCTCCGCTGCTGCCCCATTGGTTTACTTCCGGGTCCATTCCTGAATATTTAGTGAAGGTCACCAGATTTGATGCTGTGAAGTAGGGTTGTAGTTTAGTGATGCCGAGTTTCTGGAGCCATTTTCCCTTGAAATCATATGAAAGAGAGATATCCTTAATGCGTAGATAGCTGCCGTCTTCAACAAAATATGTTGAGTTGCGCATATTCCATCCGGCCTTCGGCATGTCGGTGATCTGTCCCGGTATGCGCCAGCGTTTCAGCACTTCTGTGGTCTGGTTCTTTCCGTCATACATGCCTTCAGTCTCCATCCTTGAGGCATTGAAGATGTCGTTGCCATACGAGCCTTGAAGGAAGATGCTAAGATTAAATCCTTTGTAAGATAGGGTATTGGTCATACCAAATGTGAAATCAGGATTTGGATCTCCTATATATGTGCGGTCGGACGAAGATATGCGTCCATCACCATTGAGGTCTTCATAAACCATAAGGCCTGTCTCCGGATCTACACCATTGGCAATATAGCCGTAAAATCCACCAAGTGACCGTCCCGGTTCGTTGCGCACTACTGCTTCATTGACAGTTTCGCTTGTGACAGCATCAAGATATACTTTCTGGAGCTCAAGATTGGTAAGTTTGTTCTTGTTAAACGACATGTTGAAGTTTGTGGTCCAAGAGAATTTCCCAATCAGGTTGCGTGAAGTGATGCTGAACTCAAATCCCTTGTTGGTCATCTCTCCTTCGTTGCGCTGGATTGAACTTGCAGCAGCCGAGCCCGATGGGAGTGACACCCACATCAGCATGTTGCTTGTCTTCTTGTAATACCAATCCGCGCTGAATTCGATGCGATTGTTGAGCACTGAGAAATCTACACCGACACCGGTCTGCATTGTGGTCTCCCATGTCAGGTCGCGTGTGCGTAAGTTTGCCTGAGTGATAGTAGGCACTGCGGTCTGATTTCCCTCTTCAAACCACGGAATACGGTTGATATTGTATCGCTGAAGATAAGCGTAGTCTCCCACACCGTCTTGATTACCGGTGTTTCCCCATCCTGCACGCAACTTGAGATCATAGATCCAGTTGATGTCTTTCATGAATTCCTCTTGAGATATGCGCCATGCTGCGGATATTGAAGGGAATGCTTTCCAGCGGTGGTCGGGGTGAAGTTTTGAAGATCCGTCATAGCGGATATTGAACGATGCGAGATATTTGGAATCAAAATTATAACTTACGCGACCCAGATATGACATGATGCCCCATTGCGAGCCACTTGTACCGGTGCCATCCCAACTGATTTTGTTTGCGGCGTTGAGGGTCTGGATAGAGCCATTTCTGAAATACTGTCCGTTGATCCAACTGTTGGTATAGTTTGAGTCGGTCCAGGAAGTGCCTGCCATTATGTCGAATGTGTTCTTGCCAAACGAAATGTTGTAGGTTGCCACATTATCCCAGGTCAAGACAGTATTCTGGTTGCGATTGTCGGAGGCCGTGCCACCCTGTTCGCGACCCCATGTGGTCAATTCTGGATCAAGGAATGATGTGCTCCACCCATTGCGGCGGTCGAGTGTGAATTTTGAAGAGAATTGAAGTCCCTTGCATAAGTCAAAGAGGAGTTCTCCAGAGGCAATAAGGCGGTTCTCGCGCGACTTGTTGCTTTCTTGGCGAGCTTCATTCTCAAGTGGACTTTGCATGTTGAGTCCGTAGAAGTTATTGTAATAACGGTCTGGATTCTCCGGGTCCCAAATCGGAGCATATGTCGGAGTATTGACGACAGAAAGGATTACGCCACCTCGGTTGCCGACTGTTCCCATTGCGCCGCCTCCGTTGGATGAATAATCTGAGTATATGATATTGGCTTTTGCAGTCAGCCAACTGCGAAGTTTCCCTTCTACGTTTGAACGGAAATTAAATCTTTGGAAGAATGAACTTTTCAATATTCCTCGGTCACGTTGATAGCCACCGGAAAGATAATATTTGATCTTTTCGGAACTTTGCGAGATAGAGACCTGATAAGTCTGGGTATTGCCTGTGCGATATGTTTCATCAAACCAGTCGGTCTGGTCGGTCAGTCCATCCGGTAGATGAATGAGTCCTATTTCATCCATCAGGTCTTTATATTGTGCAGTGTTGAGCACATCCATTTTCTTGGCTACGCGAGTGAAGCCTCCCTGAATATTAAGGGAAATCTTGGCTTGATCGTTGCGTCCTTGCTTTGTAGAGATAAGCACTACGCCATTTGCTCCACGCGATCCATAGATTGCAGCCGAAGAGGCATCTTTGAGAATTTGCATGCTTTCGATGTCGCTCGGAGACAGGAAGTTTACATTGTCTACAGGTACGCCATCCACTACATATAATGGTTCGTTAGATCCATTAAAAGAGGTTGTGCCGCGGACGCGGACAGTCATGCCTGCTCCCGGGGCTCCGTTAGGCATCTGCACCGCTACGCCGGCAGCCTTGCCCTGGATTGCTTGGGCGGCTGAGACTATCGGACGGTTTTCGAGAGCATCCTCACCGATAGTAGATACGGCAGTAGTAAGGTCTTTGCGCTTTACAGCGCCGTATCCGATCACCACCAGTTCATCGAGATTTGTGTCCTCACTCATAAGCACAACCTTCATGGATGCCGCTGCTGTCATCTCTTTTGAAGTGTAGCCTACATATGAGAAAATTAGTTTGGATCCGTCTGGTACAGTTAGACTGAATTTACCATCAAGATCGGTCATAGTGCCAATTCCCGATTTTCCTTTTACTGTGACACTCGCTCCGATAAGCGGATCGTCGGCATTGTCCATGACTGTGCCATTGACCAGAATATCTGCATATGCAGAGAGGCTACCGGTCAGCGCCAGCATCAGACAAACCATTAATGATGTCAAATTAGTTCTCATCTGAAGTTTTTATATTAGTTATTTTTGTTAGCTCGATTGCAAAATTACAAAACATTCCTTGCTCTCCGATACCCGATAAAGATTTAGTAATATATTTTTATGCTTTTCAGTTGTTAAAGTTTTGATTTTTAGGTATGTAGTAGGTATGCTTTATTCTTGATAAAGTAAATTTCAAGTGACTGTCTCGTATGCTTTTTCACATGTTCCTATATTCTCATAACCCTACTGCCATAACTTTAGCTTGATAATGTCAAGTTTTAACATATGTTAAAAACTCGTTCTGTTTTTCTTAAATTTGACAAAAACAACTATATTTGCATATATTTTACGAGCCTTTGCAATCTAATATGAAACTGAAATATTTTGCATATATATTTTTCTTTTTTCTGACCACATGGTTTGGCCAATTCAATTTATATGCTTTGTCACCAATTGACAAAAACAATGATGCTCTTCTCCAGCAACTCGATTCCATCATCGAGAATCATAATAATCTTGTCAATGAAAAAGAAATAAGAATAAATGGGTTGCGTGAGACTCTTTTAAAAGCAAAGACAAACAATGAGCGGTTTGGAATCACTCGTCAGCTTTATGACGAATATTTAGTCTTTGACTCCGACTCGGCACTCTATTATGCGGCTGAGACAAGGAAAAATGTTGAGCGTTCAAGGCCGGAGGATTATGATCTTCAAACCGAGTGGAAACTCAATGAGGCGTTCATATTTACGGTGCAGGGTTTATATGATTCTACCATGAAACTTTTGGATGGCATCGATCACACGAGGCTCAGCCCGGAAATGCAATCCAAATATTTCGAAAGCCTTGCTTATATTTATTCTATGAGGTCGGTGTATCTCAATACCAACCAAAGGATGTCGAAAGAAGATCTTGCCAAGGCCAATCAATATCGAGACTCTATTCAGTCAATGAATCTTCCGGCAAATAATGATTTTTTGTGGGTCCCAATTGCGTCTGCTATCGATAGAGAGGGTTACGATGTTTCGTCGATTGATGTTGATGCATTGAAAAAAGCAGTAGATGAAAGCATCGGGGCATCGCGCGAAAATGCCATTAATTCTTATTGGTTGGCAAGATATTATAGTGCCACGGGCCAAACGGATGAGATGGTCAAATACTTGACAAAAGCTGCTATCAATGATGCTCTCATTGTCAATAGAGAAATAGCAGCTATTCAAGAACTTGCAACTTATCTTTTTGAAAAGGGCGACATCAACCGTGCTTATAATTATCTGTTATATACTGTTGACCAGGCCAACCGCTATCATAATCGTTATCGGATGGTGAATCTTTCTAATGTTCTCCCCACAGTCAGAGATGCCTACCGTGAGGAACTGGAAGAGCGGGATCATCGTCTTTCTATTTATGTGATTATCTTGGGTGCTCTGTCTATTATATTGAGTTTCAGTATTATTTTCATAGTGGTAGAGTTCGTCAAACTCAAGAAGATGCGCAATCTTCTGAAAGATGCCAATAGCGAGTTGAAGTTGTCGGTGCAGGAGAGAGATGAGGCTATCAAAAGCTTGGAAAAAGCCAACAATGAACTTAATGAGGCTAATAAGCAAAAACTTAATCTTCTTGCATACGCGTTCAAACTCACCACTCAATATATTAATGCGCTCGAAGGATACCGAAAGAAACTGCTTAAGAAATATAAGGGAAAGCAGATTGACGATCTTGGTATTCTAATCAATGATCCGGAACTGATAAAGGAGCAATATCAGGGTTTTTATGAAAGTTTCGACAAGACTGTGCTTTATATTTATCCAGATTTTATAGAAGAATATAATAAGACGGTGGCTGAAGATAGCCGAGTTTCTTCAGAATCAATTGCAAAAACAAAGACTCTCAATACGAAACTTCGTATTTACGCTCTTCGTCGTCTTGGCATATCGAAGAGTGCGGAAATAGCAGAAATGCTCAACGTGTCTATTCGTACTGTCTACAACAACCGCACATCCAATACCCCTGACGATAAAGATTCATAATATATAATCCTAAAAGAAAAGACTTCTAATGCCCAAGAATGGTAAGTAGCCCAGTAGGCAAAAAAACACTCCCGCTTTCGATTCGAAAGCGGGAGCATTTTTT
>CAZCZX010000062.1:0-2423 GCA_964503095.1 uncultured Sangeribacter sp.
ATCTTTACGCACAATTCAAGATAATCCTCTTGTGTAAATGGCTTTACTTCAATCTCTCCCTTTTCCCATTTCGATAATAAAGGAGTCCTCTTTACAATTTGAAGTTGGTGCATCTTTAGGGAGTCAATAGGAAGTATACAGGCTCTTCTCACTGTCTCAAGCACATCTTCCTCATTCTCTCCAGGCAATCCTGCGATGAGATGCAATCCAGTTCTAATACCTCGGTCGTTAAGCCTTTTTGCGGCATCTTCAACATCACTCCAAGAATGGTTACGATTGATCAAACGCAAGGTTTCATCTTTTGAAGTTTCCGCTCCTATTTCCACAATGACAGGCTTTTCCTGGTTGAGTTGAGATAAAGCCTCAACCAATTCATCCGGTATACAATCCGGTCGAGTCCCGATAATTAACCCTACAACATCATCAATTCCTATTGCTTTGCGATACATCTCCACCAGACTCCCAATACTTCTCCCAAAAGTATTGGTATAACTTTGGAAATAAGCTAAATATTTCATCTCAGGATATTTCCTGCTGAAGAATTCCTTCCCTTTCTCTATTTGAACTTCAACCGAGTCTTTTGGTGAACAATACCCAGGAGTAAAAGAAGCATTATTGCAGTAGATACACCCACCACTCCCAATGCTGCCATCACGGTTAGGACAAGTAAACCCGGCATCAATAGATAGCTTTTGCACCTTGATGCCAGGAAATACTTCCTGCATATATTCACTGAAATCTTTATAATAAGGATTCATTTCAAAGAATTGAGAATTGATAATAGTTCCCCCTTTAGGGGGTTAGGGGGCCTGGGGTTAGGGGGCCATCAACTCATCTGCCAACACAAGAACAGCCATTGCTTCCACTACCGGCACTGCTCGCAACGCAACACATGGATCATGACGCCCCTTCCCTTTTAGTATCTTAGCGTTTCCCTCTTTATCTACTGTCTCAATATCGCAAAGTAGGGTAGGTGTCGGTTTAAAAGCGACTCTGAATACGATTGGCATGCCATTAGATATTCCACCCTGAATTCCGCCGCTATGATTTGATTTGGTATAAATATGATCATTAGCAGACGTGAAAATATCCGCTTGTTCTATGCCGTATTGGGATGCGGCAGCAAAACCATCGCCATACTCAAATCCTTTGGCAGCATTAATGCTCATCATCGCCTGAGCCAAACGGGCATGAAGTTTGCCAAATACCGGATTCCCCATTCCAGCAGGCACTCCCTCAATCACACATTCCACTATTCCTCCTACAGAGTCTCCACGCTTCATGGCTTCTTCTACTACAGCCGACATTTCTTCGACTGTGCCTTTAACTCCACCTATAGAAATTATCTTGGCATTGATAGAAATATTCTTCATGCATGGAAGCTGACGGGCAATGGCTCCGCCGATAACCCAGTTGAGTGTCTCCCTTGCTGATGCTCGTCCTCCTCCTCTTGCCTCATGAAGGCCATACCGCATGTCATATGTGAAATCGGCATGATTAGGGCGATAGAGTTGTGCCATCTCTCCATAGTCTCCGCTACGCTGGTCGGTATTGCGAACTATAAAGCCTATTGGAGTTCCAAGAGTAACCATATCATCCGTAAGGCCCGAAAGTATTTCCGGAATATCTTTTTCATTTCTTGCCGTCACAAGATGATTCTGCCCCGGACGCCTTCTCGCCGTCTCTCTGAGGATGATATCCATATCTATCTTTACTCCTCCGGGCATTCCATCAAGTATGCCTCCCATGGCTTTTCCATGGCTTTCTCCAAAAGTGGTAAGCCGCAGATTTCTTCCAAACGTGTTCATGATTCTGAAGTTTCTGTTATTTTTGCAAATGTAGCCTGAGCGGCCTTCGCAAGATCAAGAGGAGAGAGCTTCAATTGAAGTCCCCTTTGCCCTGCACTGACATAGACAGTGTCAAAATCCTGCATCTCCTCACTGAAATAGGTAGGATAATGCTTTTTCATTCCTATCGATGTGCAACCCCCGCGAATATATCCTGTATTAGGGAGCAATTCTTTCAGAGGAAGCATCTCGGCCTTCTTGTTTCCGGATACTTTAGCCGCAAGCTTTAAATCCACTTCACGGTTTCCGGCAACAACACATACGAAAAGACCGGTCTTGTCTCCTCGCAAAACGAGTGTCTTAAAAACCTGTTCTATGGGTTCTCCAAGTTCATCTGCCACATGCTCAGCCGCTAAATCCTCTGGGTCAAACGCATAGGGCACAAGCTCATACTTTATTTTCATCTGATCAAGCAGTCTGGCAGCATTGGTCTTTTGTATCTTATTTCCCATTATTCCAAATTTTATCAGGTTAGATACCTGTCTTTTATGCAAAACCCCAGACTTCAGTCAATTAGAGCCTGGGGTGTTTGATATAATTCAAAATCCAAATTAGAATAATTCAAAATTCAAAATT
>CAZCZX010000062.1:2523-14225 GCA_964503095.1 uncultured Sangeribacter sp.
AATTCAAAATTCAAAATTAGATCACTTGTCCATAGTGACAAGCAATTCTTCGTTGGTCCGAGTCAATTCCATTCTCTTGCGTATGAATTCCATCGCCTCTGTAGATGTCATATCGCTTAAGAAATTACGTAGCACCCACATGCGGTTCAAAACTTCATCACTCAGCAGAAGGTCGTCGCGGCGAGTAGAGGATGCAATGATATCTACTGCCGGGAAGATACGCTTGTTGCTCAACTTGCGGTCGAGTTGAAGCTCCATATTGCCGGTTCCCTTGAATTCCTCAAAGATCACCTCATCCATTTTGCTTGAAGTCTCTGTAAGCGCCGTGGCGATGATTGTCAGAGATCCTCCATGCTCAATGTTACGGGCAGCTCCGAAGAAACGCTTTGGCTTTTGCAATGCATTGGCATCTACACCACCCGAAAGGATCTTTCCACTTGCCGGACTTACTGTGTTGTATGCTCTTGCAAGGCGAGTGATAGAATCAAGCATGATGACTACATCATGACCACTTTCTACAAGACGTTTTGCTTTTTCAAGTACAATTCCTGCAATCTTCACATGGCGTTCTGCCGGCTCATCAAATGTTGAGGCTATCACCTCCGCATTTACGCTGCGTGCCATGTCGGTCACTTCCTCAGGGCGTTCATCGATCAGAAGCATTATGATATATGTCTCAGGATGATTCTCTGCGATGGAATTTGCAATGTCCTTGAGCAGTATGGTCTTACCGGTCTTAGGTGGAGCCACGATAAGTGCGCGTTGCCCTTTGCCAATTGGTGCGAACATATCAACAACTCTTGTTGATATATTGCTGGTTCTTCCTCCCGTGAGATTAAACTTCTCATCCGGGAAAAGAGGAACAAGATGCTCGAAAGGTATGCGATCGCGCACCACTTCCGGAGAAAGGCCATTGATACTGATTATCTTACAAAGAGGATAATATTTTTCTCCCTCACGAGGAGGCCTTATGGCACATTCTACTACATCTCCCGATTTGAGACCATATTCTTTAATTTGAATTTGCGATACGTAGACATCATCTGGAGATGCAAGATAATTATAATCGCTTGAGCGTAGAAATCCAAACCCTTCCGGCATTATCTCAAGCACACCATATGCATTCAAAATGCCATCAAAGTCAAACATTGTCTCAGCCTGCATCATCTGCCTGCGCTGTTGTTGCATTTGCCGGCGCTCCATAGCCCTTTGGCGCTTAGTCATATGCTTGTTGCCCTGGTTAAAGTTATTGGGCAGCAGATTGGCTTTTGTAAATTGGGAGTTTGCGCCTGGTTCGGCAATTATAATAGGAGCTTGCGGCTCAACCGGAACATTATTATGCACCGGTTCGATATCTTCCTGTGGATTTTCTACCTGTATCTCCTCAGGTGCCTCTTCAAAGAGTGAGGGCTCTTGATGGTCTTGGCTGTTGCGTGGTTTGAATGTCCTCCCTTTTGATTTGCCAAAAAATGAATCAAAACCATCATTTTTGTGTGGTTGGAAGTTCCCCTTGTTATGTTGATTATTTTGTTTACGGAGATCCTGTGTGGCAACTTTTTCCTCAGATACTTCTGCTTCATTCTTTTCAGAAGGTTTTTCTACTGTAGAGGAAGATGGAATTGCTGCCTCGACACTGATAATCTCTGCTGGAAGATTTTTCTGTGGCTCTGGAGTTTCAGATTGATTTGTTTGTTTTGTGTTTTTCTTTGCCCCCGGTTTTCTTCCGCGTTTCTTCGGTTGTGGTGAATCAGTGTTTAAAGTGGTATCAGTGGATACGGTCTCTTTTTCTGTTTCTTTTTTATCAGAAAGTTCATTGGCTTTTGCTTCGGCCTCTTTTTGTGCGGCTATGGCAGCCAATTCTGCTTTTGATTTCCTTCCTCTTTTCTTTGGTGCTGGTTTTTCTTCAGTTGCAGCCACTTCCTTTTCCTGCTTTACAGATTTTTTTTCTATCTGAGATTCTGTTTTTTCCTCTTGGATGTTTTCTGCAGGTTTTGTTTTTGGCTTCCTACCGCGTTTGGTTTGTTGTGGCTCTTTGGGCGCGGCATCGTCAGCAACTGCTTGTTTTCCTTTACGCTTACGAGAGGCTCCCACAACTTCTTTTGCTGTGTAGATGGCTTGATTATCGAGGATATGAAATAATACGCTTTGCCTATCAGAGGAACTTGCATTGGTCATGCCGAATTCTTCTGCTTTCTTTTGTAGACGTGCGTCATCCCATGTCTCCAGTTCTTCTATGTTTAGCATATTTTTTATTTTGGGATAGACCTAATTTAGGAAACTTTAGATCTAATAGAATTTGATTGTTATTGAGGAATCGATTAGAAATATATGTATTTAGACTTTGTCAATTAGTCTTTTATATTTCTATAGGAGTTTTTAAGACATTTGTTCTTTTTGTTCAACACCACAAAGTTACTAATTTTTTTTATTCTGACAAAAAAAAATTATATTAAATTTCAATTAAAAAATAAAGGATCCCCATTTCTGGAGATCCTAAATTTATAATCTATGCTAATGATAAGGCAATCAATATTCTTGCCATGCAGTGATGCCGATGCTTTCCACAGGGCGTGCTGCAAAGGCCTTTATGAATGCCAATGCCAAGCGTGCATTTGTCATAAGTGGGATGTTATGGTCGATGGCTGCGCGACGAATTTTGTAGCCATTGGTCAATTCTCGTTTAGTATGGTTTTTCGGTATGTTGATCACAAGATCCACCTTATGCTCTGCTATGATGTCAAGCACGGAGAGTCCTTCTTCGTCAGGCCAGCAGACTTCAGTTGTTTCTACTCCGTTAAACTTCAGATAAGCATGTGTTCCTGAAGTAGCATACATTGGGATATTCATGCTTTGGAGTAAACGGCAGGCCTCAAGCATGTTCACTTTAGCACGAGGATCGCCTGAACTTACCAACACACCTTTTTCAGGCACATGATGTCCTACGGAAAGAAGCGCGTTGAGAAGTGCCTCATCAAAGTCTTTACCAAGACATCCTACTTCTCCGGTCGACGACATGTCAACTCCAAGCACGGGGTCGGCTTTGTGAAGACGCGCAAATGAGAACTGGGATGCTTTTACTCCGATATAGTCGATATCGAATGTTGAAGTGTCAACTACTGCCGGCTTTTCTCCAAGCATAATGCGAGTCGCTGTGTCGATAAAGTTCTTCTTGAGAACTTTGCTGACAAATGGGAATGATCGGGATGCTCGCAAGTTGCATTCAATCACTTTTACATAGTTGTCTTTTGCAAGATACTGAATGTTGAATGGGCCTGAGATATTCAAAGCCTCAGCGATGCGCGCACTTATCCGCTTTATGCGTCTTGCGGTTGCCATATAAATGCGCTGTGCTGGGAATACTAATGTTGCATCGCCTGAGTGAACGCCTGCATATTCCACATGTTCTGAAATTGCATATTCTACAATCTTACCGTTTCTTGCTACTGCATCAAATTCTATCTCCTTTGTGTTCTCAAGGAATTCTGAAATCACTACTGGATATTCTTTCGAGACTTTGGCTGCCTGATTTAGGAATTCATGCATCTGCTCATAGTCATAGCATACGTTCATTGCGGCACCGGAGAGCACATAACTTGGGCGAATTAGAACAGGGAAACCTACTTCCTCTACAAATTTATGGATTTCATCTTCCGTTGTCAATTCTTTCCATCTTGGTTGGTCGATACCAAGTTGGTCGAGCATGGCTGAGAATTTGTGACGGTTTTCTGCTCGGTCAATTGAGATTGGTGATGTGCCAAGCACTGGAACATGGCTTCTGTAAAGCTTCATTGCCAAATTATTTGGAATCTGACCTCCTACACTCACTATCACACCGTAAGGAGTCTCAAGGTCGATGATGTCCATGACGCGCTCAAAACTCAACTCGTCAAAGTAGAGTCGGTCGCACATGTCATAGTCTGTTGACACTGTCTCAGGATTGTAGTTGATCATTACGGCCTTATATCCAAGTTTGCGGCATGTGGTGGCAGCATTGACACTACACCAGTCAAACTCAACAGAACTTCCGATTCTGTAGGCACCCGAACCCAAAACTATGATGTTGTTGCGCGCATTTAGTTCATAGGGTATAGAGTTCTCAGTGGCTCCATATGTGACGTAGAGATAGTTGGTCAACTCAGGATATTCTGATGCCACGGTGTTGATTCGGCGCACGAATGGAGTGACATTCAGTTCTTTTCTGCGGCTCCTTACTTTTAGCATTTCATTCTCCATATTGCCCGATGGATTTTCTATCAGTCGGGCTATCTGGAAGTCAGAGAAGCCAAGTTTCTTAGCCTCAAGAAGAGTTTCGCGATCAAGGTCGGAGATGCTTCCACCCCTCTCTTTTAGTTTCTTTGCGAAAAGAACGATATTATTCAGACGCTCTATAAACCAAATGTCGATCTTAGTCAGATCTGCTACCTTCTCAGGTGTGTATCCTTCCTCAAGTGCCTGCGCGATTGCAAATATTCGTGAGTCTGTAGGGTGGGTGAGTGCATGCTCAATATCATCCACATGGAAGTCGTTGTTGCCTACGAAACCATGCATTCCCTGGCCAATCATTCTCAATCCTTTCTGCATGATTTCTTCGAATGATTTGCCTATCGACATGATTTCTCCTACTGACTTCATGGAACTTCCGATCTCTCTGTCGACACCAACGAATTTTGAAAGGTCCCATCTTGGAATCTTGACAATCATGTAGTCCACTTCGGGAGCTTTGGCTGCCGAATTTGGGGTCCCCGGCTCGCCAATCTGATCAAGAGTGTAGCCAAGAGCAAGTTTTGCTGCTACAAAAGCAAGAGGATATCCTGAGGCTTTCGAAGCAAGAGCAGATGAACGGCTCAAACGGGCGTTGATCTCAATGATACGATAATCATTTGTCTCTGCGTTGAATGCATATTGGATGTTGCATTCTCCAACTATGCCTATGTGGCGCACCACCTTTGTGGCGATCTCCTCAAGCATCTTGATCTGCTCAGGCTTGAGTGATACGATTGGAGCCACTACGATACTTTCGCCGGTGTGAATGCCAAGTGGATCGAAATTTTCCATCGGCACTACTGTGAAACATAGGTCGTTTTTGTCGCGTATCACCTCAAACTCGATCTCTTTCCATCCTTTTAAGGATTCTTCTACGAGAATCTGGCGAGAGTAGGCAAGTGCGCTTTCGCAATGTTTGATAAATTCCTCATCATTGTTGCAGATTCCTGAACCGAGACCTCCAAGTGCGTATCCTGAACGCACCATTACAGGATAGCCAATTCTGTGGGCTACTTTTATTGCATCTTCAAGGCTTTCTACTGCTTGCGATACGGGTGTTTTGATGTCGATCTCATCAAGTTTCTTTACGAAAAGGTCTCGGTCTTCGGTGATCATGATTGCTTCTACCGAGGTGCCAAGCACTTTTACTCCGTATTTCTCAAGTGTGCCGTCAAGATAGAGCTGTGTTCCACAGTTCAGGGCTGTCTGCCCTCCGAATGCAAGGAGGATTCCGTCAGGACGCTCTTTCTTGATTACTTCTTCTACGAATTGAGGAGTAATGGGAAGGAAATAGACCTTGTCTGCAACGCCTTCCGAAGTTTGGATAGTGGCGATGTTTGGATTGATTAGCACTGATTCAATTCCTTCCTCGCGCAGCGCTTTCAAAGCCTGCGATCCGGAATAGTCAAATTCGCCCGCCTGTCCTATCTTGAGGGCTCCCGAGCCGAGTAGCAATACTTTTTTCATCGTTCGTTGATGGAATATGAAATTTTTTTCAAAATTAATTCTTTTTTGCCAAATATCCAAATATATCACCCCATATGGCAAAAAAAATCCCGATCTCAATTGAATGAGCCGGGATTGATGATTTATCTGATGACGCAGCCGGGAAGGTCACGCATGTTGTAGTGGCTGGCCATAGCAGAGCCATAGGCTCCGGCACTGCGAAGTGCAATGAGGTCGCCTCGCTTAGTCTCGGGAAGCAATTCGTCTTTGCCAAATACGTCGCTCGATTCGCATACCGGACCCACTACATCATATACCTTATCGGCTGAATTGCCTTTTGCGCTTAGATTCTCAATCTTATGATGAGCCCCATATAATGCTGGGCGAATTAGGTCTGACATTCCGGCATCGATGATGATAAAATTCTTCTCAAGCCCTTTCTTCACTAATACTACTTTACTAATGAGCGATCCGCATTGGGCCACTATAGCTCGCCCAAGTTCGCAATGCACTTCCTGTCGCTCCGAAAGATGGAGATTGGATAGAATGGTGTCGAAATAAGACGCAAAGTCAGGTATGGGATTTTCATCCGGATTTTCGTAGTCTATGCCCAGTCCACCTCCGACATTGAAGAATCGGAAATGTATACCCTCAAGCTTGTATTTGGCCTGAAGGTCGTTGATGCGTTCGCATAGTATCTTGAAGGGTTCGCTGATTGTGATCTGCGACCCGATGTGGAAATGCAGTCCACCGAGATCAAGATTTTTGGAGGCTCTTACCTTGGCGATGGCTTCATCAAGCATCCTCAGGTCTATACCAAACTTATTTTCCTTCAACCCTGTGGTGATATATTCATGTGTATGGGCATCGATATTTGGATTCACGCGCAATGCTACTGTAACTCGTTTCCCTTTTTGTGAAGCAAGATCTGAGAGGATATCTATTTCCTCAAGCGACTCTATATTGAAGCATCCAATGCAAGCATCTATGCCAGTGATGATTTCCTCATCTGTCTTGCCAACTCCTGCATAATAGATGTTTTCCGGTCTGAATCCACACTCTATTGCAGTGGTAATCTCATTGCCGCTAACACAGTCAGCTCCAAAACCTCGTGCAGATATAATTCTAAGAATTCCGGGTTCGGAATTTGCCTTTATGGCATAATGCACTTTCATGGGGGTGCCTGAAGTGCATGCCTCTATGGCATCAAGCGTCTGCTCAAGAAGTGCTTTATCGTAATAATAGAAAGGAGTCTTAATTCCCTCAAATATCTTAATGTCCATACTTACAAATATTAAAATAGATGATATGAAAGCAATCTCAACGCTTTGGTCTTGTCTTCTTTCTTTATGAGGAAAGAAATATTATAGTTGCTTCCTCCATAAGAAATCATGCGCACAGGCACATTGCGTAGTGCCTCCAGAGCAGCTGCCTCAAATCCCTTATTGGTCCATTCCAGATCTCCTACCACGCAGATGATGACCATGTCGCGGTCTATAGTCACAGACCCAAGTTTGCTCAATTCCTCTTCAATCTGTGTGAGGTTCTTCTCATTGTCGATTGTAAGTGATACTCCTACTTCTGATGTGGTGATCATGTCGATAGAAGTCTCATACTTCTCGAATATTTCAAACACTTTTTTCAAGAATCCATAGGCCAATAGCATTCTTCCCGACTTTATCTTTATGGCGGTGATATTGTCTTTGGCTGCAACGGCTTTGATTGAATTGTGTTCCAGATTGTTTTCAATCAATGTTCCTTCAGCGGAAGGGTCCATGGTGTTAAGAAGGCGTACAGGCACATTATGCTCCCGAGCCGGCAGTATGCATGTCGGATGCAGGATCTTTGCTCCAAAATATGCAAGTTCAGCGGCTTCCTCAAAATGCAGATTGTGGACAGGACGGGTGTCTTCTACAAATCGGGGGTCATTGTTGTGCATTCCGTCGATATCGGTCCAGATTTCTATTTCTTCAGCTCCTAAGAGTGCTCCTAATATTGAAGCGGTGTAGTCGCTGCCTCCACGCTGTAGATTGTCAATGTCTCCGTTTTCATTGCGGCATATGAATCCCTGGGTGATGAAAAGATCTGCATCGGGATGCTGCGCTATTGCTTTGCTGGCTTCTTCCTTAATGAAGTTTTCAATTGGCTCTCCGTGCTTATCTATTTTCATGAAGTCAAGAGCCGGCAGAAGAATGGAGTTTACTCCTTCCTCATGCATGTGAAGGTCCATCAGTCGAGTTGACATCAGCTCTCCTTTAGCTACAATTTCTTTTTCAAGTTGAAGGCTGAATGGCTGCTCAGAGAGGCATTTAAGATCGTTGAATATTTCATCGATCGTTTCAGTGGCTTTTTCCTTATACTGGTTGGTCTTAAAGAGTTCATTGATGGTCAGAGCATACTTATTTCGGAGTGAACTGATTAATTCGTTAGCTTCAGATTTATCACCTTTTTTTATTGCTGATGAGATCTCAAGCAGTGAGTTGGTAGTGCCACTCATAGCGGAAAGCACTACAATATCTTTTTTACATCCGGAAATTAATTTCCCAACATTTTTGATCCTCTCGGCACTTCCTACTGAAGTCCCTCCAAATTTTTTTACCTTCATTTATTAATATTTTACCTGCGTTTTGCTTTTAGTTTGCAAAATTACTAAAAATATTCCATTCTGCAAAACTTATCAGCATTGTTCTCAAATTTTTACTATCTTTTGCTCCTTGGTCCTTGCCTCTTGGCACTTAACCCTAAGCCCTCAACTCTTGACTCTTTACTCTTAACTCTTAACTCTTGACTCTTAACCTAATTCCGCCGGATTATCAATCAGCACTGGGTCCTTGCCGAGCACTCGGAAAAGATCCGCATTGCGTATCGCAATGAATCCGCATGGATCGCCGTCAGTAATCACAATGCTTTCGCGATCCGCAACATCACTGTCCATTACGAATGTCACTTCTTTCGCTTCGTCTCTAAGCAGTCCGAAAGGAGTCGCGGCGCCATGTGGAGTGCCAAGTATATGCATCATCAGCTCCTCGTCGGCAAAAGAGACGCGGGGTATCTGAAGTGATGCTCCGAACTCCTTTGTGATAAAAGGTTTTCTGGCGTGTGTCACATACAGCCAGAATTTGTTTTTCTGTCTGTTGGTGAGTAGAATGGTCTTGACTGTGTCAATTCCGAAAGCCTTGTCAATATTCAGGCAATCGTCCATTGAAATCCCGGGGTCACTTTCTATCCTTGTGTAATTTATTCCCGCTTTTTCAAGTGCTTCATATATCATCTTCTGGGTTTCCGTCTTAAACTCAAGCGGAGCCCCTGTCATTATCTCACTCGTATAAAATCCCATGTTTACCTTATTTAATTATGATATTCCATTGCAAATTTAATCATAATAAATAAATTCATCATTCAAATTTCAAAATTATTTTAAATATCGCCATTTTTTCATTAAATTTGTACCCTGAATAGTGCCAGCCCTTGTTTTATTCTGGCACAAACCCTACATCTGATATGATTCGCGAGAAGAAAAACAGTTGGAAAAATAATAAGATAACCGGACATATTGGCGCACTTATCACAGTCATCTGCTGGGGGTGCAGTTTAATTGCATCCAAAGTTCTTATAGATGGAGCTAAAATGACCCCTGTCGAAGTATACGTCTATCGTTTTACTCTGGCCTATCTTATTATGCTCTCCATCACTTTTAAGGAAATAAAATCTAAGTCTTGGGCTGATGAACTCCAGCTTGCTCTTTGTGGTATTTGTTCCGGTACCCTTTATTTCCTTATGGAAAACTATGCACTCATATATACCACTACCGGGAATGTCTCACTCCTTTCTTCCATATCGCCTATTTTCACGGCAATTCTTCTTGCTGTCATTTATAAGACGAAGATGCGACGAGGGGAAATAATTGGCTCAATAGTGGCTTTCATCGGAGTAGCCCTTGTTATTATGAGCGAGCCAATTGCTATGGGATTGGGTATGGAATTTCATCCTATTGGTGATATTCTTTCCTTATCTTGTGCTTTATCATGGGCTGTATACTCAATTGCTATCAAAAGATTGATTCCTATTTATAGCACTCTCTTCATCACAAGAAAACTCTTTTTCTATGGCCTTGTTACATCTCTGCCGCTTCTTATGATTCAAAAAGAACCTCTTCATCTCCATGTCTTATTTGATTTCTCTCAACCGGTATATTTGCTCAATATGCTGTTTCTTGCAGTGATGTGCTCGACTATGGCATATCTTCTGTGGAATGAATCTATAAAGATTATCGGACCGCTTGCTACTAACAACTACTTATATTTCCAGCCACCCGTCACAATGATAGTAGGTTGTCTGCTTCTTGGAGAGACAATATATCCCTTCGGTTATGTGGGGTGCGTACTCGTTCTCCTTGGATTGGTGATTGCAGATAAAGTAAAAAAATAATGAAGTTATGAGCGACGAAAGCAGCAAACTTGACTATGGTTATGTCAACCTTCCCATGAATGTCGATGAAATCCTGGGTAAGGATTTTTGGATTTTCGATAATATCACGGCGGCTATGCTTCCTCCATTTACAGAGCCTGTAAAACTCACAGCAAGCATTTCTATTTTCGTAAGAACTGGACATTTTAAGTTTAGTAATAATCTTATTGTCTATGATTTTGATGCTCCGGCCATCGTCAATATCCGCAATGGAGAGACACTCCAGCTTCTTGAAAGATCATCTGATTTTTCTGCTTCTTTCATTGTGATGTCGAAATTCTTTGTGGAAGATATTTTTCTTCATATTAATGATATGCAGAATCTCGCGGCTATGTCGCGGCATCCTGTCACCCAAATTCCCCAAGATATTCTCCCCAAATTCGAGAGCCTCTACGATTCTCTTCGTTTTGTCTCATCAGATACTGGCAATCCCCAGCTTCTTAAGGCTCTTCAGCACTCTATCATTGCATTCTATTATAGGTATGCCTATCGTTGCTATGATCTTCTAAATGCTTCTCAAGATAGCGCTGCCAGATTGAGCGACCGTTTCATTAAACTTGTAAAAGACAAGTTCCGTACTGAGCGTTTCCTCGATTATTATGCAATAGAACTTGGGGTGACACCCAAACACCTGTCTCGCACTGTAAAGGCGCAGACTGGTTATTCTGCCGCTTCTTGGATTGAAAGATTTCTGATTCTTGAATCTAAGATCCTTTTGAAATCTACCAACCTTACAATTCAGCAGATCAGCGACACACTTAACTTCCCTACTCAATCATTCTTTGGTAAATATTTCAAGAAGAATGTTGGACTCTCACCAAAAATGTATCGGAATTCCTAAACTCTCATACAACTGAAAACTGAAATACAAATAAAATATGTTACTACCAATTTATTTATATGGTCATCCGGTTCTTAGGGCGGAGACCGAAGAAATTACTCCCGATTATCCTGATCTGCAAAAACTAATTGCAGACATGTGGGAGACTATGTATAATTCTGAAGGAGTTGGGCTTGCTGCTCCACAAATCGGTCGATCAATACGCTTGATAGTTCTTGATGGAAGTGTCCTGGCTGAAGATTTTCCTGAATGTAAAGACTCTAAAATGGTGCTGATTAATCCTGAACTCGATGTGATTGAAGATATGGAGCCAATGAGCCGTTCTGAAGGATGTCTTTCTATACCCGGACTTTCTGAAAATGTGAAGAGGGTGGAGCATGTGCGCCTCAACTGGCTTGATGAGAATTTTGTGGAGCATGAAAAAGAATTCACCGGATTCCTGAGCAGAATCATTCAGCATGAATGCGACCACCTTGAAGGAGAAGTATATACCGACCATATTGCTCCTATACGTAAGCAGCTCATAAAATCTAAACTCAACAATATAGTTAAGGGAAAAGTGCGCTGCGACTATCGCACTAAATCCGCCTCAAAATAAAAGCTCATCTATTAAAAGTAATACTTAATACTTAATACTTAATATAATAATTGATTTTGCATTATGAATTATGCATTATGAATTATG
>CAZCZX010000063.1:0-3487 GCA_964503095.1 uncultured Sangeribacter sp.
GAGTTGCGGTTGTATTCGGGATAGACTGGCCCGAGCTGGCTATATAAGAGCATCCCGTAGATGATGGTGAAGGCGACTGTGAAGGCTACGCCTGCCATGTAGAGGAGCGAGAAGCCGGGGGTCTTCATCGCCTCTTGTAGGGTCTTTTTTATTAATTTCATAGTTTTGGGGCTTTAGGGGCTTTAAGGGCTTTAGGGGCTTTAGGGGCGCAGGCAGGACTTGCTTTAGCTTGGACGCAGGCAGGAATGCCTGCTTTCCATGGGCTGCGCTTGGGGCTTTAGGGGCTTTAAGGGCTTTAAGGAATTATCGCACTCGGAGGGAGGAGGAGTCTTTGAAGCGAGACATGTCGGAGAGGACTACCCGTTGGCCGGGCTTTATGCCGCTTTGGACTTCTACGAACTCATAGTTGGAGTTGCCGAGTTTCACTTCGTGCTTCTCGAGTTTTTTTCCGTCTTCGCTCATGAAGAATAGGCTGTAGGAGCCGGGTCCGGTGTAGTAGGAGCCGTTAGGAATGCGGATGGCATCGTCTACTACGTCGCAGGCAACG
Organism: uncultured Sangeribacter sp.; assembly: GCA_964503095.1. Taxonomy (GTDB): domain Bacteria; phylum Bacteroidota; class Bacteroidia; order Bacteroidales; family Muribaculaceae; genus Lepagella. The sequence goes on from CAZCZX010000063.1 coordinate 548, forward strand.
TAGATGTCGGTTTTTAAGCCGGAGCGGAGACGGGGGTGGGCGTCATCTTCAAGGCGGACGGTGAATTTGATGACCCCATTTTGGGATTGAGGTGTCAGATTGGAGACGACTCCTTTCAGCCGCTCTTTGCCGATTCTTACGATGGCTTGGCTGCCGACTCCGATTTTATTGGCATAACTGTCGGAGATTTCACCATCTACTCGGAAATGTCCGAGGTCGGCAATTACGGCAATCTTCTGTCCTTCGCTCACTTTTTCGCCTATTTGGTCTTGGATGAAGGTCAGGGTTGCATCGCGGGGTGAGGATACGCGGGCATCGCTGAGAGTTCGGCTTTTCTCGTCGAGGTTTCGGCGTGCTATGTCGATGTCGAGGTGCTTTACATTTTCTGATGCCTGTGCTACACGTTTTTCATTTGCGAGTTGCTGCTTCATCTGTTCCAATTCGAGGCGTCCGGTCTTTACTGCGAGTTCTGCTTGGCGAACTCGGTCGCCGGTGCCGGAGCCGATGCTGTCGAGATATTTCTCATTGCGGAGCTCAGCCTCAAGACGACTTAAAGTCATTTCCTTTACCTTCACTTGCATTGCGAGGTCGGTGAGTCGAGTGTCGGAGTTTACGCGCTGCTGGTCGAGCTCATGATTTTTCATTGCGATTTGATCGCTGAGTTGGTTCACTTCGTTTTCAGTGCTCTGGAGGTCGAGGCGTAGAAGAGGAGTGCCGGCTTTTACGGAGTCTCCGGCGCGGCAGTAGACTTCTACTATGCGACTGTTGATAGGGGAAGTGATGATCTCCTCGAATGCGGCTGCAACGGTGCCGGTGCCGGAGACAGTCACTTCAATTGTGCCGGTGTCGGCTGTGCCTACTGTAAGGTCGGAGACAGCCACGGATGCCCTCATCAGGCTTCCGAGCCCGATGGCACCGGCTATCACTGCTAAAGAGATGGCTCCGATTTTGATGATTCTCTTGCGTTTTGCCTTTTGGCGCTCTGAGTTGGGGATTTGTCTATCCATTGTATTTTTAGTTGTCAGTTTTTTTGTCTTTGACAGTCATTAAGGGCATTAAGGCCTTTAGGGGCATTAAGGGCATTAATGACTTTTGCCTATTGAGATGCAATATGCGTGCCAAAAATGTAAATGATTGATATTTAATGTGTGAGGATTTAGATGGGTGTCCGATTTCGTACACTTTTGTCCGCTTTTGTATGATATATCACACAGAGGGCACATAGAGGGTTATTTTTATTTATATATTTTTTTCATCGTAATTTGGATTTCAAATAAAAATAAAGTAATTTTGTAATGTAAATGTGATAAGACATAAAATCAATGGATATTGATTCAGTCGAAGTATTCCATGGTATTCCCTTATTTATTCTCTGTGTGCCATCTGTGTGATTATTTAACTAAACATCATGATAATGAAATTTAGAAAATCTATGGTTTTGGCGTTGGCTTTGGGCCTCGCTGCGGTGTCGGCTTCGGCTGCTGACTATGCTAAGTATTACACCGATATGCCGGTGAAGATCAATCAGGTGAGAGACTTCTCTATTCCTGACTACAGTGTGAAAATCTCTGATTTCGGTGGAGTCAACGATGGCGTGACCCTCAACACTAAGGCTTTTGAGGATGCTATCGCTCACCTTTCTCAGAAGGGTGGTGGCCATCTGATTGTGCCGGAAGGAATCTGGTATACCGGTCCGATAGTGTTTGACCACAACATTGACTTGCATCTGGATCGAGGTGCGTTGCTTCTCTTTAGCGAGAATCTTGCTGACTACCCCGTTGTTAAGTCTGACTGGGAAGGCCTTAACACTTATCGTGCAGTTTCCCCGCTCACAGCGCGAGGCAAGAAAAATATTTCAATCACCGGCGAAGGCACTATCAATGGCAACGGACAGTGCTGGCGTCCTGTGAAGAAGGCTAAGTTGACCGAGGCGCAGTGGAAGAAACTTACTCAGACTGGTGTGACCAGTGAAAAGGGCGACATCTGGTTTGCCAATGAGAATATACTCAAAGCATATGGCAGTAAAGAACTTCAGGAAAAGGTGCATACCGGTGATCCCCAGGCATTGGAGGCTGCTCACGATTTCCTGCGTCCGGTACTTGTCTCTTTTATTGGTTGCACCAATGTATTGCTTCAGGGTGTGACATTCGAGAACTCGCCGGCTTGGAATGTGCATCCGTTGATGTGCGAAAACCTGATTGTAGACAATGTGAATATCCGCAATCCTTGGTATGCGCAGAACGGTGATGGCATCGATATAGAGTCATGCACAAATGTGCTTCTTGTCAACAGCAGTTTCGATGTAGGCGATGACGCTATTTGCCTCAAGAGCGGTAAGGATAAGGATGGTCGTGATCGCGGAGTGCCATCTTCCAATGTGCTGATTGAGGGATGCACTGTCTATCACGGACATGGTGGATTTGTGATCGGCAGCGAAATGTCGGGAGGTTGCAAAGACATCGTTGCGCGCAATTGCGTGTTTATCGGCACAGACGTAGGTCTTCGCTTCAAGTCTACACGTGGACGTGGCGGCGTTGTCGAGAACATCTATGTTGATAATATCAAGATGACTGACATACCGGGAGAGGCTCTGATCTTCGATATGTATTATGGTATCAAGCCCGGGGCTCCAGTGCCCCCAGTCACAGAGGAAACCCCTTCATTCAAGAATATTTTCATCAAGGATGTGACATGTCGCTCAGCCGGACGCGCCGCTCTCTTCAACGGCCTGCCGGAGATGCCAATGAAGAATGTAGTGCTTGAAGATTGCCGCTTCCGTGCTGATAAAGGGTTCGCTCTCAATCATGTGGATGGGCTTACTATGAAGAATGTCACAGTTGATGTGCCTGGCGAGAAGATCACCTACGGCGACGGCGTGAAGAATGTAAAGATTGACTGAAACAGAAGCAAAGCTTCTTCCACCAAAACAAACAGATTCTA
>CAZCZX010000063.1:3587-14052 GCA_964503095.1 uncultured Sangeribacter sp.
CCAAAACAAACAGATTCTAATCAAGCAAACAGAATCCAATAAAATTAACAGGCTCCCGGATAAACTACAGGGAGCCTGTTTGTTTTGGTGGCCTGACCTATGGTCGGGTTAAGATCCCATCTCAAATTATAAGATGGAATCTAAATTAAGCCGAGGATTTGGTTGGCGGCGTCTTTGGTGTTGACTTTTGAGATTATCTGCTCTACAGTGCCATCGGGGGAGAGGAGGAAGGTGGTGCGGACGATGCCCATGTATTCGCGTCCTGCCATTTTCTTCTTTTGCCATACGCCAGCAAGTTGGCAGAGGGTGGTGTCGGTGTCTGCGACCAGCGGAAATTTCAGACCGAATTTGTCGGTAAATTTCACATGGCTTGCTGCTGAGTCTTTGCTGACTCCTATCACTTGGTAGCCCTTTGCTGCCAATTCATCAAGGCCGTCGTTAAGGCTGCAGGCTTCGGCTGAGCAGCCCGGAGTGTTGTCTTTAGGATAGAAATACAATACGAATTTCTTACCGGGATAGTCACTGAGTTTTACTTCCTTTCCCTGAGCATCTACTCCCAATACGTCGGGGAATTTATCTCCTATTTCCATAACTTATTATTTTTTACTGGTTGAATATTGATTTATCAGGATTCATCATGATGAATCATGATGAATCTTGTTGATGTTTATATTATAACAATCTTGGTTTCTGAATTGTCGGGGATTGGGAGAGAATCTTTCCAATTTTTCACGGCGATGCTCAGCGATTGGCATTGCTCTTTATCTCCAATGATGATGTCTACCCCTCTCCATGCTTTGAGCAGAGATGCAGTCTCATTTTGAATGGCTTTGTCATCGGTTAAATCGATGTGGTGGAAACGTATGCCATTTTCGTATGCCATCCTTTTACCTTCTTTCTCATCATTGTCGAAGACGGCTACGCGATAGCCCTTTTTTCGCAGATCTAATACCTTTTCCTTGGCGGCTCCATGACTTCCACCAGCCACTACCACACGCAATGCGCCAGGACGGATTCCCGGGATACCACCTTTTACGCCCAGCCGTCCGCTTCGGAGTTCCTCCATTCGTTTCTCAAGATAATTATCAGCCATTACATTATGAATTAAGCATTATGAATTATGAATTTTTAGAGCGATAGTGGGGGTGGTGTGTGAGGAGTTCGGTGCGGAGGCGGGAACGGTCGAGGTGGACGTAGATTTCGGTTGTCTCAAGCGACTCATGGCCTAATAGTTCTTGGATTACTCGTAGGGATGCGCCTCCTTCGAGGAGGTGAGTGGCGAAACTGTGTCGTAGGGTATGGGGTGAGACAGTCTTCAGTATTCCGGCGGCAGCCGCCAAGTCGCGAATTATGTAGAATACCATCACCCTTGACATTCTTCCGCCACGTCGGTTGAGGAAAATGATGTCTTGGGCATCAGATTTTATATTTAGTCTGGCACGCTGGGGTAAATATTCCTTTATTAGGTCTATTGCAACTGGGGATACTGGCACGATTCGTTGCTTGCTCCCCTTGCCTTCCACAATCAGGAATCCATCTTCAAAATTAAGTCTGGAAAGTCGGGCATCGGTCAGTTCCGACACGCGGAGTCCACTTCCATAAAGAGTCTCGATAATAGCATGATTTCGTAGCGATTCCTCTTTATCGTCCGGAATCTGCTCTATCATCATGTCGATTTCCTCAGTGCTCAACACTTCAGGCAGATGCCTTCCAAGTCTGGGAGATTCAAGAAGATCAGTAGGATTGTTTTCTATCAGCTCGCTCAGTTTTAGGAATTTGTAATAGCTTTTTATTCCCGATAGGATTCGGGCTTGGCTTCGAGGGCCTATCCCCATGTCGCGAAGAGTGGAAAGAAAGCCGTGCAGGTCCTTTTCTGTGGCTTCCGTCGGGTTTAGACCCTCTTCTTCCAAATGCTCCAAAAGATGACATACGTCAGAGACGTATGCCTCGCACGTATTTTCAGACATTCCTCGCTCGAGCGACAGATATGATTCGAAGTCTTGTAGTGCTGTTGGAGTTGGCATATTTTGTTACTATATATTGTAGCTGATAATATCCATTCCGATCCTTCGGAGCATGAAAGTAAAATTCTTGCCATAAAGAATCATTGTTGGTGCTTTCGCAATTTCTGAAAGTTCTCCTTCCTCGATCCGCCTGAACACCAACATACCGCATTCCTCTGCCCTTTCCATCTTCTCCCATAGACTCTTCAATTCCCCGCTGCCATAGTTGATAATGAAATCTACATTCTTTGGGCATTCCTTATGGGTGGCGAGTGGTATAGAAGGGAATGACATCTTCAGGGCAGTGCAAAGTCGCTTGTCGCCGTTAGGATACCAGATGCTGTGGGGTCGGAGGAGATTGATGAGTCTGATAGCCATACGTGCATGCCTCAAAGCCTTCCTTTCCTCATGGTATTCAAAATCGAGATATGCGTCGGAATAGAACGCATATTTGCGGTCGGGATGAATGCAATCCTTCACAATGCGATATGCCAAAGGAGAGTGGACGCCATACCCACGGGTATGGCGCCAACGCTCAAAGTAATCTTTTATTAATGCATAATTCATAATTCATAATGCATAATTGTTTGGCCTTTGGGGGCTCTAAGTTCCCCCTTTAGGGGGATAGGGGGCTTATTTCTTCCTGACTATTGACAGAATCCATTTGGCGATGGCTCCGAGTGCGAGGAGGTAGATAAGGATTACGGAGGCCATGGCGATGGAGTTAGTATTCTTCACTGATTGAGGATCGAATGTCATCACAATCTCCGAGTCTCCAGCCGGCAGGCGGAGTGCGCGGAGCACATAGTCAGCCTGACCGATAGGCACTTCCTTGCCATTGACAGTGGCTTTCCATCCCCATGGGAAATATACCTCGGAGAAGAGAGCCACGCCACCCTTTGCGGAATGGGCTTTATATGTCAACTTATTTGGAGCATAAGAAGTCTCGTAGATGGTGTCGCCAGCGGCAATTGGCAGGGGAGTGCCGATTATCTCGGCAAACTTCTTGTCAGCCACTGCTGTATTGCGGTGAATCAAGTAGGAAAGAGCATCCATCTCCTCGCGAGAAGAGCCCACATAGGTCAAAGTGTCTACAAACCATGCGTTGCCAAAAGCATCCGGATTCTGAGAATAACCGTCATTGGTCAAGAAATACTTGGCATTTAGCATGTTGAGCACAAATGGATTTCCCTTTGAGATTTGATGCTCTATCAGGTCGTTGTAGCGGGTAAGTTTTGCTGCGTGGTAGCCGCCGATGGTTTTGTGGAAATAGCTGCTGCGGGCAGAGGAGAATCCGGGGATGTCCATCACGCGGTAGTTGCTCTTGTCTTGCAGAATTGCAAGGTCGGCCTCTGTTGGAACGAAAACAGCCTCGTCGCTATCTGCAGTCAGGAAGTTGTCGGAGTCAACGTATCGCTTGTCTACTGTATAAAGGTCTGCAAGCACCAAAGCTGCCAAGCAGCAAGCCCATACAGAAGCATTCTTGATGATTTTCTTTTCCCACATGAAAAGCAATGCGCATCCAAGGACTATGAAGATAAGGGAGCGTAGGCAGTCGGTAGAGACAAGTCCTAATCTTCCTGCCTCGATACCTTTCATCACATTGGCATAAGCAGGATTGGAGAAAGCCCCTGCATCTTTCAGATAGTTGAATTCAGAGGCTGAATATGGTTGTCCGAATATTGACGGGGAGATCCAACCTAAAAGGCAGACAGCCGCGCCACCGCCCATCACGCATATGACAGTCCATTTATTATTTTTGAAGAAATTCTCAGTGTTGAGAATCTGGCGCACGCAAAGGGCAGCAAGCAGGGGAATACAGAATTCTACCACCACTAATATTGAACTTACGGTGCGGAATTTATTATAGCCTGGGAAATGGTCGATCATAAAGTTGGTCAATCCATTGAAATTGTGACCCCAACTTAGCATGACTGTTATGAGAGCGGAAGCAAAAAGCGCCCACTTCATCGGCGTCTCCCATTTCCCTTCCACTACAAACATAGCGAGGATGGCGAGCAAAAGCACGAATGCCCCTACATATACCGGCCCATTGGTCATAGGTTGGTCGCCAAAGTATTGTGAGAATTGGCTTGCAAACTGCATCTCTTCCGGAGAAAGATAGCGGTCAGAACCCATGTTGGTCTCAGCCACGGTCAGCATTCGGTTTTGTCCGGCAGTAGGCTTGAGAGTCGCTCCACCCTTCACATTGGGGATAAGCAAACTCCAGGTCTCATCAATGCCATAACTCCAAGCAGTGATGGCAGCCTTATCCATTCCGACAGCAGCGGGAGCGTTTGGATCGGTAATGTCAGTTGCGCGTCCGCGCACTGTCTCCTTGCTATATTCGAGTGAGTTGTAAAGGCTTGGAGAGTTGGCGGCGGCTCCGATTATTCCGCATCCGATAAGAACACAAGTGGATATGCACCATTTGCCTACTGTCTTTTCTTTAATTGCAATCCATAGATAGGCGAGAGCCATGCAAGCCATCACGAGCATGAAGTAGTAAGACATCTGTGGATGGTTGCTCATAAGCTGAAGCGCAGCGAAAAGTGAAGTCAAGGCTCCTCCAGCCAGCCATTTCCCTCTATATATAAGGATAAGACCTCCGATTGTTGGCGGAACATAGCTGAGTGCAAGGAATTTCCAAATGTGCCCTGCTCCTATAATAATAATGAAGTAGGATGAGAACCCCCAGGCCAGCGAGGCAAAGAGTGCGACGCTCCATCGCATCTTCATGCAAAGACACATGATGAAGAATCCTATCATCATGAGGAATAGCAGATTGGCAGGGGCTGGCAACCCAAGCATCATGACGCTTTGTATCCATTTCAGAAGGTCGTTGGCAGGATATGATGGGGAAATCTGGAAGTTGGGCATCCCTCCGAAAAGGGAGTCGGTCCAGCGTGTGGATTCTCCGGTGGCTTCCTTATAGACGATGCCTTCATGTCCGTTGGCAATACCCTGCTGAATGTCGTGCTGTTGCAGCACTCTTCCCTCCATAGCATCCGGGAAGAAAAACATAAAGGCGACCACTGCCAAAAGCAGAGCCGCCGATATGGTGTATATTAGATTTCTTTTATTTTGCATCTGAATCAGTGTCAAGTTTTATCTGACGGTTCATTGACTGTTCGAGGGATATGAGAGTCTCAGTTTCAGTCACACCCTTGATATGCTGGATACGGTCGTTGAGGAGCTCCATTAGGTGCTGGTTGTCGCGAGCGAAAACCTTCATCAGCATTGAGTATGGACCGGTAGTGAAGTGGCATTCTACAACTTCGGGAATATTCTCGAGGTCGGCTACTACACCGCGGTACATAGAACCCTTTTCAAGTTTTACACCCACATAAGTGCAAGTGTTGTAACCAAGTTTTTTAGGGTCAACGTCATATCCGGAGCCCACGATAACTCCCATTTCGATTAGTCGTTGTATTCTCTGATGAATAGCGGCGCGTGACACTCCGCAGACAATGGCTACGTCTTTAGATGGCGTGCGCGCATTGTTCATGATGATGTTGAGGATCTTTCTGTCAAGATTGTCGACTTTTTCCATGATTTAGTTGTCTGTATTTAAAGGTTCTTTCAAGGTAAGGAGAGTCTCGCAATCTTCAATCCAAAGGGGCCATGCAAATGCAATTCAGATAAAGTTTGCGACTTTTCTGTGCAAAGTTAAAACAAAAAAAGCATATAAACAATAGAGCCGATAAAAAAATGTAGCAAAAAGTCAAATTTTTTAGGCTTCTAATCTTTTTTGCGAAGCAAGGTAATGCCGTCGCGGAAGGGGAGAATCAGAGTTTCGAATCCCGGGAGTGAGACGGCTTTGTCGTTGAAGGCTCTCACGCCTTTTGTCTGTGGATCATTTTCGTAGGCAGGGTCGCAGACGTGTCCTGCCCACAGAGTGTTGTCTGCGATTATCAATCCTCCGGGGCGTAGCATGCGGAGTGCTTCATCTAAATATGCCGGGTATTCACGTTTGTCGGCATCGATAAACATCATATCGACGCTTGCGTCGGGAAATTCCTTGCAAATCTCCAAGGCCTTGCCGATGCGCAACTCCACTTTCTTGCCATGCTCGGAGCCATCTAATTGGCGGCGAATGAAGTCTTCAAGTTCATCGTCAGCCTCAATGGTGACAAGAGTAGAGTCTTCCGGCATCCCTTCTGCTATGCAGAGGGCGGAATATCCGGTGAATGTTCCGAGTTCGACAGCCATTTTGGGAGCACACAGCAGCGTGATCATCTTTAGCAGTCTGCCTTGAAGATGACCTGAGCACATACGGCCGTTGATAAGCTTTATATTAGACTCTCTTGTCAATCGTTTTAGATAGTCCGGTTCCGGAGAGGAGTGGCTATCTACATAGGAGTCAAGTAGAGATTCAATTTCGTAGTTCATGGGCGTGACAACAATGATCTGATAGCCAATAGATAACCTTCGAGTCCAAGACCGCAGATGGTGCCTTTTGCTGCAGAGACTACCACATCATTATGTCGGAATTCCTCTCGGGCGTGAATGTTTGAAATGTGAACCACAATCACTGGCACAGGCGACATCTCCACAGCGTCGTGAATAGCATAAGAGTAGTGAGCATATGCACCTGGGTTGATGACGATGCCACGGCATAGAGGGTCGAAAGCCAATGCTTGTATGCGGCTTACGATCTCACCTTCTGAATTGGATTGGTAGTATTCAAGTGTCTCCATGCCATCGGAGAGGTCGGAGACGAGGTATTCAGCTTCCGGCAGGAAGTCTTCGAAAGTAGTGCTTCCGTATACTTTCGGATCTCGCTTGCCGAGCATGTTTAAATTTGGTCCGTTGATTATTGCTATCATATCTTTTTGGGGGTCTAATTGGTCTAATGGGGGTAATTAGTCTAATAACTAATAGGGGTAATTAGTCTAATAGGTCTAATAGGTCTGATAATTCAAAATTCAAAATTCTCAATTAATTTAGGGAGGAATATTATGATTCCCACCGTGGCGGCGGCTATCGCCATCATCAGGACTCCGGCGGCTGCCACGTCTTTTGCTTTCTTTATCAATGGGTGGTATTCTGGGCTTACCAGATCAGCTATTGCTTCTATAGCGGAGTTCATGGCTTCAGCCATAAGGACTGCACCGCAGCATAGTGCGACTATGCACCATTCTGTAGATGATAGGCCTAATGCAAAGCCAAAGATAATTACCGCAGTCATTATCGCCACGTGAATCCTTGAGTTATGCTCGTCGTGCAGAAGAGTAGCGATTCCATTGAAGGCGTAGCCAAACGACTTCAGGCGTTTCTTGAGTGAGAACTTTTCTTGCTTCATAGTGCAAAGTTAATCATTTTTGTGTAAACTTGCTAATAAAATACTTAACTTTCATTTTGAAATTAGAGTTAAAACTAATTTAAAACTAATAAGGGGGATAATGCGTTATGTAGATAAAGAAAATTGGAAATAACTATGGAATCAAAAAGACAAGCAAAGATATCAAGACTTATTCAAAAGGAATTAAGTGAAATATTCCGTCGTCAGACAGCGGCTATGGGCAATGTCCTGGTGTCGGTCAGTGCAGTGCGTGTATCGCCCGACCTTTCTGTGGCAAAAGCATATTTAAGCATTTTCCCACCTGAAAAGTCGAATGAGATACTCGATAATATAAAGAAGCAGAGTAAGACAGTAAGATATGAACTTGCGCAGGCCGTTAAACAGGTGCTTCGCAAATGCCCCGATCTTGCATTCTATTTGGATGACTCTCTTGACTATGCTGAAAACATCGACCGTCTGCTTGCCTCCGACCCTATCAAAGGCACAGCCGACGACTATGTTGACCCGGATGATGTGAAGTGATACCCCCAAGCCCCCTAACCCCCTAAAGGGGGAATATTGGGCCAGAGGGCAGATGTCAGAGGTTGGTTTTAATCGTTAATCGTTGATCGTTAATCGTTGAAGTCAATTCCATTTATAGTTGCGTTGCGGTATCTTTTTGGTAAGAAATCGCATAGTGCAGTCAACGCCATCGCGATCGTCTCAGTGGTAGGGGTCGCAGTGGCGACTGCTGCTGTTGTCTGTGTGCTGTCGGTTTTCAATGGTTTTCAATCTGTTCTCACAGGTAGGATGGACACTATGTCGCCTGATTTGATGGTGTTGCCTGTAGAAGGAAAAACCATAGAAAACGGAGATTCCCTTGCCATAGAAATAGCAAAAATCGAAGGAGTGTCTGTGGCAACCCCAACACTTTCTGACAATGCACTGGCGTTTTATAACGGACATGAGACACCCGTTAAATTGAAAGGTGTGGTTCCGGTGGATTATGCCAAAGTCACTTCACTCGATTCCCTGAGGATAGCCGGGGGAAATTCATTGGATGAGTCAGAATACTCTAATCCTGCCTTAATTTCTGTCGGCTTGGCGTATAAATTGGGAATGTACGACTTTTCTCAACCCCTTACAGTATTTGCCCCAAAAAGGTTAGGACGATTCAATCCTGCAAATCCTGCTGCAGCTTTTGTGATGGATTCCCTCAATGTGGCAGATGTATTCCAAACCTTACAGGATGAATATGACGAGAATGCCATATTCACAGATATCTCACTTGTCAGAGATCTTCTTCTTTACGACCAAGAGGCAACGGCAATAGAAATCAAAGCCGCGGGTAATGTAGACATTGATAAGTTGATGGATGCAGTATCGGTTGCTGTAGGGAATAATTATCAAGTGAAAAATCGGTTGATGCTGCAAGAGGTAAATTTCCGGATGGTCCAGATAGAGAAATGGATGACTTTCTTGCTGCTTTTTTTCATCTTGGTGATTGCCTCTTTCAATATCGTGTCGACTCTTTCGATGTTGGTGCTTGAGAAGGAGGATTCTATGCGAACCATGTCGGCAATAGGAATGAGCCGAAAGTCGATAGCAAGCGTTTTCAGATGGGAAAGTGTGCTTGTGTCTTTGATAGGTGCGATAGCAGGGATTGTGCTTGGATCTGTGCTGAGCCTTTTGCAAGAGAAATATGGATTTATCAAGATAGCTACCAATGCGGTAGATGCAATTCCAATGGCATATCCGGTGCAACTTCAGTGGCTCGATCTTGTAATTTCATGCATACCCATAGCATTTATCACAATCATCTGCGCAGTGGTGGCGGGGACTTTTGCAAAATCACGCATGAGATAGGCAATAGTGAGTTAAAAATCATTAAGAATGCCTTTTTTTAGTCCTTTTTGGGCTTCCTCTCTTGCCGAAATGCAAAATTTTGTTTAACTTTGCCGCAAAATTGCGGCGATTGGTTGTTATACTGATGCCGCAAGGTAAAAAATCGGTAATAATTAAGTAAGTACAACCCAATAACATTAACTTGACAATATGGCAGAGTTAGATTTGTCCCGTTATGGGATCAAGGGGGTTAAGAAAATTATCCACAACCCCAGCTACGATCAGCTTTTCATTGAAGAAACAAAACCGGGTCTTGAAGGCTATGAAAAGGGTATCCCTACCAGCCTTGGCGCAATCGACGTTATGACAGGCGTCTACACCGGCCGCAGTCCTAAAGACAAATATCTCGTGAAGGATGCCACTACAGAAAACACTGTATGGTGGAACTCTCCGGAATATCCCAACGACAACAAGCCTATCACAACAGAAGTGTGGGACCAGCTCAAGAAAATCGCTATCGATGAGCTCAGCGACAAAGAACTTTTTGTAGTAGACCTTTTCTGCGGTGCAAACGCAGCAACTCGTCTGAAAGTTCGTTTCATTGTAGAGGTTGCATGGCAGGCTCACTTCGTGACCAACATGTTTATCCGTCCTACTGAAGAAGAACTCAAGGACTTCGAACCTGACTTCGTTGTCTACAATGCTTCTAAGGCTAAAGTTGAAAACTACAAGGAACTCGGCATCAACTCTGAGACTTGCGTTGCTTTCAACATCACAGACAAAGAGCAGGTGATCATCAACACTTGGTATGGCGGTGAGATGAAGAAGGGTATGTTCTCAATGATGAACTACTTCAACCCACTCCGTGGCATCGCATCAATGCACTGCTCTGCCAACACCAATATGGAAGAGACCAGCACTGCTATCTTCTTCGGCCTCTCAGGCACAGGCAAGACTACTCTTTCTACCGATCCGAAGCGTAAACTCATCGGCGACGACGAGCACGGCTGGGACGACGAGGGCGTATTCAACTATGAAGGTGGTTGCTATGCAAAGGTTATCAACCTTGACAAGGAAAGCGAACCCGACATCTACAACGCTATTAAGCGTGACGCTCTTCTTGAGAACGTAACAGTTGTCAACGGTGAATGCGACTTCGCAGACAAGAGCGTGACAGAAAACACTCGTGTTTCTTATCCTATCTATCACATCAAGAACATCGTTAAGCCAGTATCTAAGGGTCCGGCTGCTGATCAGGTTATCTTCCTTTCAGCTGATGCATTCGGTGTGCTTCCTCCAGTGTCTATCCTCAACGACGAGCAGACTAAATACT
>CAZCZX010000064.1:0-11000 GCA_964503095.1 uncultured Sangeribacter sp.
TTCCTCAACGAACAAGGCAAGATCCTTCCCCGTCGCATCACAGGAACTTCTCTTAAGTTCCAGCGCCGTGTGGCTCAGGCCGTAAAGCGTGCTCGCCACCTCGCTCTTCTCCCATACGTAACTGACTTAATGAAATAATAACCATTTTAACGAAAGCTATATATGAAACTTATTCTCAAAGAAAACGTAGTCGAACTTGGCTACAAGGATGATGTAGTGGAAGTGAAGGATGGTTATGGTCGTAACTATCTGATTCCTCAGGGTAAGGCTGTCATCGCTTCTGACGCCAACCTTAAAGAACTTCAGGAGAACCTCCGTCAGCGTGCACACAAGATTGCCGCTATCCTCGCTGAGGCTCAGAGCCAGGCTGACGCAATCAAAGACGTTCAGCTCGTTATCGAGGCTAAGACTGGTGCTAACGGCGTAATCTACGGCAGTGTAGGCGCAGCTCAGATTGCTGATGCATTCGCTAAACTCGGACACAATGTAGACCGTAAGCTCATCTCCCTCAAGAACCCAATCAAGGCAGTGGGCGAATATGTATGCACAGTTAAGTTCCACCGCGACGTTAACGCTGAGGTTCCTGTTGTAGTGGTAGCTGAAGAAACTGAAGAAAAATAATTCTTTAGAATTTAATAAAAAAGTTCCATGCATGAAAGTGCATGGAATTTTTTTTGCACATACCGTTTTTTTTTGTTATCTTTGTGAGTTATAAGTGAAGAAAACTGAACCCCGAATCAGCTTTCTTGATAATTTATTGAAAAATAACAAAATAAGACAACCATATGAAATTTAACGTTCACGGAAAGACTCTTCAGCAGCAACTTGCAGCAGTAAGCAAAGTTGTCAATGCTAAAAATGCCCTTTCTATTCTCGACAATTTCCTCCTCGAAGTGAAAGGGGATCTTCTTCACATCACTGGTTCTGACCAGGAAACCGTAATGACGGCGAAAATGGAGGTGACCAACCAAGGATTGGACGGAAAGATTGCAATCAATGCCAAAAGACTCATGGAAGTAGTGAAGGAGGTGGCCAACTTCCCATTGACTTTCGAAATTGATGAGAATACGGGTGCTGTCGATCTGATTTTTCCGGGTGGACATTTCGAGTTCATGGGTGTGGATGCTGCTGAATATCCACAGAGTTTTGAGACTGACGACCTATCAATCGAGATGATTTTACCCGCTGAAGTGGTGCAAAGCGGACTCGATTATACGCTTTTCGCTATCAGCACTGAGACTATACGCCCGATGATGACCGGCGTCTATTGGGACTTCCATGAGAATGATATCACATTTGTAGGAAGCGATACCCACAAACTTGTTAGATATATTAATACTGCCTTTCATCCTAACCGCGAGACCTCCTTTATTCTCCCGGGCAAACCAGCAGGAATCCTACGCTCACTTATCGGCAAGGATACTGAGAATGTCAAGATTCGAAAAGATGAGAAGAGCGCCATTTTTTCATTTGACGACTTCACTCTTGGTTGCAGATTCGTGAAAGGAAATTATCCTAATTACAATCGGGTGATCCCTCAAGATAATCCAAATGAATTGACTGTAGACCGCCTTGCCCTATTAGCAGCAATGCGTCGCGTCTCGCTTTTTGCAAGCAAAGCGTCAAGCCTTGTCAAGATGAGCATGGATGCTAATAGCTTGGTGCTTCAATCGCAAGACCTTGACTACTCCACTAAGGCAGATGAAAACGTAGCTTGTTCCTACGAAGGGAATCCTCTATCCATCGGTTTTAATAGCGTCTATATGCTTGAAGTGCTTAACAACCTCCCAGGGGAATCGGTCGTAGTGAAGTTATCTGATCCCGGTCGTCCCGGTCTCTTCATGCCTTTTGAACAGAAAGAAAATGAGAATGTTGTGATGCTTCAGATGCCAATGCAGGTGATCGAATAATATAAAAATATCTTGACATGCAACTGAATCTTTCACGCCCTATAATTTTCTTTGATCTGGAGACGACCGGCACAAGTGTCACCTCCGACCGAATTGTAGAAATCTCTCTTATTAAGGTTTTTCCCGACGGACACACAGAGGAAAAGACACGTCGCATCAACCCCGAATGCCATATTCCGGAAGAAAGCACTGCTATTCATCACATCACGGATGAGGATGTGAAGAATGAACCAACTTTCCGACAAATTGCTAAGTCGCTCCATGAACTTTTCTCCGACAGTGACATTGCCGGTTTTAACTCTAATAAATTTGACGTTCCCTTGCTGATTGAAGAATTTGGCAGGGCAGGACTCTCTTTTGATGTTGCCGGTAGAAATTTTGTAGATGTCCAAGGAATTTTTCATAAGATGGAACAGAGAACTCTTGTGGCTGCCTACCGTTTTTACTGTGGGAAAGACCTCACGGATGCACATTCCGCAACCGCAGATACACGTGCAACCTACGAGGTACTACTCAGCCAACTCGATAGATATCCCAACCTGAAAAATGATGTCAAGGCTCTCGCGGAGTTTTCAAGTGGCGGACGAAATGTAGACTTGGCTGGCAGAATGATATATGATGAAAACCATGAACCTATCTTCAACTTCGGAAAGAATAAGGGCAGAAAGGTTAGGGATGTGGTGCGCCACGAGCCGGGGTTCATTCAATGGATCATGCAAGGTGATTTCCCAAAGGAGACAAAGGATCAACTCCGCCGCCTTCAATATGAATACCAAAATAAAAAGTGAATATGGAGCAAGCCCTGAAGGGAAAACATATTGTACTCGGCATTTCCGGAGGAATAGCAGCTTATAAAAGTGCTTACCTTTTGCGCCTTTTTATAAAGGCTGGCGCTGAGGTGCAAGTAGTCATCACTCCCAATGGAAAGGAGTTTATCACTCCTGCCACTCTTGCTGCACTGAGCGGAAAACCGGTGGTGTCTGAATTTTTTGCTGCCAACACCGGCGAATGGCATTCTCATGTGGATCTTGGTCTATGGTCTGATCTAATGGTGATTGCCCCTGCCACTGCCTCTACAATCGGCAAGATGGCTAATGGAGTAGCCGACAATATGCTGATCACTACTTATCTTTCTGCAAAAAGTCACGTGATGATTGCTCCTGCAATGGATCTTGATATGTGGGCGCATCCTTCAACCCAACACAATATCGCCACTCTTGAAAGTTATGGTGTGGAGATTATTCAGCCGGGGTCAGGTGAACTTGCAAGCCATTTAGTGGGAAAAGGGAGAATGGAAGAGCCGGAGGAGATTCTCAGCAGGGTAGTGGAGCATTTTTCACGAAGAGAGTCTTTGAAAGGCAAAAAAATTCTCGTCACCGCAGGCCCCACTTATGAGAATATCGATCCGGTGAGATTCATTGGAAACTATTCAAGTGGGAAAATGGGATTTTCAATTGCTGAAGAGGCTGCCTCAAGAGGAGCAGATGTGACTCTCGTGGCTGGTCCTGTCTCTTTGAAAGCCAATAATCCGCGTATCACCAGAATTGACGTACGCAATGCCAAGCAAATGATGGAAGCGGCTGTGAATGCTTTTAAAGATTGCGATGTGGCAGTGCTTTCTGCAGCTGTGGCTGACTATGCTCCTGAAGAATATAGTGATACTAAACTCAAGAGGGAGAATACTGATGGTCTCACTATCAAACTCGTAAAAAATCCTGATATCGCTGCAATTCTTGGAGCTCAAAAAGGTGATAAAATTCTTGTGGGTTTCGCTCTTGAGACAGACCATGAGCATGATAATGCCCTTAAGAAATTGACTAATAAGAATCTCGATATGATTGTACTTAATTCTTTACAAAACCCATTGGCTGGTTTCAATAAGGACACAAATCAAGTGACAATCATAAAGGCTGACGGCAGTGAAGTTGTGTATCCTGCAAAAAGCAAAAAGGACGTTGCACGCGATATCCTTGACCAGATTCAATCTATTTCTAATTGAATGAGAAATGATTAAGAAGTTGAAAAATATAGCGAGATATTTGTTGGCTGGAGTTGCAATGTTGCTTTCTCCTTCTGCATTAGCGCAGGAATTGAACTGCACTGTGGAGGTCAACGCACAAAAGATCGAGGGAGGTTCAAAATCTGTATTCCAGACTCTACAAGAGGCTATTACAGAATATATGAACGAAACTCATTTCTCGAATGCGACCTTCGCCACTAATGAAAAGATTGATTGCCGACTTTATCTGACTGTCAGTGAGTATACCGACGACCGCATCACAGGCGACTTGCAGGTGCAGTTGTCACGCCCAGTGTATAATTCCACTTACACTACGACGCTTTTCAACTTCAAAGATAATAGAATTAGTTTTGAGTATCGGGAAGGTGAGCCACTAATCTTCAATGCCACAACTATCGACAATAATCTGACTGCGATACTCAACTATTATGCTTATCTATTCCTCGCTCTGGATTTCGATAGTTTCTCTCCAAAGGGTGGTGAGCCATTTTATGAAAGAGCGGCATCCATCGTACAGGCTGCGCAAAGTCTGGGCGAAATTGGATGGAAGGCTTTTGAGGATCCTAAAAATAGAAGCGGAGTTCTGACTTCCTTCACATCGCCTTCTACCTCTGCTTATCGCCAGATGCTATATGACTATCACAGGAAAGGACTTGATGAAATGGTGACATCTCCTGATAAAGGGAGAGCAGCTATCACTTCGTCACTTAATGCCATAGAGACTGTCTATAATGCGGATCCAATGTCGGCAGCTTTGTCTATCTTCAGAGATTCTAAACTTGATGAACTCGTAAATGTATATTCCAAGGCGCCGCAGACGGAACGAGAACTTGTATACAAATTGCTGCAACCTATTTACCCTTCTGAAAACGAGCGTCTAAGCAAAATCCGTAAGGGTGATGAAAATTAGTAGTAGACACAGGATATGATCAGACAACTCACAATCAATAATTATGCCCTCATCGACAAGGTGGATATCAACCTGTTGGATGGATTGACTATTCTGACAGGCGAATCCGGTGCCGGAAAGTCGGTGATGATGGGCGCAATTTCATTGCTAATGGGCGACAGGGCTGACTCCAAAGTTCTTGCCAATCGTGAGGGGAAAGCCGTGGTGGAAGGGGTTTTCGATGCCGTTTCTGAATCATTGAAAGATACATTTGATGCCAACGACCTCGACTGGAACGATGGGCAGATTATTGTGCGTCGCGAGATAGCAGCCAACGGGCGTAGCAGGGCTTTCATCAATGATTCTCCTGTCACATTGCCTTTATTGACGGAAATCGCAGGAGGACTCGTAGATATTCATTCACAGCATTCCAACAGACTTCTTTCTAATCCTGATTATCAGCTAAGCATAATCGATTCCATAGCAAATAATGCTGAATTGCTTGCCCAATATAAGAAGGATTTTGCGCGATTCGCCGGATTAAGAAATAAGATAAAAAAGATTCGTGAGGCGATAGATAGAAGCCGAGAAAATCGAGAATTTCGGGCTTTCCAACTGGAACAACTATCTAAGATAAACCCAAAGGTAGGGGAACTGGAGATTGTGGAGAAAACGTTTGACATCCTTTCGGATGCAGATGATCTGCGAAGCCGCCTTAATTCCGCTGCTTACATGATATCCACTGCCGACGTCTCAGCCCTTTCGATGATAGGAGATGCCGGAGCAAGCATTGACGGCATCGACTTTTCTCTGTTTGAGGGTAGTTCAGATAGTGAACAGTCGGGTATTATGAGCCGCCTTAAAAATGTATATATAGAGTTGAAAGATATTGGAGACTCCCTTGCAAGGATCGCTTCCAGTATTGAGTCAGACCCGGTGAGGCTTGCAAAGGCAGATGCTCGCCTTAAGGAATTATATGAGGCAGTAAAAAGATTCAAAGTAGTTGATTATGACCATCTTGTAGCCCTTTATTCATCTCTAAAGGATGAAGATAAGGGTGGAAATGAAAAAATAGGAGAACTAAATGCTCTTGAACAGGAGGCTCGCGCACTTGGCGACAGCCTGAAAGCGAAGGCAGAGGAGATTAGCAATTCGAGAATAGCGGCAGCCCGCAAATTTGAAGAAACTCTTACTGAAGATGCTCGTCCACTCGGACTAAAAAACCTCAGGTTTAGTGTCAATTTGACACAAGGAAAACTTACTCCAAACGGAAAAGACACCGCTGAATTTCTCTGTGCCTTCAACAAAAGCCAACCCCTTATGCCATTGTCACAGACAGCGTCCGGAGGAGAAATGGCACGGCTCACCTTGTGCATAAAGGCTATCACTGCCAATAAGCTTAAACTTCCAACTGTGATATTTGATGAGATTGATACTGGAGTGTCGGGAGATATTGCCGACAGAATGGGATCTATGATGGCTGAGATTGCCGACGGAATGCAGGTGTTTGCTATCACACATTTGCCTCAGGTTGCAGTCAAGGGTAAGTCTCATCTATTGATATATAAGCATGATGAGGGGGAGCGTACTGTAAGCCATGTGAAAATGCTCGATAAAGAGGAGAGGATAAGGGAGATAGCCCGGATGCTCTCAGGAAAAGAAATTAACAATGCAGCTCTTTCCAATGCAAGGGCATTGCTTAAAGGATAAGTAAATGGAAAAAAGTGACTATATATTTGGTCTTCGGGCCATTATTGAGGCCATGGAGGCTGGTAAGGACATTGATAAGATACTGGTTAAAAATGACATTAATGGAGATCTTGCAAGAGAACTGCTCGGGAAGGCTAAAGCCTATGGGGTGCTCGTAAGAAGAGTGCCTCAGGAGAAACTCAACCGCATTACTATGAAGAATCATCAGGGTGCTATTGCCATTCTCTCAGCAGTGCCATATCATCGCCTTGAAAATCTTATTCCTACTCTCTATGAAGAGGGTAAAAACCCGATGATGGTAGTTCTCGATGGAGTGACCGACATTAGAAACTTCGGAGCCATCTCGCGCACTGCCTGCTGTGCAGGAGTTGATGCCATAGTAATTCCGGAGCATAATTCAGTGTCAATCACTGCAGATGCCATAAAGACATCTGCCGGGGCTCTTTTCCATATTCCAGTGTGTAGGGAAAGAAGCACCTTGGATGCCGTGAAGCAACTGAAAGCTAATGGCTACAAGATAGTTGCAGCAACAGAAAAGGGAGCACGCAATTATACAAAAGTTGATTACACGGTGCCGGTAGCCATTGTGATGGGTGCAGAAGAAACTGGTATTTCCAATGAAGTCTTGAAAGTAGCCGACGACCTTGCAGCTATCCCCATCATCGGAGAAATCAGTTCGCTAAACGTATCAGTAGCCGCCGGAGTCATGATCTACGAGGCTGTCCGACAGAGAATGAAATAATTCAATTTTTTTGCCAATATTTTGGTAAAATCGTATGAAAATATTAACTTTGCATTGAAGTTGATATGAAAGTCGACTAGAGGGTCGGCTTTTTCAATGAAAAATTCTATATTTATGATTAATAGAGTACTCATAAGGATTAAAGTAGTGCAACTGCTTTATTCGTATTTTTTAGTGCAAAACAATTTCACAGTGATGTCATCGCCGGAGGCACCCACTAAAGAAAAGCGTTTTGCATATTCGCTCTATCTCGATTATCTTTATCTGATGGTGGAAATCGCAAGTTCTATCTCTGCAAATGCCAAATATCCACTGTATCAGACACGATTTATCCAACGACTTACTGGTGACAATATCATTAAGTCGGTCAGGAACAAGTATAGCAGTTCATTGTTTCCGCTGCGAGGTGCTGTGGATGAACTGGCAGAGCGAATCAAAGAGTCGGCAATCTACAAAAATTTCATGAAAGATCCGAAGGCGGACACGAAAATCTGGCCTGAACTCTTCCGTCATTTCATAGCCCCCGATCCGAAAATTTCAGGGATGATAGAAAAATATGAGAACTACTCTCTGCGAGGTGTAGATCGTGCCAAGGATATGATTTCTGCCACATTTAGAGAATTTGCCTCAAGCCAAGACAATATTGCCGATGGACTTGCCGACTTGAAGACAAGTCTGGAAAAAGCAAGGGAACTCTATTTCCGACTTCTTCTCCTCCCTTCTGAAATCACTTACCAGCAGGAAGTGGAACTCGACGAGCGCAGACATCGCTACCTAAAGAAAGATGAGGACCTCAACCCAAATCCGAAGTTTATTGACAATGAGCTTGTGAAACTCCTGAATCAGGATGAAGAAATACGTGAATTTGCTGAGAAACATAAGATATCATGGATAGAGCAAGACCGTGAACTTATACGTCATCTTCTTAAAGTGATCACAGAATCAGAACTATATCATGACTATATGGCAGATCCGGTCTCTGATCTTCATGAGGATTGCGAGTTTTGGCGCAAAGCCTTCCGGAATATCATTCTTAACGACCAGGAATTCCTTGAGACTCTTGAGAATATGTCGCTATTCTGGAATGATGACCTCGAAATAATGGGTGAGTTCGTACTGAAGACTTTCCGACGCTTTGAGGATAAAGCAGCTTCTCCGGATTCTAACATTGCCGAACCTGTGCTTCCTATGTATAAGGATGATGAGGATGCAAAATTTGGCAAGGAACTTTTCGAGGCTACTGTTAAGAAAAACACCCTTTACAGAGGATATATAGATGAAGCTCTCAATACTCAACACTGGGATTCCGAGCGACTCGCATATATGGATGTCATAATCATGGAGACAGCAATATCGGAGATTCTTAACTTCCCGAAGATTCCACTTCAGGCGTCGCTTAATGAATATATCGAGATGGCTAAATGCTACTCTTCTCCCAAAAGCGGAGCTTTTGTCAACGGTCTCCTTGCTTGTGTGATAAATAATCTGAAAGAAAGTGGTAAACTAAGAAAATAATCATAAATTTAATCAATATGAATTCAATTCTTCTTCAGGCTGCCAATGGTGCAGGCGGTGGCGGACTCAGCGGTATGCTGATGATTGTGGCTATGATCGTGATCTTTTATTTCTTCATGATCAGACCGCAACAGAAAAAACAAAAAGAAATCAAGAAAGCTCGTGAGGCCATGAAGAATGGCGACCGTGTTGTGACTGCAGGCGGCATCCATGGCAAACTCAAGGAAATTTCAGATGCCACAGTCATGATCGAGGTGGCTCCTGGCATGCAGATTAAAGTTGACAAAGGTTCTGTATATCCTGCCGGAGTTGAGAATCCTAACGCTCAGCAGAAATAATAGGCTAAACCCTTATAAGAATCAACCAAAGGCACATGCTTAATTCCATCAGCAATATGTGGCAGACGCTTCGGAAATCATCCAGATTCCGAAGCCTGCTTACATTTTTGGTCTTTGTGGCCATTGCTGCCATGTTTTGGTTGATTCTGACCCTCAATGATTCCGTGCAAGACGGATGTATAGTCAATGTGAGGATCACCAACAAGCCGGACAGCGTGACTTTTATCTCCGATGTTCCCAAGACAATACATGTAGAGGTCAAAGATAAAGGTTCAAGTTTGATGAGGACTATGTGGATGAAGACCCCAACACTCAACCTCAATTTCAGGGAACTTGCTGACCGGGGAGTCTTGAGATGCTCTCGTTCCGACATCATGGCAGCGCTTAAAGAAACTTTCGGCGTAGGCGCGTCGATTATCTCTTCAAGTATCGATTCCCTTAGCCTTGTTTATACTGACCGTCCGGGAAAGTCTCTTCCGGTGGTAGTTGTAGTCAATACAAGTGCCAAAGCAGGATATATTGTTCACGGTCTTCCGAATTCTGACCCTGTCAGAGTCTTGGCTTATGGACCAAGGGAAATCCTCGACACTATGACAAGGGTATACACCAAGTCTTATGTAGAGTCAGGACTCTCTGAATCGGTAATGTTCGTCTCTGAATTAAGACCAATCCCTGGCGTCAGGTTGATTCCATCTAAAGTGGATGTTAAAGTCAACGTTGAGCCTCTTGTCGCTAAGGAAGAGATGGTTGCAGTAGTGGCAGAAAATGTTCCGGATGATGAAAACCTTCTGCTTTTCCCATCAAACGTCAGAGTCAGCTACTATGTGCCTATGAGTGATTTTTCTGACGACCAAAAGGCGGTCCGTGTAGTAGTCGATTACAAAGACATCGTTGATCATATGGGTGCGCGTCTTCCGCTTCGTATAGAACCCGTCAAAGGAGTTGTCGCTGTCAATCCAAAATTGTATTCCGACTCAGTGGAATACACCCTCGTGAGATAAATAATCATTTCCTTTAATTTACTAACTCTAAACAAAAACACAACTATGCTTAAAGAAATACTTTCAATCACAGGAAAACCGGGACTTTATAAAATTCTCACTCCCGGCAAAAGAACTCTTCTTGTAGAAGATATGGTTTCAAAAAAGAGATTTCCATTAGGTGCGCGCGAAAGAGTGGTATGTCTCGGCGATATCGCAATGTATACTGTAGGTGAAGATCTTCCTCTTGATAAGATCCTTGATCGCGTATATGCTGTGGAAGATGGAAAGAAAATTGATGTGAAGGCAATGGATAACGACATGCTGCGTGAGGAATTTGCCAAAGCCGTTGAGGATTTCGACCGAGACCGCGTCTATCCTTCCGACATCAAGAAACTTTTCAATTGGTATAATCTCCTTATATCTGAAGGATATACAAAATTTACTGAAGAAGAGCCAAAGGCTTCAGAGGAAGAAAAGGCAGAATCTTCAGCAGAATAATATCAATTTTTTTAACTTAAAACTTGAGGTATGAAGAAAGTTTTACTTTTGACTGGGATCTCAGCTATTAGCTTGGCTGCCTTTGCTGCAGACATCCCGACTCCAACAAAACTTGGAGATTCATTCATCCAAAACATTTCTCCCAACGGACAGTATGCGGTATCTAATCTTACAGACGAGAAAATAGGCATCTTCGATCTTGCATCAGGCAAACAATATTTTTATGAAATAGAAGATATGTATAGCGAAGAGTCTTACTATTGTGGCATTGGGAAATGCATTAGCAACAATGGTATACTTGTAGGTGGTAGAACATCATCTGAGGCTGCATATTGGAAAGATGGTGAGTGGTATCCTCTTGAGGTAGGAGGAAGCATCAGTTATTCAAATTCCGC
>CAZCZX010000064.1:11100-13764 GCA_964503095.1 uncultured Sangeribacter sp.
AGCTCCTGAATATGCATCTTGGATGAAAGAGAATATGGAATTTGAATATGAAGGATTTGACGACAATTGGGATTTGGTCTTCAAAAAAGAATTCATGACCGGACACGCTACCTCCACTCCAGATCTTTCTTATGTTGCTCTTTCTGTTCAGAATATCGGATTTGTTGATGATTATGACTCTATTGGCGTTAGCTTTATTTTCGATATTAATACAGGTGCAGCTGTGAATGAACTTCGTCCAGCCGATGAAGCAAAGACCATCTACGATCTTTCTGGCCGTCAACTTAAGGAAGTTTCAGCTCCTGGCATCTATATCATCAATGGAGAGAAGAAAGTAGTTCGCTAATTTGCGACACTCATAATAATCAGGCGATCCGGAATTTCCGGGTCGCTTTTTTTATAATTTTTTTTATAAATAATGTTAATCATTAATCCCTGATAAATTCCATTTGTTTTATTTTTGGCACGGTAATTGTTACCTATCGAATATAAACGAAAAACTCAAAAACAAAATAGAAATGGCTAACGGAAAAATTGGGGTTACTACTGAAAATATTTTCCCCGTAATCAAAAAATTTCTTTATAGCGATCACGAGATATTCCTACGCGAGCTCGTAAGCAACGCGGTAGATGCAACTCAAAAAATCCGCACTCTCGCTTCTTTTGGCGACTTCAAAGGAGAACTTGGCACTCTTGATGTTCACGTTGACATCGACAAGGAGAAGGGAACTTTGACTGTCACTGACCGTGGTATCGGCATGGACAGCGAGGATGTAGACAAATACATCAATCAGATAGCATTCTCAGGAGCTGAAGAATTCCTTCAGAAATACAAGGACACTGCAAATAGCATCATTGGCCACTTCGGTCTTGGATTCTATAGTGCTTTCATGGTGTCTAAGAAAGTTGAGATCCGTTCTCTCTCATATAAGGAAGGTGCCAAGGGTGTGCTTTGGACTTGCGATGGAAGTCCGGAATACACTATGGAGGAATGTGACAAATCTGACAGAGGTACTTCCATCACTCTATATATCGACGATGAAAGCAAGGAATTCCTCGAGCAAGCAAGAATTGACACCTTACTTAAAAAATATTGCCGATTCCTTCCGGTCCCGGTAATCTCGGGCAAAAAGCAGGAGTGGAAAGATGGCAAGATGGTAGACACCGAAGAGGATAATGTTGTCAATGCCACAGAGCCGCTTTGGACTAAAAAACCGTCTGATCTTACTGATGAAGACTATCTGAAGTTCTATCACGAACTTATGCCCGGTCAAGATGATCCGATGTTCTGGATTCACTTGAACGTAGACTATCCATTCACTCTTACAGGTATTCTCTACTTCCCGAAAATCAAGAATGAATTTGATGTCAGAAAAGATAGAATCCAACTCTACTGCAATCAAGTATATGTCACCGATCAGGTTGAGGGTGTTGTCCCTGAGTTTATGACCTTGATGCAAGGTGTGATTGACTCTCCTGACATTCCGCTGAATGTAAGCCGTAGTTATCTGCAGGCTGATACCGCTGTCAAGAAAATATCCGGCTACATCTCTAAGAAGGTAGCTGAGAAACTTGACTCTATGTTCAAGGCAGACCGTAAGGCATTTGAAGAGAAATGGGATGACATCAAGGTATTCATTGAATATGGTATGCTGACAGATGAGAAATTCTCCGATGCTGCCAAGAAGTTCTACCTACTCAAAGACGTAAACGGGAAATATTTCACCCTTGATGAGTATCACACTCTTGTAGAAGGAGAGCAAAAGGATAAGGACAATCGTCTTGTATATCTTTACGCAACCGACAAGACCGCTCAGCACAGCTATATTCAGGCTGCAGAAGACAAGGGCTATAGCGTATTGCTTCTCGACGGTCAACTTGAGCCGCACATGGTAGGTCTGCTTGAGCAGAAACTCGAAGGCGTAAGTTTCGTTCGCGTCGATAGTGACACTCCAGAGAAACTTATCAGAAAGACTGATGAAAAGGGTAGTGGTCTCACTTCGGATCAAACAGAGGTGATGACAATTCTCTTCAAGTCGCAGATTCCTTCAGTAGAAAAGGCTGAATTCATGATTGGCTTCGAGGCTATATCTGCTGATGCCGCTCCAGCCACCGTGACACAAAACGAGTTTATGCGTCGTATGAAGGATATGGCGGCTATGCAACCAGGAATGAGTTTCTATGGCGACATGCCTGCGAGTTATTCCTTCACTGTCAACACTGACCAACCTGCTGTGAAGACAATCATTGAAGAGACTGAAAAGGCAATAGGGTCAAAGACATCTGATATCTTGAAACAGATATCAGCGCTCAATGATGAGATAGCCAAGGCTTCAAAAGAGGCTCAAGACAAGAAGGAAAGCGTTCCTGACATGAAGGAGCAAAACGATAAGATTGCTTCGCTTCGTGCCGAACTTGACAAGGAAGTGAGCGACTATGCTGCTGGCCTTCCCAAGGTAAAGCAAATCATCGACCTTGCCCTTCTCCAGAGCGGCCTCCTCAAAGGAGCAGCCCTCTCGGAATTCATCAAGCGCACCGCCAAACTCCTCTAAATATCAGATAAAATATTAGAAAATATCAGATAATTCCAAGCAATAAAGGACTGCGTTTTTGGCGCAGTCCTTTTTGCTTGGAATAACGAATCTGACTATACTAAACTTCCTT
>CAZCZX010000065.1:0-13679 GCA_964503095.1 uncultured Sangeribacter sp.
ACTCAATATCATCCGGAATACTCGAGCACAGTGCTCAATCCTCACCCCCTCTTCCTTTCATTTATGGAAGCAGCAATAAAGTATCAAGATGATAAATTAACAAATCACAACTGACAACTAAAACATGGTAAGTGTCAACGATCTGACAATGGAATTTTCTGCACGTCCGATTTTTTCGGACGTGAGTTTTGTCATAAATAAGACCGACAAGATAGGTCTCGCTGGAAAAAACGGTGCTGGAAAATCAACCCTATTAAAAATAATCGCCGGATTGCAGCAGCCTACATCAGGCAATATATCTAAGCCATCGGAAGTGACTATAGGATATTTGCCACAGCAAATGAAATTGGCAGATGACACTTCCATAATCAACGAAGCCCGCAAGGCATTCGCCCATATCGACGAACACAAAGCCCGTCTTGATTACCTAAACAATCAACTTGCCACTCGCACTGACTATGAGAGTGATTCTTATGCAAAACTGATAGAAGACATCGAATATCTCAACGACCGACTTTCTATGGAGGGTGCCGACAACATGGAGGCAGAAGTAGAAAAGACCCTTATTGGACTCGGTTTTAACCGTGAAGATTTCGACCGTCCTACATCTGAGTTTTCAGGAGGATGGAGAATGCGAGTGGAATTGGCTAAAATACTCCTTCAAAAACCAGATCTGTTGCTTCTTGACGAGCCAACCAACCATCTTGATATAGAATCAATCCAGTGGTTGGAGCAGTTTCTTCAGACAAAAGCAAAAGCAGTGATGCTCGTAAGCCACGACCGTGCATTTCTTGATAACGTCACTCGTCGCACCATTGAAATATCGTGCGGAAAGGCTTACGACTACAAAGTTAGCTACACTCCTTACACAGAATTAAGAAAAGAAAGAGTAGAGCAACAGATGCGGGCTTATGAAAACCAGCAAAAACAAATTGCTGATATTAAAGCATTTATCGAGAGATTCCGTTATCAGGCTACCAAGGCTATTCAAGTGCAAAGCAGGATTAAGCAACTTGAAAAAATAGTGCCAATAGAAGTGGATGAAGTCGACAACTCAAGACTTCGCCTTAAATTCCCACCCGCACCTCGTTCGGGAGATTTCCCATTGATACTTGAAGATGTAGGGAAAGCCTATGGAGATCATCAAGTGTTTGACCACGCTGAATTCCGAATACGCCGCGGTGAAAAAGTGGCTTTTGTCGGTAAGAATGGTGAAGGAAAGTCCACTCTTGTGAAATGTATCATGGGAGAGATTGACCATACAGGCATGCTGAAACTTGGACATAATGTTAAGATTGGATATTTTGCTCAAAATCAGGCTCAACTTCTGGATGAAAATCTTACTGTATTTGAGACAATAGACAATGTTGCTGTCGGAGATATCAGATTGAAGATTCGTGATATTCTCGGTGCTTTCATGTTTGGAGGCGAAGCATCCGACAAGAAAGTAAAAGTTCTTTCTGGAGGCGAAAAAACACGACTTGCAATGATCAAGTTGCTGCTTGAACCTGTAAATTTCTTGATTCTTGACGAACCAACCAACCATCTTGACCTCAAGACCAAAGACATATTAAAAGAAGCAATAAAGGATTTCGATGGTACTGTGATTGTAGTCAGCCATGACCGTGATTTCCTTGATGGACTCGTAGAAAAAGTATATGAATTCGGAGGTGGGAAGGTAAAGGAGAATCTTGGAGGAATATATGACTTCTTACGATCAAAAAATCTGGAAAATCTTCGAGATCTTGAATTGACAAAATCTCCAACTGGAAAACAGACACAAACACTTTCAGAGGCAACATCAGAATCAGAAATATCTGAAAAAGCGACTCAGCAGACCAGTCAGCAGCCAAATAGTTCACAGAAACTTTCGTATGCCGAACAGAAAGCAAGAGAAAAAGTGATAAAGAAGGCTGAGAAAAAAGTGAAGGAAGCGGAGCAGGAAATATCTCGTTTAGAATCTTTGCAAAAAGAGATTGAGGATAAAATTTCTGCAGGAGACACTTCACAAGAAACACTCGATGCCTATGCCAAGGCTCAAAAGGATCTTGAAAATGGAATGTCGATTTGGGAACTGGCAACTATGGAACTGGAAGATCTCTCCAATTAATAAAAATTAATGAAAAATAAAAAATGAATGATATGAAGCACGGAATAATAAAAGATAATTTGGATTTATCAACTTCACCGAAAGAGGATTTTTATCAATATTCAAATGGAGGATGGATGAAAGAGCATCCATTGACTGCTGAATACTCTCGATTTGGGATGTTTGATTTCCTTCGGGAACAAGCAAGAGATCAATTGAAAGACCTTATACTGAATCTTGCTGACCACGAAGATGCAAAGACTCCTGGCACAGTCGCTCAGAAGGTAAGCGACCTCTATGCCATGGGTATGGATGAAAAGCGTCTAAATGAAGAGGGTCATAATCCTCTGAAACCCTTGCTTGAAAAGATTGCAAACGCTGATACATCCAACATGGAGGAATTGCTTGCTTGGCAACATATGGGAATAGGAAGCAGTTTTTTCGGAACCGGAGTTGGTACAGACGCCATGAACTCTGATATGAATATTCTTCATATTGGCGAAGTGGGTCTCGGTCTTGGAGACCGTGATTACTACATAGAAGAAAACGAACAAAACGCTAAAATATTAGATGCTTACCACACATATGTCAAAAAAGTGTTGGAACTCATTGGCTATGATGAAGAGGCACAGGAAAGGGTATGGAATTCAGTGATAAAACTCGAAACTGAATTTGCAAAGAATAAAATGCCGCGTGAGGATAGACGAGATCCAAGAAAACGGTATAATATAATGACTATTGAGGAAATTAAGTCAAAATACCCTCAGTTTGATTGGGACAAATATTTCTGTTTGTTAGGTCTTGAAAACGTAGATAAAGCTAATGTTGCCAATCCAGCGTTTACTCAATTTATTACTTCGTATATTCCTACCCTATCATCACAGGAGATAAAGGACTATATGACATTTGAGACAATTAATGATGCCACCAACCTTCTCAGTGACGACTTCATCAATGCCAGTTTTGAGTTGTATGGCCGTGTGATGAGTGGTACAGAAGAAATACGACCTCGTTGGAAGCGCTCAATGGCAATTCCAAACTCCATGCTTGGCGAAGCAGTAGGAAAACTCTACGTCGAGAAGTATTTTCCGAAAGAAAACAAGGAATACATGAAAAATCTTGTTGAAAACCTTAGGAAGGCACTTGGTAAGCATATTGAGAATCTGAAGTGGATGAGCGAAGAGACTAAAGCAAAGGCTCTGGAAAAACTTGACACGTTTACAGTAAAAATCGGTTACCCAGACAAGTGGAAAGATTATTCTGAGATTCATATCGACCCCAAGAAATCATATTTAGAGAATGTATTGGAAGCGTCTAAATGGTATGTAAAGGATAATTATTCCAAGATGAACAAACCAGTAGACAAGGATGAATGGCATATGACTCCCCAGACAGTCAATGCTTATTATAATCCTACGACTAATGAGGTTTGTTTTCCTGCAGCAATATTACAACCACCATATTTTGACCCGACAGCCGATGATGCACTGAACTATGGAGCAATCGGAGTAATAATCGGACATGAAATGACCCATGGTTTCGATGATAGTGGTCGTCAGTTTGACAAAAATGGCAATCTTGCTGAATGGTGGACTCCGGAAGATGCTGCACGATTTAAGGAACTTTCAGATAAACTCGTAGCACAGTTCGATGCCATTGAGGTTGCACCGGGAGTAAATGCCAACGGACGTTATACCCTTGGCGAAAACATCGCTGACCAAGGGGGATTAAGAATTGCACTTACAGCATATCTCGACAGCCAGAAAGATAAAACACAAGAAGATATTGACGAATACTCTCCACTTCAGAGATTCTATATTGCTTATGCCAATGTTTGGGCCGGCAACATCAGGGAAGAGGAAATAAAACTTAGCACAAAGACTGACCCTCATTCTCTTGGAAAACTTCGTGTAAATGCGACTCTGAAGAACATTGATGAATTCTTCAATGCTTTTGAAATCAAAGAAGGAGACAAAATGTGGCGTCAAAAAGAAGAAAGGGTTGTGATATGGTAAAAGAAGAATATGGACTCATAGGCAAAACTTTGGGTCACTCGTTTTCAGCAAAATACTTCAATGAGAAATTTGAGAAAGAAGGGATATCTGCTCATTATGACCTATACCCTCTTTCAAATATAGATCTTTTGCCAAGTCTAATTAAGGATCATCCTTTGCTTAAGGGACTCAATGTGACTATCCCATACAAAGTGGAAGTTCTAAAATATCTTGATGAGTTAAGTGAAGAAGCCAGGGGGATAGGAGCAGTGAATGTAATCAAGATTACGAGAGACAATAAAACAGGGAATACCTTCCTGAAAGGCTTTAATTCTGATGCATACGGTTTTACCGAGTCAATGAAGGATGTGCTGAAGAATGCTGGAATTTCCTTAGTCTCCAATAATGGACAAAAGCCATTAGCATTGGTTCTTGGCACAGGAGGAGCATCAAAAGCAGTGGTCTGGACAATGCACAATCTTGGATTTGAAACGCAACTGGTAGGTCGCACCCATCGGGATGATTGTCTTGCATATGAGGAGCTGACTCCAGAAATGATATACAATGCCAAAGTAGTGGTTAACTGCACTCCACTTGGCACGAGTCCTGACATAAATAAGGCTGCACCCTTCCCATACGAATATCTTCATGAAGGGCAAGTAGGTTTTGATCTGGTCTATAATCCGGCAGAGACCATGTTTATGAAAATATGTAAAGCGCATGGATGCATAGTGAGCAATGGACTTGAGATGCTGCGTTTGCAAGCTGTAGGAGCATGGAAAATTTGGAATGAATCAACTTTAGCAGGAAAAAGTTGATGCATTTGGAGGATAGAGGTAGGATTTTGCGATGCACAAAGGACCATTGATTCCAGCTCTAACACTTGCATTGGGGATATGCGTTTCATATGTCACAGGAATGGCATGGTGGATAGGTATTATTCCAATTGTAGTTGCCATTGCACTCTATGTCTATCTACTGAACTTTTCCTCAAATCCCGTGATGACCTATAGGATGGCCAAATGGCATATTTTATGGGTGATATTACTCTTTTTGGGAATAGGGATGGTTGATGAGGGAATGTCTCGCCCTCTTACTCTTGAAAAAGCCTATTACGGTGAAGTGCCTGATAAAGTAGTATGTGAAGTGACAGGAGTATTATCAAAAACATATGGTGACAGAATTGACGTAATAATAGAAGGCACCAATCATGCTAAAGCACGTCTGAGAAGTGGCGTGACCTCACTATCACCAGGCGATATAATCATAGTGCCAACAAAATGTCTCAAAGGAATATCGACTGACACCACCGAAATTGGCAAGAAAATCGCACCAATGCTTAAGTCATCAGGAATCCTTTATGGAGGTATGGTCTTTCCGAGTCAAATTGAAATAATTGGAAGCAGCAAATCCATAAGATATTTTTTCATAAGGCTTAGAGAAAATATTGAGATTAATATTGAGCGCAGTCATTTGGATAAAGAGACATCTGACTTTTTGAATGCTATCCTTATGGGAGATAAGAATGGTCTGGATGAGAAGACAAGATTGACATTTGCTAATGGAGGCACTGCGCATATGCTGGCTTTGAGTGGACTGCATCTGGGAATCCTTGCTTCTCTTCTGCTGCTTTTTCTTTGGCCAATAAAACTTTTTGGAAAGTATAAATGGTGCTATGGGGTTGCAATCCTACTTTTATGGATGTATGTCTTGGTCACGGGAATGTCGCATTCTTCAGTGAGAGCGTGCATAATGACAACGCTTGCATTTTTAGCAATAATCGCAGAGAGGAAGAATTACGCCGGAAACGCACTGTGCGCAGCATGCATATTGATACTTCTTTTTGATCCAAGGGCTTTGTTTGATGCCGGATTTCAATTGAGTGTGGTTTGTGTGGGAGCGTTGATCGCATTTGCTTCTGCATTGAATCCTATCGGACACAGAAATCATCCTATTTTATATTACATTTGTGGCTCTATAATAGCAACTATGGTGGCAACCGGAGCATCATGGGTCATTACATCTTATTATTTTTCACAAATTCCTTTGATGTTTCTTCCTACCAATCTCCTACTCCTTCCTGTGCTTCCATTTTATTTAGGAATTGCAATAGTCTTTGTGATTTCACTTTGCTTGGGAATAGAAATAAATTGGTTAGGGAAATTGTTAGACCATGGATATGACTTTTTGATTTGGGCTACAGAGAAACTATCAGTAGGATCAGAATTTGTTGTAGATTATCAACTCCCACTATGGGGAGTAATCGTATGGCTTGCGTTATTATTCATATCAGGATTGTGGATTAACAGAAAAACTTTAACTAATGAGAGCAACAATAGAATTTCTTGAAAAGGGTTTTCATCGATTTAATAGAGAAATATTCAGGAATGAACTTCCTCTACCCCAAATGCGCATATCATCTGCACGATCATTTGTAGGTCAATTTAAAGTGGAGAGAGAATCCAGTTTTGTCGGACTACGCAAGAAAGAGACTCATTATTTGACACTTAGCAACGTCTATGATCTCGAAGAAAAGATATTAGAAGATGTATTGATACATGAAATGATTCATTTCTTGATTCATTTCAGGAAAATTCGCGACACCTCAAGCCATGGCAAGAATTTCAGATTTCTGATGAATGAAATCAACAGTAAATTTGAAAGGAATATAACTGTGAGCCATAGATGCACGAAGGAGCAACTCAAAAGTGATCAAGCGAAAGCACATTCAATAGTATGTCTCTGTACTATGACTGATGGTAGGAAACTTTGCTGCAGAGTTTCTCAAAGCAAAGTTTTTGAAATTCATCGGGCATTTCAAGAATGGGATAAAGTAGCGGAAGAGGAATGGTTTTGGGTCTATGGTAGTTATTTCAATCGTTATCGAAGAGTTTTGACTCCTCGTCTCTTTTCGGTAGATAGTGAAGGCATAGGTATAATAGAATCAGGAACTAAACTTGAATTTGCCGAAGTATCAGGAGGGAGAATGATTTTGCGCCCTGCAGGACCAACTTTGCGCTTATAACCACTCATCTGATATTCATTCCTATTATAAGGCATGTGGATTAGTTGTAGGCTATCAATGAAAACACGTGGACGAGAGTGTTCAAAAGAAGCTATCGCAAAAATTTGAGTCACATTAAGCGTAGTGTCGGTCTGTAGAGAAGTTTCAATCCACTTATCGAATCCACCATTGCTGATTTTTGTGATTTCAGAGGTTCCGTCTTCATAATTCACCCCTAAAGTCAGAGTGCGAGATGTAGCACCTTGGGTCATCATTTTCCATGTAATCTTATCTCCGGGAGACAATTCAGTCACAGGGAAACTTGCGATAATACCATCAGAAAGTGAATTATCATCGATTACATAATAACGGGAATAAGGCCAAAGATCGGAAGAAGAACCATCATTTTCAGACTCACCAGCCGCTTTCGCATATTTTAATTGCCGTTTGCTGAGTTCTATATCAATTTTTTTATTGAGTTTTGCATACTCATCCATATTTCTACCATACCATGCAATAGTGCTATCCATTTCTTCTACAGATACTCCATGATGCATGAGAACACCTCTCCCAATCAGTTCTCTACTCTGCCCATTCAGATATTCATAAGCATTTCCAGAACGCTCATACGCCTCTGCAATTCTGATATCAGTCATTACAGCGACCATCTTTTCTTCACTAAGGATATCTTTCGGGCGCTGTGAACACCCGAAAGATATTATGAAGAGAAGTAAAATTGCAGGGAGATGTTTCATTGTAGATAGAATTGATAAGAATTATTCTTCTGATTTTTCAACCTTTGTTTTATCGAAAACAGCATTAAAAGCCTTTGAGCAATCAGATGAGAAAAAAATGATAAGTAGAGCAACACCAACACAAATCGAGGCATCGGCTATATTAAAGATATACTGAAAGAATTCATATTCTCTTCCGCCAATTCCAGGAATCCAAGCAGGCCACGTAAATGAAAAGAATGGAAAATACAGCATATCGACTACTCTACCTTCAAACCAACCTGCATATCCTCCTCCGGCCGGGAATAGGACTGCATGTTCAGGTGGGAATGGATTGTTGAAAATCTCACCGTAGAAAACGCAATCGAAGATATTCCCTGCAGCTCCGGCTGTAATCATGGCGCAAGCCACAAAAAATCCCTTTCTTAAACCTGCTATATCGAGGGCTTTCTTGATAAACCAAATGAAGAAGATTACAGCAGCAATTCTACCAAAAGTCAGTATGAATTTATTGAAAAGTTCCATACCAAAAGCCATTCCATTGTTTTCAATGAATTTTATTTGAAACCAAGGAAATATTTCATAAGCCTCACCCATATAAAAGTGAGTCTTAACATAGAACTTAACAATCTGATCCACTGCTACAATCAAGATGGCAATCAGAGCAACCAGCCATCCCGTGGAAAACACAGGATGGCGGGAATTTTTAATAGATGAATAATCTGTCATATTAAATGTCAGCTTATCAGCGAACTACATTTGCAAGAATCTTCATTCCGTCGATGTCGAGTTCCTTGGCAGGAGCCGGAACTTCAGTTGCAGTAGCAATAGAATCTGCGAGAACTTGCGAAGCAATATAATCTTTATATTCTTCAAGACAAGAAACTATCTCGGGAATATCTGAAAGAGTAACTTTCACACGGTCGGTAATAGCAAAATCAGACTCTTTTCTGATATTCTGGATTCTATTGATGAGTTCACGTGCAAGACCCTCATTACGGAGTTCATCGGTCACGGTGACATCGAGAGCGACTGTCACATTTCCATCATTAGCAACAAGCCATCCCGGCACATCTTCCGGAATGATCTCCACATCATCGAGAGTGACAACAGGAGTGCCAGCAATTTCCGGGAACTCAATTTTGCCATCACGTTCGAGCGAAGCAATCTGCTCAGCAGTCATAACGGTGATAGCCTTTCCGAGATCCTTCATCACCTTGCCATAGCGAGGACCAAGTTTCTTGAAGTCTGCTTTCACTTTCTTCACAAGACCGGACTCCTCATTATCCACAATTTTGACCTCCTTTACATTTACTTCAGCAGCCACCAAAGGAACGATCGCTTCAAAATCTGCCTTTTGAGCCGCGTCAATAGCAGGCACCAGAAGTTGACTTAATGGTTGACGAACCTTAATATTAACCTTTCTGCGCAAAGCAAGAACAAGAGACGTGGCAACCTGAGCAAGTGCCATTCTGCGTTCAAGAGCCGGGTCAATCAATTCCGGATCACTAACAGGGAAGTCAGCAAGATGCACAGAAGCATATCCCTCACCTTCTGAGGAAGCACCTGTAAGGTCGCTATAAAGACGGTCTGCATAGAACGGAGCAAATGGAGCCATCAATAATGCCACAGTCTTCAGGCAAGTATAGAGTGTTTGATATGCAGCAAGTTTATCCGTGTCCATCTCGCCCGCCCAGAAACGCTTGCGGTTGAGGCGCACATACCAGTTGGAGAGATTGTCGTTGACGAAAGTCTCAATAGCGCGAGCAGCCTTAGTGGGTTCATAATCATCAAGATCTTTCTCCACTTCAGCCACGAGTGAATTAAGGAGAGAAAGCACCCAACGGTCGATTTCAGGACGTTCGGACACCGGCACCTGAGGTTCGTCACCGGTAAAACCATCCACGTTGGCATACTGAGCGAAGAACTTATAAGTGTTGTAAAGAGTAGAGAAAAGTTTACGACTAACTTCTGCCACTCCGTCTTCATCATATTTCAGGTTGTCCCATGGAGATGAGTTAGAAATCATATACCAGCGTACAGGGTCGCTACCATATTTTTCTATATTTCCAAAAGGATCGACTGCATTGCCGAGACGCTTACTCATCTTATTGCCGTTCTTGTCGAGAACGAGGCCATTTGAAATCACTGCTTTATAGCTAACTGAATCAAAGACCATACCGGCAATAGCATGGAGAGTGAAGAACCAACCGCGAGTCTGGTCAACCCCTTCAGCGATAAAGTCAGCAGGATAGATCTCATGGCTATCAAGAGCCTCTTTATTTTCAAAAGGATAGTGACACTGAGCATAGGGCATGGCACCGGAATCAAACCACACGTCGATAAGGTCGAGTTCACGCTTCATCGGTTTGCCGCTTGGAGAGACGAGTGTGATATCATCTACGTAAGGGCGGTGCGGATCGATCTTATCATAGTTTTCTTTAGAGTAGTCACTTGGTTTGAATCCTTTCTTAGCGAATGGATTCTCGCTCATTACGCCGGCTTTCACAGCCTTTTCTATCTCATCATAGAGTTCCTGATAACTTCCGATACAAATTTCCTCTTTACCATCTTCTGTACGCCAGATGGGAAGAGGAGTTCCCCAATAGCGGGAACGACTGAGGTTCCAGTCCTGGACATTCTCAAGCCACTTACCGAAGCGACCTGAACCGGTGGCTTCAGGTTTCCACTTGATGGTCTTATTGAGTTCGATGAGTCGTTCGCGAGCCTGAGGGGTGCGGATAAACCAACTGTCGAGCGGGTAATAGAGGACAGGTTTGTCAGTACGCCAGCAATGTGGATAATTGTGGACGTGCTTAGCGATGCTGAACGCCTCGCCAGCCTGCTTCATCTCCATACAAAGCACGATATTGAGGTCTTCAGCCTTGTTGGCAGCGGCTTCATCATATTTACCACCCTCATTGAATTTAGGGTCGTAGGCGTTCTTTACATAATCGCCTGCATGCTTTGAATAAAGCTCAACGTTGACGCATTTCTCGATAAATTCAGGAGCGAGTTCATCAAGAGTGTAATATTTACCTGTAAGGTCAACCATCGGCCGGGTCTCCCCTCTCTTATTGATCATGTAAAGAGCGGGCACTCCAGCGGCTTTAGCCACTTTGGCATCATCGGCACCAAAAGTGGGAGCAATATGCACGATACCGGTACCATCATCAGTAGTCACATAATCACCGGGGATGACACGGAAAGCCTCAGCGGCAATTTCCACAAAACGGTCAGAGCCAACTTCATAGCACTTATCAGGATGAGCCGCAGCATATTCTTTAACGTAATCCGGAGCAAACTCATTTACCTTTTCAGTAGGTTTTACCCACGGCATAAGTTGAGAGTAATGCATTCCTACGAGGTCTGCACCTTTCCATTTGCCCACTATCTCATATGGGACGACCTTATCGCCATGTTTATAGTCGGCAAGAGGAAGTTTTGCCCCTTCAGCTTTGAAATAAGAAGGAATGAGAACCTCAGCCATTACTACTGTAATAGGCGCACCAGTATAAGGATTATAAGTGCGGATAGCCACATAGTCAAACTTCGGACCTACGCAAAGAGCAGTGTTTGAAGGAAGGGTCCATGGAGTTGTGGTCCAAGCCATGAAGTAAGGTTCACCCCATCCTGTCATCTCCTGTTTTGGTTCGAGGACTTTGAAAAGGGCGGTTGCAGTAGTATCCTTAACATCTCGATAGCATCCGGGTTGGTTAAGTTCATGGCTTGAGAGACCGGTACCTGCAGCAGGTGAATAAGGTTGGATAGTATAACCCTTGTACAGATACCCCTTATCATAAAGTTGACGGAGAAGCCACCAAACAGATTCTATGTATGCGTTATCGTAAGTAATATATGGATTGTCAAGATCGACCCAATAACCCATCTTGTGAGTCAAATCAGTCCACTCCTTAGTATATTTCATTACTTCACGACGACAAGCGGCATTATATTCCTCTACAGAAATTTTCTTGCCGATATCTTCTTTTGTGATACCGAGTGTTTTTTCAACACCCAACTCCACAGGAAGACCATGAGTGTCCCAACCGGCCTTACGCTTTACATGGAAACCCTTCATAGTCTTGTAACGGCAGAAGATGTCTTTTATAGTACGAGCCATCACGTGGTGGATACCCGGCATACCATTAGCGGAAGGAGGACCTTCGAAAAATACGAAAGTAGGACTACCCTTTCTGACATCCATAGAAGTCTCGAAGAGATTATGACGGTCCCAGACCTCAAGGATCTCCTTATTAACATTGGAGAGATTGAGTGGGGTTGAATATTCCTTGAATTTTTTCATATGTGGCTATAATAATTTATCATTAATAATTTATCATTCATCATTAAAATTTGGCACCCTTAGTTCCTTTTACTCCGCCTTTTCCACCGCCTCCGAGGGCAAAGATATTACGGTCGTAACTGAAAGTCTTGCGTTCTACCTCACGTTTGCGCTTAAGTGCCAGTTGCACAAGTTTGTCCATAAGGTCAGCAAATTTGATTCCGGTTGCTTCCCAAAGATAATAGGATAGAGAACCAGGAATTGTATTTATCTCATTTACATAGATCTGCCCATCTTTTTCGTCGATCATGACATCGACACGGCTTACCCCGTGGCATGAAAGGACGCGGAAAGTTTCACAAGCGAGATGTTGCACTTTTTCAGACACATCTTTAGGGAGGTCGGCAGGGATGCGTTTTTCACTTGCAGCCATACCCTCATTGCCACCACGATATTTCTCATCGTAACTGAGGAAATCACCCTTTGAAATGGGTTCTTCGCATACGGAAGGTTGGTAATCATCGCAATCGCCGAGCACAGAGCAGTTGATCTCCTTCATTTTCTCAAGCATATGCTCTACAATGATTCGCTGGGAGAAACGGCAGGCATTATCAACTTTCTCAATCAAGGATTGGCGGTCGCCGGCCTTACCGATTCCGACGCTTGATCCGAGGTTTGCAGGTTTTACGATGACAGGATATCCAATTTTCGTCTCAATTCTCTCAATAAGTTCATCGCGTTTGCGGCTCCATTCCTTGTCAGTAAACCAAACATAATCCACTACAGGGACGCCGGATTCACGAAGGATCATCTTCATAGTGATTTTGTCCATACCGTTGGCAGAACTTAGTGTATTACATCCGGCGAAAGGAATTCCGATGGTCTCAAGAAGACCTTCAAAGACTCCGTCTTCTCCGTTAGTGCCATGAAGAACAGGGATTGCAACATGAAGTTCTGCCACAACAGGGTCTTTCTTTGAGAAAAAGCCTGCTTTAGTGTTGACGCGATAGAGATTGAAATCTCCATATTCAGGCCGCATAAACACTTCTTCCGCATTGGCGACAAGAGAGTTCATATCACGATAGTTGCGGATATTGAGGAGATTATCTCCTGTGTACCAACGACCTTGTTTAGAGATGTAAATCGGAATTATATTGTATTTTTCCTGATTGAATGCACTGATGGCTTGCAGGGCAGAGATTACAGAAATCTCGTGCTCAACACTTCTGCCACCGAAAAAAACTGCAACATTAGTTTTCATAATCAGCTGTTTGTCTTGAATATTCAATATGTCTCATACTCAATCAACCCAATGAAGGATGGATTGCGCCTAACAACTTGCAAAATTAATAAAAAACACTGAAATTTGGAAATTTTTAAGTGAAATTCATCATTATAAAGATGACAATGCAAAAATCATCTTTATAGAGATGATAATGGCAATGTCATTTCTATAAAGATGAGCAAGTATATTACGCAGGGTTACTGTGGGCGCAGAGGAATATTAATAGAGTAATCTCTTTATTTCATTAATATATTTGGAATGGTCTCGAAGATCAGGTCTGCCGGTGGC
>CAZCZX010000066.1:0-13676 GCA_964503095.1 uncultured Sangeribacter sp.
ATTGCGGGGGTGCCTTCGGCTGATTTTGAGACGGATTTTCATAAACTGTCGGGGAACCTCCGGGCTTACCCTTATGCGGAAAGCGAGCCGCCTGCCCAGACCCCGCCCCCTGCCGGATATGAAGCATTCCATTTGGAGCATTATGGGCGGCATGGGTCTCGTTGGCTTATCGGAGAAAATGACTATAAAACTCCAGTCAGGAATCTTGAGAAGGCTGAACGTGCCGGAAAACTGACTCCTCTTGGCCAGCAGACTCTCGATGAACTTAGGAAGATTGAGATGGCTTCTCGTGGCAGACTCGGAGAACTTTCCGATAAGGGGGCTCTCCAGCATCAGGCCATCGGACGACGAATGGCTCGCAACTATCCTACCCTGTTTTCAGATTCATCGCAAGTGGATGCTAAAGCCACTGTCGTGATACGCTGCATACTCTCTATGCTCAATGGTCTTCAGGGAATCAGGGAGGTTGCTCCCAATGTCAATATGAAAAGCGATGCATCATATGCTGACATGTATTTCATGAACTATGATGATAAACCGGCTTGGGTGATAAAAGACAAGTCAAATCCAACGCTTTGGGAATACTGGAAGAATCATGCCGTGCCAGATGCCTATCTGTCGCGCCTCGTCACTGACAAGCAATTTGCTCTCGACAGTGTGGCTCCCGGTCTTATGCCTCAACTATATTGGATTCTTGCCAATACTCAGGGACACACAGGACAAAAGTGGATGCTCGACAAAGTATTCACAGCGGATGAAGTTCGCGAAGCATGGAGAGGAGACAATGCAGGATGGGTGCTCCATAGCATTGACACTCCATTGACTGAAAGACGCATGCCCTATACACAGCGCAAACTCTTGAAAAATATAATCGAGAGCACTGACACTGCTATAATGTCGAAGCGCCCAAGTGTAAATCTCCGTTATGGCCATGATGGCATCTTGATCAACTTCATTACCCTGATGGAGATCAACGACTTTGGCAAGGAATTTGCATCGATAGAGGAGGCAGAGGCAGCCGGAGTGCGCAGTTACGACCTTATCCCGATGGCAGGAAATATCCAATTGATATTCTACCGCAACAGCGAGAACGACGTGCTTGTCAAGGCATTGCTCAACG
The DNA here is from genome assembly GCA_964503095.1 of uncultured Sangeribacter sp. Taxonomy (GTDB): domain Bacteria; phylum Bacteroidota; class Bacteroidia; order Bacteroidales; family Muribaculaceae; genus Lepagella. The sequence continues at coordinate 1,121 of CAZCZX010000066.1, forward strand.
AAGAGGAAGTACGACTTCCTGCAACGCCAGTGAGCGGACCCTACTATCGCTGGGCAGACCTGCGCGACTACTATCTCCAAAAAGCCAACAAATACGAATAACCACCAGCACTAATCAAGCATGGAATAGTAGAGTTGGTAAGAAAATATGGGAAAAGTGAGGAAGGATTTGGCAGAATGAGAGATTTTTGTTAATTTTGCAACCGAAATGGGCGATTGTTGCCATTTCAGGAGATATAAACTTTAATTGAAAACTTTTATTTTCTTGCGGAAGGAGGTTGTAGACGACTGAAAAAAATAGAAAAGATTCAATTTTTTAGCCGAAAAATTTTGTCAGGTTGCAGATTATGAGTAATTTTGCAACCGCAAACGGAATATACACTTATAGTGTAGGTCCGATTACAACCAGAAAATATAATACAAACTAATAAAACAAGAAAACAAAAGCATGATTATCGTACCCGTAAAAGAAGGCGAAAACATCGAAAAAGCCCTCAAGAAATTCAAGCGTAAATTCGAACGCACAGGAATCGTAAAAGAACTCCGCAGCCGTCAGGCATTTGAGAAGCCATCAGTGACTAATCGTAAGAAAATGATCAAGGCTATCTACGTGCAGCAGTTGCGTCAGAAAGAGGAGTAATCGCCATCATTACGATATATAATATAAAGAAGGGCTGTCTTTGTAAAGGCAGCCCTTCTTAGGCCCCAATTATGATAGATGATTTTTTGAAATATCTGGAACTGGAACTCAATAGAAGCAGACTTACTGTCGATGCCTATGGACGGGATTTGCGTGAATTTGCAGAGTTTCTTGGTAAGGATGCCGACATGCAGGATGCGGAGAGTGTCACTACTGCCGACATCAGGGCATGGCTCGCCCAGATGTCGCGAAATGGACTTTCTCCACGAAGCCTGCGCCGAAAGACACAAGCCACACGTGCATTTTTCAGATGGATTCAAAAACAGGGCCTAATCTCCAAAAATCCAGCATCGGAGGTTCAACTTCCCAAGATAGGGAGGAAACTGCCTGAATTTGTAAGAGAGCAGGAGATGGAAGACTTGCTTGATACTCCTATCCTTGGAGGCGACCCCGCTCTGAACATTCGCAATAAACTAATAGTCAACATCCTATATTCGTGCGGAATTAGACGTGATGAACTTGCAAAAATCACCGATGCTGATGTGGATTTCCATGCAAAGGAGATAAGAGTGCATGGCAAGCGCGACAAGACAAGAATCATCCCGGTGGCAGATGAATTATTGGCTGACATTCGCGAATGGCAGACTATCCGCGATGGAATGTACACTTTTCCCGCTCCTGCTCCTCTGATATGCTCAAAAAGAGGAAAACTTTCGGGGAAAGCCATATATGAGATTGTGCATAAGCTGCTTATTACCACAGGAGCGACCCATAAGAGTCCGCACTCCCTCCGCCACACATTCGCCACTTCCCTATTGAATGGAGGGGCTGAAATAAACTCCGTGAAAGAACTTTTAGGACATGCCTCGCTTCAATCAACACAAATATATACGCATCTCTCTTTTGCCGACCTAAAAAAGGCTTACGAGAACGCTCATCCCAGATCGAAAGAAACAACACAGGACCCATTAGATTAGTAACGACTCCAACCACTTTAGGGGTTCTTCTTTTTTGAATTTGGATATTTTATGATGGGAGTCACAACGCGGATGGCATAAGGCTTCGCCTTGCCAGGAGCCGCCGATGGCAGCGGATTTATCGCGGATTTCTTATCTTTGCTTTAGAATGGACCTACTCGACTTGGGCTTGCGCTCGCGGATAGGGGGAGAGCTGCGCTTCGCTTGCTGTTGCGGAAGACAGAGAATGCATGAAAATTTGAGAAGAATCACTTTCTGGCCGATATAGAGGTGTTGCTTAGGGTATCAGCAAGAATTTGGGTCAATTTTGCTGCTCCGAGATCATTAAGATGATCGGGATCATAATAATCCGAATCATCAAAACGAGCATCGTTCAAGAAATCATAATAAGTCACCTTTTCATTTTTTAACATCTCCCCTATTCCTTCATACATTTCAGCAAGTTGGACGCTATCGAGGGCTGCTGTATATGCTGGCCATGATGGAGTAGTGATTACCACTACATCAATATTATGTTGTTTAGCCAGACGAGCAAGTCTATCATGCACCTCTCGGACCTCATCGAAACGTCCCGGAGTGGACACGGTATGTTTGGCTGCCCTTGCCCGGCTGATTTCTTTCCATCTATCGTCGCGAGTGGCGAGCGTAAAGCCCAGTCCAAAACCAAGAGAATCACAAATATTAGAGGGGGCTTTAAGTATCAAATTTTTGAGTTTCCCTTTATAAGCATCAAAATCAGTTATCTCAAGATTATATATTGAGAAGTCAGAATGCAACGGAAGCCCCATATGAATCTTATATCTCACTGCCAAATTCCATTCATCTCCTTGCTCAATCTTTGGATCCCTGAAAGTGAAATAGGACACAGGGATTATAACCCGCTTGATGTTGGGCATCAATGGCAAATAGTGCTCAAGGAGCGCCAAATCATATTCCGGAGTTTGCGACACATTCGCGAGATTAAATGTGCTATCGCCCATCACGTCAGGACGAAGACCATAGTATGTATGTGATGAACCCAATACAAGATTCCTGACCTTATCTCCATTGCTTTCTATCCAATCATTCTTGTAGGAATATGAAGTAGGCAGCGAGCGTGCCACCAACTCAAGCACCCCGAGAATCACGATAATGATAGATGAGAAAATAAATATATTTCGCAAAAACTTATTCATGGGAGTATCAGAATCTGAAGTAAATGAACTCTTGAGGAGAACCGGCAAAAAAGAGACAAATTAGAAAAATGGCTACATAAGCCGACCATCTGACATAAGAATTTTTCCATATCCCAATATTCGGGAATGCGAGTGGATTGTCATTAAACCGAGTTAGCCATTCTATGACAATCAATGCAGCACACCACAACAAAGGGATTTTTCCAATGATCTGCTTAGCTGGATGAAATCCGCTGAACATTGCTCCGATATAAGAAAATGCTTGTGTGGTGGTTTCGGCTCGGAAGATCACCCAACCTATCATGACAAGGAAGAAAGTGATTCCCATCCAGAAGACATCGCTAAAAAACTTTGGTTTTTCATCTTGCGAACTGCCTTTTCTGAAGAATTTCACAGGAATGTGCAATAGGGCATGGTAAGCACCCCAAGCAATGTAGGTGAAATTTGCACCATGCCAAAGACCACTTACAAGAAACACAATGAAAGTGTTTCTCATAGCCTTGCGTTTTCCATGCCTATTTCCACCAAGGGGAATATACAGATAATCGCGAAACCATGAAGTGAGCGAGATGTGCCATCTTTTCCAAAACTCCACTATATCCCTTGAAAAATACGGGAGATTGAAGTTTTTCATCAGATCTATTCCAAACAATCGGGAACTACCTATGGCAATGTCGGAATAACCGGAAAAATCTCCATAGATTTGAAATGAAAAGAGAATTGCTCCCATCCAAAGGTTTATCGTGCCTACAGTTTCCCATTGTGAAAAAATAGCGTTGACGGCCTCAGCGGCATTATCGGCGATTATCATTTTCTTGAAAAGGCCCCAGAGAATCAACTGCATCCCACTGACACCACGTCTATAGGAAAATGGGCGCTTATTGCGAATAAACTGCGGCAAAATATTGGAAGCCCGCTCAATTGGACCTGCCACCAACTGAGGGAAAAAGCTAATGAATACAAAAAACGCAAGAACATCATGTGTGGCTGAAATCTTCTTCCTATATACATCGATGACATAGCCTATAGCCTGGAAGGAATAAAATGAGATTCCAACGGGGAGAATCAGATTGAGAGTAGGAATGTCGGGAGTAAAGCCAACCGCATTAAGAACCTTAACAAAACTTGATGCAAAGAATCCATAATATTTATATGCCACCAATGTGGCTAAATTCATGACTATTACTACAATTAGAGTTGCTTTTCGGACAGATTTTGACGACCTATCCGACCCCACAATCCTTCCGCCTATGTATGCAACAAGAGTAACCATGAATATCAACCATAGCAAGCGGACGTTCCACCAACCGTAGAAAACATAGCTTGCTATTAACAGCAAAATATTCTTGTCTCTTCCTGACTTGCATACCTTCCAATAGAGCAGGAATACAATAGGAAGGAATATCAGGAATTCAAATGAATTGAAGAGCATCTCAACTTAGATCTCAAAAGGGTTACACTTATCAACTTCGATTTCATATCTGTCGTAGCAAATGCCACGCCCCCCGAATCCTTCTTTCTGATATATCAAAGACTCATTCAAATAGGAGCCATCCCTCTCCGTAGAGATTCCGAAATCAAAATACCTTGAATTTGAATAGACATTTCCAATCAGATAATCGAAAATCAGATCAAGTGCCCCTAAATCACGTCCTTTGGGAGACGCAGCAATATATTGCGAATGAGCAACATGCTTAGTATTGTAGACTACGACTCCAGCAATCACATCATCGCCAAGTTTTGCCACATATAGTTTTATTTCATTGGGGAATCGATCTCGGAGAAGCCTTATCTCATCGAGAGTGTGGACCGGCAATAGCCCATGTCTTTGAGTCAAATTGGTCTCTAATATTTTCCAAAAAGAAGAAAAATCTTGACTCTGCTCTGCCACGACACCATTTTTGAGTGCTTTTTTTACACCATGTTTTCTTATATTTCTAAATTTCAGCCGTTCACTCTGGAAAATAGTTGATGACAAACCGCGAGCCACGAGAATTGCCTTTGCGCGAAAAAGAGCATAAAGGTCTTCTTCAGCAGGGATTTCGTGATAGATGTGCGGAATTGGTTTATAGATGAACTTTTTGAATCCATTATCTGCCAGATAGGCCATCAGAAGTCTGAATATCTCAAGGACTTCAACAGCAGTAATATTCTTTGACATCACAAGTCCGCCGTAGGTCAATCCGGCATGTGATGAAAAAACAGAGCCCAACGACGTAGCCGGAAGGAGTGCGAGAATAGAATTTTTCAACAAAAAGATCAAGGAATGGTCGTGAAACCTATCGGAATGATAATCCATATAGTCTCTTTTGAAAAGGAATGTGCCATTTTTTGAGACATCTATAAAAGCATCCCATTTATTCTTCCAAGAGGAATCGTAGCGTAAAAGCAGAAAATCAGCCATTCAATTCTTAAGATTTATAAATGAATCATAATCCCTAATATAATCATTCTCATCGTATTCCGAAGAAGCAAGCACCAAGCACACAGCACCCGAGGAGAAATCCTCAATTGTACGCCAAAGACCCGGCACAACGAGCAGCCCCCTATAAGGGCGATTAAGCAGAAATGAGCGTTTTATGTGGCCATCATCGAGAGTCACCGTGAAACTTCCGCTCACCGCGATTATCAACTGATATAGAGAGCGATGAGCATGACCTCCACGCTCTTCACCGCCAGGCACATCATAGACATAGTAGACTCTCTTCACATCGAAAGGAAGGGTCTTGCCGTTTTCTACTACCGACATATTGCCTCGCCTGTCGCTTGAAATGCTACCAAGCTCAATCACAGAGCAGTCATATACAGTAGATGCTTTCATCATTCTGATTTGGTGTTAAGACAGTCTCTACAAAATTCCGAATAATTAAAGATATAATCATCATAATCATATGGTGTTGAAGCCAAGACCAACGCGACAGAGTTAGTAGAGAAATTGGATAGTTCCCGCCAACATCCAGCTGGAACGTAGAGGCCGTAATATGAGCGGTCGAGAGTAAAGACTCTCCGAGAGTCCTCATTTTCCACGAGCACATCAAAATTTCCAGACAATGCAATGATGAATTCCTGATTTTTCCGATATGCATGCCCATCTCTCGACTCACCGCCCGGGACATCATAAATCCAATAAACGCGTGCTATATCGAAAGGAATATCCTTGTGTTGCTCCACCACGGAAAGATTTCCCCGGTGGTCGAGATGACGGAAAAGATTAATCAATTGAGGTTGTCGGCTATCGTTAGTCATTGAGTGAAAACATTGATGAAAGAAAGTAGACTTTCCAGAGATGTCGACAGACCGACAAAACGGAAAGCAAATGTAAAATTAGCGAATAAGGAGCAAACATCAAAAATTATTTCAAAAAAAATCGTATAAAATGGCGATTTTCACTGAAAAACACTAATTAGGCTCTCAATATTAGGAAAATCCGATAATTTTTATTATCTTTGCACACTGAACGCAAAATAGGGCATTGAGGGGCATCTATGCGACTCAATGCCTTTTTTTGCCAAGAAGCGACAAAGTAACGAAAAACAAGAAAGAACTTAAAAAAGAATGAAACCACAGCCAATCAAGAAAACCATTGAGCTGGGCGACGGCCGCACTATTACGATAGAGACCGGCAAGCTCGCCAAACAGGCAGATGGTGCGGTGGAAGTTCGCATGGGCAACACCATGCTGCTCGCAACCGTCTGCTCCGCGCAGGAAGCCAACGAGGGAGTCGACTTTATGCCCCTCACAGTAGAGTACAAAGAAAAATATTCTTCTATCGGACGTTATCCCGGCGGTTTTCTGAAACGTGAAGGACGCGCCAGCGATTATGAAATCCTGACATCGCGCCTTGTAGACCGCGTTCTCCGTCCTCTCTTCCCAGACAACTACCATGCAGAAACATTCGTCAACGTGACTCTCTTTTCTGCTGACGAAAACGAAGCCCCGGATGCACTCGCAGGCATAGCCGCATCAGCAGCCCTTGCATGCAGTGACATTCCTTTCAACGGTCCTATCTCGGAAGTGAGAGTAGCCCGCGTCAACGGGGAATGGGTGATCAACCCCACTTTCTCTCAGATTGAGGAAGCCGACATCGAATTGATGGTAGGAGCCACCTACGACAACATCATGATGGTGGAAGGCGAGATGAACGAGGTGAGCGAAGCAGAACTTCTCGAAGCTCTGAAAGTGGCACACGAAGAGATCAAGAAGCACTGTCTGGCGCAGATGGAGCTGATGAAGGAAGCCGGAAAAGAAACCAAGCGCGAATACTGCCACGAAGTGAACGACGAGTCTCTGCGCCAGGACGTACACGACAAGTGCTACGACAAAGCATATGCAATTGCAAAGACTGGAAGCGCCGACAAGCACTGGCGCAATGAGTCGTTTAAGGCTATCCGCGATGAATATATCGAATCTCTCCCAGAAATGACCGAAGAGCAACTTGCCAACTATAATGAGGAGCAGCGCATAGCAATGGTGAAGCGCTACTATCATGATGTAGAGAAAGAGGCAATGCGACGCTGCGTGCTCGATGAGGGAATACGTCTTGACGGACGTAAGACTACAGAAATACGTCCAATATGGATTGAGACTGACTATATCCCGGGACCTCACGGATCAGCAATCTTCACACGTGGAGAAACCCAGGCACTTGTGACAGCCACTCTTGGCACCACTCTTGATGAAAAGATTGTAGACGACGTGCTCAACCAGAGCAAGGAGCGTTTCCTTCTTCACTATAACTTCCCTCCATTCTCTACAGGCGAAGCGCGCGCTCAGAGAGGCGTAGGACGCAGAGAGATCGGGCATGGCAATCTTGCTCACAGAGCACTGAAGCGTATGTTCCCCGATGGATTCCCTTATACTTGCCGAATTGTGAGTGATATCCTCGAATCAAACGGATCGTCTTCAATGGCTACAGTATGCGGCGGAACACTTGCACTTCTTGATGCAGGCGTAAAGATGAAGCGTCCGGTAGCCGGCGTGGCAATGGGCCTAATTTCAGATCCGGGTGCAACCAAATATGCAGTTCTTTCTGATATCCTTGGCGATGAAGACCACCTCGGAGACATGGACTTCAAGGTGACCGGAACAGAAAACGGTATCACAGCCACTCAGATGGATATCAAGTGTGATGGACTGAGCTATGAGATCCTTGCAAAAGCACTTGATCAGGCACGTCAGGGACGTCTGCACATCCTCGGCAAGATAGCAGAGGCTATTCCTGAGGCTCGCGAAGACTATAAGCCACAAGTTCCTCGTCTCGTAACCCTCGAGATTCCAAAGGAAATGATTGGTGCAGTCATCGGCCCACAAGGCAAGATAATCCAAGGCATTCAGGAAGAGACCGGAGCAACTATATCAATTGAGGAAGACGAAAAACTTGGCATTGGCAAAGTTGAGATCGCATCTAAAGACAAAGAGAGCATCGATGCAGCTCTTGCCAAGATCAAAGCCATCGTGGCTATGCCTGAAGAGGGTGAGACTTATGAGGGCAAAGTTCGCTCAATACTTGACTTTGGTGCATTTGTTGAGTTTATGCCTGGTCGCGATGGACTTCTCCACATCAGTGAAATCTCATGGGATCGCCTTGAAAACATGGAGGCTTCCGGACTTAAGGAAGGCGACACTGTAAAGGTGAAACTCATCGAGATCGACAAAAAGACCGGCAAATACCGCCTGTCAATGCGTGCTCTGACAGAGAAACCTGAAGGATATGTAGAACGTGAACAGCGTCCAAGAGGTGAAAGAGGAGAGCGTCCTCGTCGCGACGGCGACCGTCCAAGACGCGACTTCAACGACAGGGGTCCACGCGGACCTCGCCGTGAAGGTGGAAATGACCGCGGACCTCGCGGACCTCGCCACGAATAATTCCGGAATTTATATAAAAAATGCCATTCCAAATAGGGATGGCATTTTTTTGCTATTAATCAAAATAAAAAAAAGGTTAGAATCGATAACCTCCGGAGAGGAGTACACTTTCTACAGTATTGAAGAGAGTGGTAGATCCGGAATGATACCAGTTGCCTCTGAGATTTGCTTGCAAGCCGGCAAACCAATTACCGTTATTGTAAGTGAAGGAGGTCATGGCGCGCCCGCTGATAGAAAGAAGTTTTGCGCTTCCATCATATGAATCTTCATAGCAATGGTTGAATCCTACCCCTGGAATAACAGTGATATTATAGAGCCAATGCCGACCCATCACGCAATTATATCCATATCCAAAGAGGAGGTCATAGTCGTTGTAATGGAATCGATATTTGGTATCTTCAAAGGTCATATATGGTTTCAACTCATCCGGGAGTTTTGTAAAGTCAAAAGCAATGTTCTGATTGCAATAAGCAAATCCCACCATGAAACAACCATGACTTTTCTTTTGAATCTTAGAAAAAGCATATGCAGCCGCCTGTGAATACTTATGGCCATTGATATAGTAATATCCTTCGAGACCAAGCGACTTCATATCTACCCCTGAAAAAGGCATCCTGATATGCTTATGACCCAGATAATTGCCAAAGTTGCGTATGAATGTGCCACCACCGTTACTATAAGCATATCCATTGATGCTGAATCTTGCACAGTTGAAACCAAATTCCTGCTTTCTATAGTCGATAGGGCCACCAGTGACCATGTGAGAAATATCAAGAGTGTAAGTATAACTGACAGCCATATACTGTAAGGAAGCACCGGCCAAGACATGGACATTTCCACTCATCAGAGACTTGAATTTATTCCTGAATCGCATATAGTAGGAATCATTCCAATTGTCATTGATCAATCTTGCACGCCATCTTTTGCCCGTGCCTACTACATATTCAGGATCGGTAGAACTGAAAACATGGTCGCCCCAGTTATATACCTTGACACAGAAACCGAGGAATTTAGGCCACTCCACAGTGGGATCATCCATCTTCAGTTGACCCTTTTTGAAAAGATACCACCAGTTGCGATTGGCTTCTTGCTGAGCATCCTTTATGGCCTGAAGCCTGACTTCAGGATCAGTGAATCTTGCAGCAACTGGGATAATGGAATCGACTTCGGGCACCGACACCGTATCTACAGGATGCCAACAGAGTTCATCGGGCAAACGCGTTTGTGCCGAAGCAAGAATAAATAAGAGTGAGAAAACGACAGTCAATATATGGCGTATCATATCATGCTCAAATCATAAACAATATCAATATATACCCCTACGGTCAAGTTCACGCTTATAGCGCCTTGCATTAGCCTGATGCTCGGCATATGTGACGGCAAAATTGTGTCTTCCTGAAAAGTCCTCCTTCGCGCACATAAAAATATAGTCGTGGGGCTTGCTGTCAAGAATAGCATCGATAGTTTCTACCGATGTGGTTCGGATAGGTCCAGGTGGCAGTCCTGCATGAAGATAGGTATTATAAGGGCTATCTATCGACTTTGGATTGCGAACTCTCTTCACAGTAAAATCACCACCGGCAAATCTCACGGTAGGATCAGCCTCAAGTCGCATTCCTTTTTTCAAACGATTTATATAAAGGCGACCCACAGTGCCCTTCTCTTCTTTTGCATTTGTTTCCTCATCGACAATCGAAGCCACAATCATTACATCAGCGGGCGAGAGGCCAAGAGCGGCAGCCTTAGCCCTACGCTCAGGAGTCCAGACCTCGAGATAATGAGCACCAATTTTTCTTACAACATCTTCCGGAGAAACACTCCAAAAGAAATCATAAGAATCATTTATAAAGAGTGCAAGCGCCTGCTCAGGAGTGAGACCATACTGCTCAAGGATAGAAGAATCAGTGAGCACATTAGCCAGAGCATCTTGCGAGAAATCAAATCGTGCGGCCACTTTCTCTTCGAGCACCGGGAGGAGGCGGAAACCATTGATGGTGATAGTCAAAGGTTCTTGAGGTCCACTCGTAATTCGACGCATAGCAGAGATTGGTGACATACCGGCTTCGATAAGATATGCACCATGACGAGAATTAAGATTAGTCCCTCTGATTGAAACCAGTCGAGTCACTTTCTTCGCATAAGGATCACCAAGATATTTGGCTATAGAATCTTGTAATTGCTCATTAGAAGCAGCCGCAGGAATTCTCACTATGGCACTTGATGGAGCTTGCCCTGAAAGGAGCAAACCATAAATGCAAGCGAAAGCTACTGCAATCAGTGCAAAATATCCAAACATCCAATAGATCCATTTTTTGCGAGTGGTAACTTTTGGAGCAGCAGTATTATTATCTTTCTTAACTTCGGTCATGATTCAAACTTATTAATGATTTCTGCCACCTTAAGAGCATCTTCAACAGTCATATTTGCAATTGGGAGGCTAATGCTGCTTTTTGCCAAGGTCATAGAGAATGTTTTTTCTGCCGGGAGATATTCAGCATAGCAGGGTTGGCAATATGGGGGTGTAGGATAATGCACATCTGTAGGGATTTCATTCTGTGCAAGATATTCTCTCATGCTATCGCGCAAATTTTCGGGAACACGGATTTCATATTGATGCCAAACCTGCTCCATATCCTTAAATATCGCAGGCACTTCCACAATAGGGTTGACAATAAAGCGAGAATATGCAGCTGCCACTTCCTGACGATGTCTATTTTCCTCTTTAAGATGTCGCAATTTTACTCTAAGCATTGCAGCCTGAATCTCGTCGAGTCGGCAATTATATCCGGCATAAAGGTTGTGATAGCGACGATCGGTGCCATAATTGGCAAGAGCCTTCACTGCGGCAGCCAATTCAGAGTCGTTGGTAGTAACTGCCCCCGCATCTCCAAGGGCACCGACATTTTTAGTTGGATAGAAACTGATTGCAGACGAATCGGCAAGATTACCCGTAAAGCGCACGCCGTTGAAACCAACCTCCGATGCTTCCGCACCAATGGCCTGGGCATTATCCTCTACAATTATTATGCCTTGGCTTCTCATTTCCTTAGCAACATTGAGATCCCAACAGGGAGTGCCATATAGATGGGTAATCATTGCGCACTGTATATTCAAAGGAGAATCTGATTTTTCATTTTCTTTGAGAATACTCAATGCTTCTTTCCAACTGAAATTCATTGTGTCGGAATCCGGCTCGACGAAAACAGGAATCAGTCCAAATTCTGTAATTGGGAGTACGGTTGCGATAAATGTATTAGCCGCCACCATTACTGCATCACCTTTATTTAGACGTCCTATCTCCAAATATCCGCGTAATATCAGTCGGAGGGCATCAAGGCCATTGCTAACCCCAATTGCATATTTGGCACCGCACTGAGCGGCGAGTTCTTCTTCAAAAGCCTTAGTCTCCGGACCATGGAGATAGCAGCCACTTCTGATTACTTTAGAAGTGGCTGCTTCAAGTTCAGCCATAAATGGCTTGTTGGTATCTTCAAGATTTAAGAAATTCATAATACACGTACGAATACGGATTTATGAGAGGAGAAGAGTTTATTTCTTTTCTTTGTTTCTTTCAAGACGGTTTTCAAGAGCCACAAGAGCGAGGTCGAGAGCTTCTTCGAATGAGTCTGCAGTCTTTGAAGCAAAGATAGGTGCTGATCCGGGGATCACGAGTTCCACACCGGCTTCCTTATTGTTGTTGGTTTCCGGTTTTACGAGTGTATAGTTGACGTTTACGCCGCCGATGGCATCAAATCTGCGGACGAGTTTATCGATTTTCTTGTTGGTAAAGGCTTCGAGTTTGTCACTGATGTCGAAGTGAATTGCTTTGATCTTAACGTCCATAGTCCAAGAGATTTAAAGGTGGTTTAACAATACCGGAGAGAACTCCCCCACTCCATC
>CAZCZX010000067.1:0-9067 GCA_964503095.1 uncultured Sangeribacter sp.
AAATTCAACGAAGATTTCTTCTGCGGATACTCTCCAGAGCGTATAAACCCTGGCGACAAGGAGCATACAGTAGAGAAAATCAGAAAGATAACGTCAGGCTCTACTCCCGAAGTTGCTGATTTTGTAGACAACGTTTACAACTCTGTCCTCATAAATGGCACCCACAAAGCTTCATCAATAAAAGTGGCTGAGGCAGCAAAAGTCATCGAGAACGCGCAGAGAGATGTCAATATCGCTTTCTTCAATGAGTTGTCGCATATTTTCAATGCTCTTGGAATCAGCACCAAAGACGTCATTGAGGCTGCCGGATCGAAATGGAACTTCAATAAACTCACTCCGGGTCTTGTAGGAGGGCATTGCATATCGGTAGACCCCTACTATCTCATATACAAGGCTAAAGAATTTGAGATAACTCCGGAACTTTTAGTGGCGGCTCGAAAGATTAATGAATCAATGGGACCTTTTGTCGCAACTCGCACCATTGATGTGATGAACCGCAAAGGAATTATGGTGAAAGATGCCGATATCCTTATTCTCGGAATCACTTTCAAAGAGAATTGTCCCGATATCCGAAACACAAAAGTTGCAAGCATCTATAATACTCTAAAAGAATACACCTCTAACATTTCAGTTGCCGATCCTTGGGCAAATCCCGAGACTGTAGAGCGCGTTCTTGGCATCCAACTCTGCGATTCAAGTCCGGAATATCTGAAAGGAAAATTTGATGCAGTGATACTTGCTGTAGGACATCGCGAATTTGCCAATGTCAATGTAAGAAGCCTTCTGAAAGATGCTGTCAATGGTGTCATTTTCGATGTTAAAAGCGTACTTCCGGCAGGTGTCGCAGATGCAACACTATAAGAAATTATAAAATTTAAAATATGAAGAATATTCTCATCACAGGGGGTGCCGGTTTCATCGGCAGCCATGTAGTCCGTCTATTTGTCAACAAATATCCCGACTACCATATTGTCAACCTCGACAAACTAACTTACGCAGGCAATCTTGCTAATCTCAAAGACATTGAGGATAAGCCAAACTATACTTTTGTGAAGGCTGATATTGCAGACCTTGACGAGATGCGCCGTATAATCAAAGAATACGAAATCGACGGCATTATCCATCTTGCAGCCGAAAGTCATGTAGACCGCTCAATCAAAGACCCATTCACATTTGCACGCACCAACGTAATGGGCACACTCGCCCTCCTACAAGCAGCCAAGGAATACTGGGAAGAGACTCCAGCCCCCCAACCCCCTAAAGGGGGAGTATTGAACAGTGCTGATCCAACTTACTATGCCGCCCTTAAAGAAAGAGCGTCGAATAATCGGAATAATCCAACGTCAACGGAAATTTTGATGTGGGAGCTTTTGAAATCTCCGGAATTAGAAGGATATAAATTCAGAAGGCAGCATATAATAGGCCAATATATCGCAGATTTTGTTTGTCTTGAAAAGAATTTAATTATCGAAGTGGATGGGAAATACCATGATGATCCTCTTCAGCAAGAAGAGGATAAAGTAAGAGAAGAAAATCTAAAAGATGCTGGATACTCCATCATACGCTTCACAAATAATGAAGTAGAATCCCATCCGTTAGATGCAATCGAAAAAATCAAAGAGTGTCTCAAAAACTCCCCCTTTAGGGGGAAGGGGGGCTTCCGAAGGCTTTTCTATCACATCTCTACTGATGAGGTTTATGGTGCTCTTGAACTGACTCATCCGGAGGGAGTGCCAGCTCCTTTCACTACTAAGGCTTCAAGCGAAGATGACATGGCATATGGCACTGAATTCTTCCTTGAGACTACAAAATACAACCCTCATTCTCCATATTCAGCCTCTAAAGCAAGCAGCGACCACTTCGTGCGCGCCTACCACGATACCTACGGCATGCCGACAATCGTCACCAACTGCTCTAACAATTATGGTCCCTACCAATTCCCGGAGAAGCTAATACCCCTCTTCATCAACAATATTCGTCACGGCAAACCCCTTCCCGTCTATGGCAAGGGAGAGAATGTACGCGACTGGCTATTTGTTGAGGACCATGCCCGCGCTATCGATCTCATTTTCCATGAAGGGAAGATTGCTGACACATACAATATCGGTGGCTTCAATGAATGGAAGAACATCGACCTTATCAAGGTTATCATCAAGACTGTAGACCGCCTGCTCGGCAATCCGGAAGGTCATTCAGAAAAACTCATCACATTTGTCACTGACCGTCTTGGCCATGATATGAGATATGCAATCGACAGCCGCAAACTCCAATCTGAACTTGGTTGGGAACCAAGCCTTCAGTTTGAGGAAGGTATCGAAAAGACAGTGCGCTGGTATCTCGACAATCAAGAATGGATGGACAATATCACATCCGGAGAATACGAGAAATACTACGACGACATGTACAAGAATAGATAAGCTAAAAGCCCTCTCTTAAATCTATCACATTTCAGCCTCGGAGAGGCGCTTTATGGTAAATAAAAAAACGCTGCAGCCTGAAGAAGGTTGCAGCGTTTTTTTTAGCTTAATGCCTTTGTAAGATAGATGAATTGCTCTACTGAAAGTCGCTCCGGGCGTTCCTTAAGGATTGGATCCTCAATAAGCGGACTTCCGGGAGGTATCATTCCTGAGAGTGAATTGCGAAGAGTCTTTCGGCGTTGGCCAAATGCAGTCTTGACTACGGTCTTGAATTTTTTCTCATCCACTCCAAGATCAGTGCGGTCATTACGCGTGAGGCGAAGCACCCCACTCTTCACCTTTGGTGGAGGGGAAAACACTCCCGGCTCTACAGTGAAAAGATATTCACAATCATACCAAGCCTGAAGCAACACTGAAAGTATGCCATACACCTTTGACCCCGGTTTACTGCAAATCCTTTCAGCCACTTCTTTCTGAAGCATACCGGCAATCACCGGAATCTTATTCTTATAATCAAGAGCCTTAAAGAAAATTTGCGAGGATATATTGTAGGGATAATTTCCTATAAGGACAAAATCACCGGGAAAAATATCATTCAAGTCAAGACGCAGGAAATCCCCTTCCACTACCTTAATCTCCGGCTTATATTTATGGAGATACTCTACGCTTTCATGGTCAATCTCAATGGCTGTCACATTGCGGCCTTCGGCTACCAGAAAATCCGTCAAGACTCCCATTCCAGGGCCAATCTCCAACACCGGAAGTTTCTCCCAAACACCCCACCGTTCATCCAAAACTCCCCCTTTAGGGGGCTGGGGGGCCAATCCTTTAGGGGGCTGGGGGGCCGATATCGTCTCAGCAATACGCTCAGCAGTAGGCAGATCGGTAAGGAAATGCTGTCCAAGTGCTTTTTTAGCTTTTACTTCCATAAATATATTTATTAGCTTATTATATTAGCCCCCTAACCCCCTAAAGGGGGAAAATAGTCAGTTTTGATATTCCCCCTTTAGGGGGTTAGGGGGCTGACTTTAGGGCTTATCGCTTAGAGTCCTACTTTTTTAGCGATATCCTTTGGCACTGCTGACTTATTGACCATAATATCAATGGTCTTTTCTAGGAAATATGGCTCTGAAACGTAAAGATATCCCCCATAGAGTTGGTTGGTATCCCATGAATTCTTCACCTTATAATAGCGATTTCCTTCCTGGTCGGTTGCATAGCCTACGATTACCATGCCATGGTCGTCAGTAGTCTCACGGTTTTCAAAAGTGCGCTGACGGTCTTCCTGAGTGATGGTGCGTTCCTGTACAGGTCCCTTAATGTCATATTGCATAGCATCGCGGTCGGAATCAGAAAGTTGAGTCCAGCGAGCCACCTCAGCATTGTCCATATCATCCATTGTCTTCTTCACCGGAAGAAGCGCATAACCTTTACGCCACTTGAATCCTTTTTCGCTTACGTCTGCTGCCCAGCCTACAGTGTATCCTTTTTCAAGAGCCTCATCAACAATTTTTTTCATCTCTTCCATCGGCACATTGATGCTTTCCGACCATAGCCAGTTGTCAGAAATCTCAAGAGCAAACGGCTTGTAGAAAGGATGATGCGTGTAGCTTGTGAAAGACACATATTCTTCCGGCACAATCTTCATTTCTTTGGCAAATGACTGCGGAGTATAGGTCTTGCCATTGTAAGTGAACGATTCTACGGCAGGACCCATATATGCATCCAGAATTGCCACAAAGCCCGGAAGCCACGCTGTAGAGAGTTTTTTGTTGGGATTGCTGTTGATAGCATTCAGATAAGCAGTTAGGGCAGCCGCCATCTCATAGTGAGAATGCTTGTCTTCGCCATAATTCAGGCCGGCATATACTTCCTCGGGAACAGCGCCATAGTTATCAATGGCATAAGTGACATCAGCAAAAGAACCACCCTGAGCAAAATTGATTTTTCCTCCTGTGCTGATATATTTCTTAGCCTTATCGATATAGCAGTTTCTCACTGTCCACATTTCAGAAAGGTCAAGTTCCGGTCCACCTTTACGCATTACGTCGTCTTCTATCATAGAAGTTCCTGAGAAAGCCCAGCATGTGCCAGACTTATTTTGGTCTTTCACAGAAGTAGTCTTATTCACTTTCACATCTGTGAATTTAAAACCGGTGGAATCCGGAATTTCAATCTTAGGGTCAGCCTGAGCAGCCTGATATTTATCCATATAGGTAGCACCACAATTCAACGCCACTGCGGATGCTATTGCAACTGAAAGAATTAATCTCATATTCTATTATTTTTAATTTAATTAAAGCTCTTTGAGCCCATAATGCCCCTAAAGCCCCACACTCTCCCCCTTTAGGGGGCTGGGGGGCCTGGTTGGGGGGCCCGGCAGGAGGGCTCACTACTCCCCCATTTTCCGAATCGATGGCATTGCTATGCAGCAAGCCGCAATAGTGGTCAAGCAGCACACCATCACAAACCAGAAATATATCTCAAACACATTTCCGCCGCTGAACCCTCCAAGTCCCCATTCAGCCATTTTCTCAAATATCCATCCTGCAGCCATTCCGGGCAGCATGATGCCTGCCATTGAGAAGGCTATGCAGAATGCATAGTGTGACGTCTCAGACTCTCCACGGGCATAATAGATCATATACATCATCAGTGCCGTCAAGCCAAAACCATATCCGAATTGCTCAAACCCTACGGCAATGCATATAAGTGAAAAATCTGTTTGGGGCCATATTGCCAATAGACAATAGACGATACAGGGGAATGCAAGAGAGGCTGCCATTGGCCATACCCATCTTCGGAGTCCACCGTGTCCTATCGCGATGCCACCCAACACTCCCCCTACAAGGAGGGCAATCACGCCGACTGTGCCATTTGCAATCCCAATTTCAGTAAGAGAAAGTCCAAGTCCCCCTTCTGAAAGAGGAGTCTTCATGAAAATTGCCACCATCTTGGCGCACATCGACTCCGGGAGACGATACAACAGCATAAATGCCAATGCAGCTCCAATATATTTCTTCTTGAAGAAAGTGACAAAGGTCATCCCGAAGTTTCTCACTATATCTGATGGTGTAGTGCCTCCCACGGGGCGATCGTCAGAAAGTTTTGGAAGTGCTTGAGTATGCCAGAGCCAAATACTGAAGAAAAGGGCTGAAAGCACATAGAATACTATTGCCCAAGCCCCGGCCGGATGCATACCACGAGTCTCAAGCCACCCGGCGAGCAGTGTCAGGCCTCCTTGCCCCAATACAGTAGCCACCTTATAAAATGTAGAGCGGATTCCTACAAAGTCAGCCTGCTGTTTCTCCGTAAGGGCAAGCATGTAGAAACCATCTGCGGCTATGTCATGCGTAGCAGAGAAGAAAGCCATGCAGGCAAAAACACTTAGTGTAGAGGCAAAAAAGAAAGATGTAGGCAAGCAGAGAGCCACGAGAAGCATACATGCTGTCATGAGCATCTGCATTGCCAAAGTCCATTTCCTTTTAGTGGAAAAGATATCTACAAAGGGACTCCAAAACGGACGTATCATCCATGGCAATGATAGCAATCCTGTCCATGCAGTGATTTCAGCAACTGAAATGCCAAGTTCACAATAAAAGAGCACAGGAAGCGTATTGACAGCACAATAAGGGATTCCCTCGGCTATGTATAGCGAGGGAATCCATTTCCATGGTGATCTATGCAATTTATCCTTCATCTAAAATCTAATCTCTTGCCCCTAACCCCTGACACCTTGACACCCTGACACCTTGACACCCTGACACCTTGACACCTTGACACCATAAAATATACTCAAGATAATCAATGTGAGATATTAACTCAAGCCATCGGGCAGCGTGGCTTGATCTGCTTGAAGAAGTCGTTGCCCTTATTGTCCACGAGGATGAATGCTGGGAAGTTTTCAACTTCAATCTTCCAGATAGCCTCCATGCCGAGTTCCGGATATTCAAGAAGTTCTACATTCTTGATTGAGTTCTTGGCAAGGATAGCGGCAGGGCCACCAATAGAGCCAAGATAGAAACCACCATGCTTCTTGCAGGCATCAGTCACTTGCTGAGAGCGGTTGCCCTTCGCAATCATAATCATAGAGCCTCCGGCAGCCTGGAACTGATCTACATATGAGTCCATACGTCCGGCAGTAGTAGGTCCAAATGATCCTGAAGGAAGTCCTTCCGGCTTCTTTGCAGGTCCGGCATAGTAGATAGGATGCTCCTTCAGATAGTCGGGCATCGGCTCGCCGGCATCAAGACGCTCTTTAATCTTTGCGTGAGCGATATCGCGGCCTACAATGATAGTGCCTTTCAAAGAGAGGCGAGTGGAAACCGGATATTTGTTGAGGTCTGCAAGCACCTCTTCCATAGGACGGTTGAGATCGATTTCTATCACTTCTCCCTCACCTGCCTGGCGGAGTTCTACAGGAATAAGTTCACCCGGATTCTCATCAAGTTTTTCAATCCAAAGACCATCTTTGTTGATTTTAGCCTTCACGTTGCGGTCGGCAGAGCAGCTTACGCCCATACCTACGGGGCAAGACGCGCCGTGACGCGGCAGACGGATCACGCGAATATCGTGAGCGAAATACTTGCCACCAAATTGAGCGCCAAGTCCGATATTATGGGCTGCTTCAAGAAGTTCCTTCTCAAGCTCCACGTCGCGGAATGCACGTCCATATTCATTTCCGGTAGTAGGAAGATTGTCGAAATATTTCACAGATGCTTTCTTCACTACCTCAAGATTCTTTTCAGCACTTGTGCCGCCAATTACGAATGCAATGTGGTAAGGAGGACAAGCAGCAGTGCCGAGAGTCTTCATCTTTTCAATCAAGAAAGGCACAAGTGTCTTCTTGTTGAGGATAGCCTTTGTCTCCTGATAGAGATAAGTCTTATTGGCAGAGCCGCCACCTTTGGCCACGAAGAGGAACTTATATTCATCACCCTCAGTGGCATGGATGTCGATCTGAGCAGGAAGGTTGCAGCCGGTGTTCACCTCGTCATACATTGTAAGAGGTGCATTCTGTGAATAGCGGAGGTTGTTTTCCGTGTAAGTCTTATATACTCCAAGAGAGATCTTCTCCTCATCGTTGCAACCGGTCCAAACTTGCTGTCCCTTGTAGGCAGCGCAGATAGATGTGCCTGTATCCTGGCAGAAAGGCAGCACTCCCTTAGCAGCGATTTCAGCATTGCGAAGCATTGTCAGAGCCACAAACTTGTCGTTCTCTGAAGCCTCCGGGTCATGGAGAATTTTTGCTACCATTTCATTATGCTCTCTGCGAAGCATGAAAGAGCAATCGTGAGAAGCCACATTGGCGATGATGGTGAGAGCCTCAGGATCGACTACGAGCATCTCGTGTCCGTTCCAGTTTTCTGTCTTTACGTAGTCCTTTGTGATGAGCTTGTATTCCGTAGTGTCCGGACCCAGTTCAAAGGGTTCTTGATAATGAAAAGGTTTAGTTGCCATATAAATATTCTTTTTAGCCCCCTAACCCCCTAAAGGGGGAATATCAAAGCCAATCATTATTCCTTCTTTAGGGTGTTAGGGGAGCGGTTAAAATTTCAATAATAATTCCCCCTTCAGGGGGATAGGGGGCACATCTTACTTGATTGTTCCAACCTCAACCAGTGCTCCCGTAACAGGATCGAACACAGCAAAAGAAGGCTCCTTCTTGTCAGTAAAAAGCAGAGGGTCGAGCCCAAACTCCATACCGAACTGCGCCATCTGGATCTCCTTGTCGAAAAGTTTCTTCCCCAACGAAGAGATTGACACCTGCGCACTACCCGGGATATTGTAGATTACAGCGTTCTTAGGCAATTTCTTTGGCTCCCCCTTTGCATCTACAGGAAGAGACGCCTGATTCACAGCCTCCACCTTCAGATACACAGGATCGCCGGAAAGATCATCGGCATCTACAAATCCTGCGAACGAAGAAAGTCGGAAAAGCACATCATTACTTTCACCGTCGGGCACATATGTAAATTTTCGGGTCACATATTCAGTAGTCACCGTGCCTGTAAATGCAGCGTTTAGCGCAGCCTCTTGCTGACCCAACGATGCAAGCATAAGCTCCATCTGCTTCCCATCTGCCGGCATGGCATCGGCTGTGCCGCGGGTTAGAGACAGTTTTGAATCCCTCACTTCCATCAGAGATTCAGCCAATAGCTGTGCCTGCTTGGCTGAACTTGTAGAAGCCACAAAATCTTCGTCTACGAAATCCAAATATTCATTGCCGGTAGGCCATTTTACCTTCTCTGCCGGTTGATTAGATTTCGTATCTGGTTTTGACGGCGCACTCACTTCCTTGTTGATGGCAAGGAGCATCCCATCAGAATCAACAGTGATTGAGGTAAGGGCACCCGGGCGAAGCTGAATTAGGTATTGGGTCTCGGAATCAGACACACCATAAGGGCGGACTTTGACATCCGTTATCTGCCAATTCTCTGAATCTTCTGCCACTGCTTTATCAGCACCAATATATTTTTTTGCATAAAGATAAAAGGGACCTTTCTTAGCCACTTGATGCATTGCTGTGACCTCTATCTCCAATGCTGTCGTTGGCAAGGAATACACAAGGCCATACTCATTGCTCTTCTCTGCCGTGAGCACTTTTGTAGACTGAGCGCCACAAGCCAAAGAAGCCAGAACAACCACAG
>CAZCZX010000067.1:9167-13427 GCA_964503095.1 uncultured Sangeribacter sp.
TCGGAGATATCCGATGCCACCACTCCATATTCCCCAATTTCCTCTGAAGCAATATCTCCGGCCAAGCCGTGGATATAGACTCCAAGAGTGGCTGCATTCTCCGCCTGTATGCCCTGAGCCATGAATCCGGCGATCACTCCGGTAAGGACATCACCGGCTCCGGCGGTAGCCATTCCGGCATTGCCGGTGGAATTGAAATATACACTTCCGCTCGGTTTAGGACGCACTATCATTGTATAATGACTCTTTAAAACTATTATAATGTTGTAATGCTGCGCCACCTCTATAGCCCTTTTCAATCGAGCCTCCGATGATGGTTGCTCCCCAAAAAGACGGTCGAATTCTCCGATATGAGGAGTTATCACAGTGCGTGGAGGAATCATTGAAAGCAGTGACGGACGCTTCACAATGCAGTTAAGGGCATCAGCATCAAGCACAAGGGGTGACTTACAGGTCTTAAGAAGCGACTCAAGTGCATTTATGGTCAGGTCGTTGGTGCCTATGCCCGGCCCCACTGCCACTGCCTGATGCGAATGGTGAAGACTCATGTCGCTGATCACCCTTTCATTCCGGTCTGGCTCAAACATGGCTTCCGGAACTGCCGTCTGGAGAATTGTCATTCCGGTGCGTGGTGAATGCACAGTGGCAAGTCCGGCTCCACATTTCAAAGCGGCACGCGATGAGAGCACTGCCGCTCCCATCATGCCCATGCTTCCTGCAAAGAGCATCACTGATCCATAGTCACGCTTGGCAGTGAAGGGATCTCGCTCGCGGAGAAGCGACCTGATGGTTCGGCTCTCTATCAGAAGCCAATTCGACTTTTTACTCCTTAGAGCCTTTCGGTCAAGACCAATGTCAAGAACCACCCTCTCCCCTATTATATCTGAATGCTCGGGGAAGAAGAATGAAAGTTTGGGGAATTGGAAAGTCAAAGTCAACTTAGCATGCACCATGTCGTGGAATCTGGAATTGGAATTCCATTCCCCTGCAAGACCGGAAGGAATATCAAGGCTGACCACAAAGGCGCCGGATTCATTGATAAGGCGCGCAACGGCAGCAAAGCCTCCACTCAACGGATCGCGCAGTCCCACTCCAAACAATCCATCTATCACAATGTCTTCCACTCCAAGATGTGGAGGAGTGAAGGTGGTAGTGATTTCGGTGAATTGCACTTTCGCTTCTGATTCAAGCAGCCGCTGCTTCATGGCCTCGCACTCTTCGGAGAGTTTACCCTTCACGTTGAAGAGATACACCTCCACTCTTCCATAGCCATGCTCAGCAAGAATACGCGAAACGGCAAGGGCATCAGCGCCATTGTTGCCGGGACCGGCCACAACGACTACTCTTAAACTCGGCAGGAACGCCGGGCGAGAAATCAACTCTTTCACTGCAGCGTTGGCAGCTCGCTCTACCAACGTCAGAGAATCTATCCCTTGAGCCTCACAAGTGGCTGCATCAAGGTCTTTTATATCTTTGGAACTGAAAATATACATAACTTTACTTCAGACCATTTATAGTCATTTTTAATTTCCGACTACAAATTTAGCCAAAAAAGCCGATTTTTCCAAAAAGGATAGTGCAAGATTCAAAAATATTAATTAAATTTGCATACTATTATTAGATAACCTTGTGTCAGACGAGCTTTAGGGCGTGTCTGATGCGAAAAATGTTTTAGGTAAAATGGTAGATTATAAGAAACTTGGTCTTGTCAACACACGCGAGATGTTTGCAAAGGCCGTACACGGAGGCTACGCAATCCCTGCCTTCAATTTCAACAACATGGAGCAGCTTCAGGCCATCATCAAGGCAGCTGCAGAAACTAAGAGCCCCGTTATCCTACAGGTATCTAAGGGAGCACGCAATTACGCTAACCCCACTCTTCTCCGCTACATGGCACAGGGTGCAGTGGAATATGCAAAGAGCCTTGGCTGGGAAAAGCCGGAAATCGTTCTTCACCTCGACCATGGTGACACTTTCGAGACTTGCAAAGACTGTATCGACAATGGATTCTCTTCTGTAATGATCGACGGCAGCCACCTCAGCTTCGAAGATAACTGCGAACTCACTAAGAAAGTAGTAGACTACGCTCATCAGTTTGACGTGACTGTAGAAGGCGAGCTTGGTGTGCTTGCTGGCGTTGAAGACGAAGTAAGCTCTGACCACCACACTTATACCGACCCTGAAGAAGTAATCGAATTCGTGGCACGCACTCAGTGCGATAGCCTCGCTATCTCTATTGGTACTTCTCACGGTGCCTACAAGTTCACTCCCGAACAGTGCACACGCGACCCAAAGACTGGCCGTCTCGTTCCTCCTCCATTGGCATTCAATGTGCTTGAGGCTGTTGAGAAGAAACTTCCTGACTTCCCAATCGTGCTTCACGGTTCAAGCTCAGTGCCACAGGAATATGTTGACATCATCAACGAATATGGTGGCAAACTTCCTGACGCAATCGGTATTCCTGAAGAGGAACTCCGCAAAGCAGCTAAGATGGATGTCTGCAAGATCAACATCGACTCTGACAGCCGTCTCGCTATGACTGCTGCTGTTCGCAAAGTGCTCGCTGAGAAACCGGGTGAATTCGACCCGCGTAAATACCTCGGCCCGGCTCGCGACGAAATGGAGAAACTCTATAAGCACAAGATCCTCAACGTTCTTGGCTCTGACGGCAAAGCCGAATAATATGCAAGCCCCCTAACCCCCTAAAGGGGGAATATAATAAATCCGACACTCTTCAGTGCCGGATTTTTTTTGCCTTAAAATCCTCCCTGCCCTCTAACATTCCCCCTTTAGGGGGTTAGGGGGCTAATCTTTAGGGGGGGGGGTTAGGGCCTACCGAATCTGCAGTTTGGCAGACTTTCGGCCAGCATCCGAGCCGATTGCCTCCACAACATACACTCCGGGCTCAAGCCCGATGCGAACCTCCTGCTCAAATCCCTCTGCATTCGCAACCTCACGGCCCAACGTGTCAAACACACGCACCGTAAGTTCACCGCAGACAGCAGGAGCCGTCACAACTACCTCATGCCCTATCGGCACAATACGAATAGCGTTGTCCTCAATCTCAGCAGTGTCAATGCCGGCAGTCAGGAAATAACGTCCGCTAACGCTGCCCGTCATCTCCAACTCAAAACCATCATAGAGTTGCGTCATCTCGCCAGTCTCAGTATCATAGAGCAGATAATCCTCAAGAGCCAAACCATTGAAAGTGACCACCGTCAACGAATCAGCGGGAGCCATCAGACCAACCTCTACCCCATCCGCATCCGGCGTCTGATTGATAGCCGACGCCATGGTGCCAGCCACCGTATAGACGCGACGTATACCACGCTGATTGGAATCATCAATCATCTCCACATCCTCCGAAGCCACATAACCCTTCTCTGCATTAGCCGAAAGACGGATAATCGCAGCAGATTCCCCGGCAGCAGACAACGTAGTAGAGCATGCTCCGCATGCGTCCCGCGCTGTCACACGAATTACATCCTCATCCACCGCCCTAAAAGCCGGAGCCTTAAGAATCGGAGCTGTATTATAATCAACATCATACGGCTGAACCGCCATCATATCAGGAGTGAACTTGATAGTTAGTTCTTTCACTGCAGAGTTCGCTTGAACGAAGAAGCCCTGCATTGGAGCCAACTTTGAATAATCTGTCGCAAATTTCCCATCTTCACCAGATTCAATAGTGCCATTGAATAAAAGATTTCCATCATTATCTTTCACTCCTGTGAGTTGTTGATTTTCGCTCATTATCCAGAATTTAGGCTCAAGAACTTCTTTATTTACATCGAAGAACTTCTCCATGTCAAGATGCGCCATGAATGGATTGCCGACAAGGAAGAGATTTCCGGAATTTTGCTTCTTAAGAGTCACTTCATTCAAGCCTTCAAAGAGCTTCCCTTCATTTGTTCGAGTAAGATCTCTATGATTGGTTTCACCCGGAACAGAATTGCCATCTTCAAAGTAATTGAATCCAGTATCAGCCTTCGGGAAACGGAACTTGACATAGGTCTGCTTGTCTTCTTCAGAATAATCATCTGCATATTTTGGCAGTCGTGTCACATCCGTCTTAACAGAATATCCCATACCCGGAGCATACTCTTCCGTCACATCATTGTAAACATGACTCCACGTGCTTGCAAGAGCGACAGTCTCCTTTTCTGCTGTTGACTCACCATGTACAGTATATACAGTCTCTGTTCCCTTATCCCAGCCACGCTGATAGACAGCGGGAGCGAAACGGTCATTCTTTTCAGT
>CAZCZX010000068.1:0-13136 GCA_964503095.1 uncultured Sangeribacter sp.
TTCCTGTTAATGTTATCCATAGCCTTAAGGGCCACGCCGTCCATAGCGCCGAGCAGAAAGATCTTACAATTCTCATCATCCTTATGATACATATAAAAGGAGGTGAAGAAGCTGCTGCCCGGAATAACGTCTCTCAGTGGGTACTTCAATAGTTTAGAAAATAGATACAAAATCTTACTATCACATACCACCCAGTCGGCCTGCCTGACCAATTCATAGAATTCCTTGTCCTTCTGTAGCTTCACCATCTGATCCACATTTGGAGTAATTAACACTCCATTATGCATATTTTCTAAAAGTTCTGAAGAAGTGGTATTCTGTATGTCAACATTTAGGATTTTGATTTTTTCCATATTATATTTGTTTCTTGTTCCCATCGCATTTTAAGCTCTTCGTGTGAAATACAATGGAATATTCATGACTTCAAATCATTATATATATTCTTTAACTTATCTATATTTGAAACCAATGAAAAATCATTATTAATTAGATGATAAGATGCAACACTAAATTTCTTTCTTATATCGATATTAGTTATCAGCATTTCTAAATTTGAACATAAAGCATCAACATCTCCAGGTATAATCAAGCAACCATTTTCTTCATCATTTATCACTTCAGGAATAGAAGCTATTCTTGTTGACACGTTAGGTATTCCGTAAGCCATAGTTTCGAGAATTGTCATTGGCAACCCTTCATTATACGAAGGCAACACATTAATGAGTGTATTCGAAAAAAAAGATTGTTTTAGCTCTCCATCTATCCACCCCACATGTACAATGCGATGACTGATATTATACTTCTGGATTATTTCTTTCACCTTATCTATTTCGCCATCACCGCATAAACAAAATCGTATATCTTTAGGAATCTTCTCATCCAAAATTTTAATACACTTCAATAAATCATAAATCCCTTTACGCTCTCCCAATCTACCAAGAAAAAGAATATACGTACCGTTTATGTTATACATATTGTTATTATATGTATTCACAGCATTATACAGGACCTTAACATTCGCTTGTGGAGCCTTGCCTTTTATCATAGGCACAAGCCGTTCACTTAGTACAATGTTCACATCAACTTCCGCCAACACTTGATCTATTCTCCTCTTCTGTCTATCAGAACACTGTGCATAGAATTCCTCAAATTCAGCAGCATGGTGATGCATTACGACTTTTATACCATATAGATGAAACCATTTCATTAAAAAAGCTTTACGCCAAAAGCTACCTCGTTCCGCTGTATGAAGATGGGCTATATCATAATTACCAAACCATGTCAAGAATACAATTTTTATAAACTGTATTCCAAAATACAACATAACAATATATCTATTCGAGTCGAAATGGGTGGAAATAAACTTTATATCATACTCGTTCCAATCTTTATAGCCAAGATAGTTTTTAACAACACTAACCATCCCCCCCTTTGTTTTAAGAGTGGAACAACACATCAGAACTTTTGTCATACAAACTATCGCTTATCGTATTTCGAAGACTTTTCTCCACATATAGTCTTCCGTACAGAGGGTCTGAATTATTATCCTTGCAAGACATCGACAGATATAAGATACAACAAAAACCGCCAACATTATCAAAGGTATATTCAAAGGAAAAAGCCAATTAAGTTTATCTGTAAACAGAGTAAATTGTATCAAATATGATTCAAGACAAAGTCCACCAACACCCATAATAATCCAATTACCCACATTAGTGTTATATATATTTCTAAAGAAATCAGCATTGCAACATCTCCAGAAATAATAAACTATACCAGCAAGAAATGGAAGTGTCACAATCTGCCAAGGCGCAACTGTCGGAACCTTTTTTGCCATGAACTGAATACTATAAAAGACAAATATACATATTATCATGGCTACAGAATCAGTCCATTTTGCAGAAACCTTCACATCAGAATTTCTAACTTTCATACCAATCCATGCTCCCATTAGCATCATGCCGAAATAAGGAATCCAACGAAAAAGGGTAGTTATACCGTAAATACCTTTTGAACTTGTCTCATATTTATAAGGGAAGAACCAATATGCTATTAATGTAATCACTATTACTATTGCTAATATCCAAAAGATTCTGTTAATAAAAAATCTTCTGATAATATACAGTAATATATAATATGCCATTATTGCAACAACAAATTCTCCTCCCAATATTTTTACAAATGTCAACCTGTCCAAAGTTATATGCCCAGAAAAAATCTCTATAATCAAACACGCCAACACCGAAGGATAAATCCTGCTTATACGCCTTTTATACCAATTGTCAAATCTCTTTACACTACTCCAAAATAATGTATATCCAGAACAAAAAAGAAACAATGCGTCACCTATGGCTCCACCCGTTGCAAGGGCACTGAATTGTGGATAACATATATCAGCATGACTGTTGATGATTAGAAATACAGCAAAGAATTTAATCAGATCGACACTTATGTCCCTTGTATTATTCATTATTCTTCAATCTATTATTTGGTTTTCAAATAAATGCCTAACCAACATTCAATTCTGTCCTAACGCCTTAAACACCTGTCCAAACCTGTCTATCCAACGATGCTCTCTTTCCGCCCTTTTCCGTGCCGCACATTTCATATTCATAACAATTGTTTCATTTTTAGGATTTAAATAAAAACGAGCCTTATCTATCATCTCTTCCTTTGAACGATATAGTACAATCTCTTTATCTTCCTCAAAATATGAAGCTATCTCATCTGTATAACTTGCTAATTCAAGCCCTCCGCTCATTGGTATTTCAAATGTGCGAAGGTGAATCTTGTGTATGGGATTCCTACATATATATGTATCGCGAAGTTCTGTAATATTAAGCGACAATGTCAGATTACTGTATAATGCAATCATTTCTGCATCTGACAAAGAAGGCATTTTCAATAGATTCGGAGATGTATCATTTAAATCCGTCTTAGACATAAATTTGTTATGAATAGTAGATGTTAGCACTTTGCGTCCTATCGGAAAACGCATATATCGTAAGGCTTTTACAAATACATCCATTGTATAAAACTTATGCACTCCACCGACAGAAGTATTATACCCTTTTTGAAACAGAGAATTTGAATATACCTGACAATTTATACCCGCATAAAGCAGATCATTTAGTTTGTTTACCCTACTGCCGTAGGGAGAACCTATAAAACCAACAGCAGGTATCGATTTACTCCATAACGGCGTAAAACGTGAAGGATTAGCTGCATAAGTGGCAAAAACAATATTCTTACATCCCCATGATTCAAACAAATATCGCGTTTCCCATGATGTAATCCATACGACATCAAATACTGGGGCTATTTTCTTTTGTTTATATGGAAGTTCCAAATTGTCCCAACAAATCAAGCACGTTGGGATTCCCATTTCTTTTATTTGTTCTATAGTCTCTTTATATATAACAGTAGACTCGTCGCACGTTAGAAACAAATCAATTCCACCATTCTCCCTTATAATATCTACTACTTTCTCATTTGCCTCATCCATTGATTGAAAATCCAATGGATTATACGTTATAATATTATGACCATTCTGCTCTAATTCATCCAAGAAATGCACTCTTTGCCATTTATACATTGGAGTATCAAGTTCTAAGAAATAATAAAATATTTTCATAATTACAATACTGTTTTTATTAGAGCTTTCAGATAGTTTTTTAACATTGAGAGATTAAGCACTAATCAAAAGCATAGTAGAAGAGAGAGGCTCCAATATTTTATCTTATATACACATTATCCCCATGTAAATGACGCTGGTCTTCTGGTGGTAGTTGCATATAATCACCGTACAATTTTTTCAAGTACAAATCATATTTTTCCAATCCACATAATGTAATATTCTCAAATTTATATCTTACACCTGTTCCATAATATTCTATCGGTACAACCTCTTTATCCCCCCATGCTCCAAAAACATTTGCTAAATAAGAACCCGTTTTCACATTATTCATCTCTGTCAGCATCTTGGTCAACATATCTCTACGTCTTATTGGATATAAGATCCTTAAAATAGCCTTTGCCCACGATTTCAGAATCGTGGGTTTTGTTGATTTAACATATACCTTTACATATTGTTTCTGTAAACTCCATGTTTTTGTTATATGCTTATCATTAGGTTCGCATTTATAAAGTGGAAAGACGTCTATGTTAAGCCCTATTTTTTTTTCTAACTGCAATCCGACACAATTATCATCAATACATGTTTCAGCATCATCAATCTTAACATAAGGAGAAAGTACAGAATCATATTCATCGTATGTACAACAACGGAATGGTGCAGGCAACTCCTGCTTCAATAGCATTATCAACTCAGAATAACGCTCTATAGGAACTCCAAAATCCATATCGTCATCCCAAGGAATAAACCCTTTATGCCGTATTGCCCCAAGCATAGTTCCACCTAACATATAATAAGGAATATTATGTTTTGTACATATTTCATCAAATACCTGGGCTATATTAAGAAGTCTCCGATGAACTTCTTCTATTTCTATTTGTCTCATTTTTGATTATACACAAATATAATTTATTTGACCATAACATCGCTATTCACTTATATCCAACAATATCCTGATACTTCATCCTTGTATTATATAAATATCCAAACGTAATAGATAAATAGATAGCAAAATTATTAACAACATGCGAAACTATATTAAAAAATATCCAAATCATAACCACTGAAAAATAAAGTAATTGCCATTTTGAGAAACGTTCAAAATTCCGACTCCATTTCAGTAAATAAAAGAAGAATGAAATAAACATTATTTCTCCAATAATACCATAGTCACAAAGTACTTCAACAAATCCACAATGTGGAGCATTATATTGACCAAGATTATTTTTGATATACAATGAACTAACAGCCACACCTCCACCAAATATTTGACTAATCCCATCAGCTTGTTTATAACCTTTTAATGCAGCATTTCTTAAATCTGCTCTTCCGCTATCCTGTGATAGTTCATTAGATTCAATATAATCTTGCCTATTTATCAAATCGCTAACAACACTATCCATATATTTATGTCCACCCAATAAGATTGCAGCAAGAATAATACAAACACCCCATAATTTAAATTGTCTAAAATAGGAAACTATTATATCCTTTGAAGACAATAGTAAAACAATTAACATCCCCAATACTGCCTGTCTTTTTGCACTATAAAGACAAATAAACAAACACACTAAGAGCATTATCATTCTATACTTACCCTTAAAAACAAATAATATCAATGGAGCCAACATATAAGTGGAACCTGCCACATTTATACCCGCAATAATTTCCTCATATGATAATATAATTTTCTGAGTTATCAGTCTATATATTACAAAAATAAAGACAACACAAACTAATATCATAATCAATTTGTTCAAAGCTGACTGTGATATAAAAGAGAAACACTTGGTTGCAAATAATAAAACTGAAATCCAATATATTATACCAAAAGCATTATTCACTGCATATAAAGCATGATCTAAATCTTCTGTAAGACTGAATAAATAGCGTACAATTACATATATCATAAACAATAATGCCATTTTATAAACACCATCATTTATACGTTTCCTAGTGAAATAAGAAAAAAACAAACAATATGCAATTATTAATCCTGTCATAAGTCTATTTAAAGGATTATGTTCTGCTAATAAATGTCCACTCATTCCTATATTTGAAACAGATGTAGCAACGTTCACTATATAATAAAAACATACAAGAATAAAGAAAACAGTCACTTTATTGAAGAGTGGAATTCCCCATATTTTATACTCTTTATTTTTCATCTATCAATTTATTTACAGCTTTATACAAATAATATTCTTTTGTCCACCAATGGTGTAATACCTCATCAGGCACTATACTCTTTTCCTTTTCAATATTTTTTTTCAAATCAATATAATTGTCAGAGAAAGAAAAAGTATTTATAACTTCCTCCATACTAAAAACGATGTCACGACAAGAGGCTTTATATTGTTTAAAATCAAATGCGAATATTTCCACTTGTTTTTCAAGTAACATATAGTCATACACAATTGAACTATAATCACTTATCAACATATCACAAAAAGGCATAACAAGATAGGAATCCAAAGATTTTTCAAGATATAAGATATTACTAAAATTTCTTATATCCTGTGGATTGTAATTTGTTGCAGGATGTAATTTTAAAACGAACAAATAATTCCTACTTACCAAGAAATTATTCAAATCACCAAAATCAATCCCACTCTGTGATATGAAATCAGCTCCTGAGTCTCTAAATGTTGGAGCATACATAATTACCTTTTTGTATTTTAGAAATATACGAATCATATCCAAATATTCTTCTGATTCATATTTTTCTATATGCTCTATAATTTTTTGTCTATCCTGCATCATAAAACGACACCTCGGATACAAACTAGCTATACATTTAGCCCTTTCGACATCAAACATCGGAGCAAAAAATGCATCTATCATATCATCAGATGTTGACAGAACTAAGTCAGGTTTATGATATAAATGCGGACAATTGACATAATGAAGAAAATTATCATAAAAACCCAACGATCGATATTTCTGATGTATAGGATTAGACCACAAGCAGGCTTTTATCCCAACTCCATGCCACAAATTAACGATACGTGCACCACCCGATGTATAAAAATTTATATCCCCTGGGGTTGATGATACAATATAAACTTTGGAGGTTAACGAATACCATAACCCTTTTAATGAAAATTTATAATGACAAGGAAGATTTTTATTTCTCAATGTTTTTACAATCTCTTTGTTACCTATCCATACAGCATCAATTTCTTTATGTGTATTTAGAACCTCCAGATAAAAATATTTTGAATTATTATTAAACCCATTAGCCTCACCAAACACCCAACGTTTTTTATTACGTGGGATCAAATAAGACAAATAATATATTGGCAATAAACAGAACTTAATAAATAGCAGCAAGAAAAATTTCATCTATTAATAATATTCAAATTGGGTATTCATTATATCTTATTTCATACCAAATTTATGTACAAGACATTTTAGTTAAAAATCTAATTTATATAAATTTTAGTGCAACTAACCTGCGAGATTTTATTATATACATAATAGCAATCAATGATTCTGAAATCATATTTATATATGCAGCCATGAGAAGGTTATACTGAATCAAAACAAATCCCAACCCAACATTTATTGCAGATACTATTATTGTTATATTCATCAGGATATTAGTTTTTTTATAATACAGAAGATAGCATACAAATAATTGATTTATACAATGAGCAAAAGCACCAATACACAATGGTGCGAGAAATTTCAAAGAATCAGTATATTTGGGGAATATTATTGGTATAAACATTATACTTAATACGTACATACAAATAGTTATAGCGAAATACACACATATCATTTTTCGTGTAAAACCAGATAAGTACTCTATATATCCTTCTTCTTTTTTGGTCAATCGTTCATAAACATCTACATGCCAACTTTGTACAAACGATGTAGCTATAATCTGAATTATATTTGAGAAATTTGTTGCAAAACTATATAATCCGACCTCTGCTGGACCATAATATGAATTTATAAGAAACCTGTTTATTCCCTGCATAGCCCACCAAGATAAAGTATTAGGAATTAAAGGTATACCGAAGACTAATGCTTCTTTCATATTATGTAGTCTAATTCTGATATTCCCTCCAATAAATCCACGTTTATACATTATAATTACACTCAATAGCCCAAACAGCAATGAGACCCCAAACTGCGCCATTGCACGACTAATCCATCCCAAATCGAAAAAAACAAGAAATAAAACAGTAATGGCAAAATTAAAAAAACAAATAGAAAAACTATAAATTCCGTATAATTTCGGATTAGCTTCAGCTTTCCATATTGCAAGGTTCATATTTGATAGCAAATTCAACAAACAGTACCCTATCGCTATACATAAGAAAATAGAACTAAAGCCCAATTCTGCTTCTAACTGATTATTGAAAAGTAAAATAACCAAACAATACAATAAAGCCAATATTATAGATATTATTAGAATTCCTGTTATCGTTTCACCTGTATACAGTTTATTGACTTTAAAATAATTAATAACAATTATTTTTTCCATATTAATGGATACAAATATCGTCATTAATGTTATAAATGTATTGAATAGATTTAAATATCCATATTCAGAAGGAGAAAGAAATTTTGAAAGAACTAAAAGTAAGATAAAATTTACTCCTGTTCCCATAAAACTGAAAACAGTAAAAATAAAACCATTAAATATAGTTTTATTAGTTCTAATTTGGTTATATTTTTTTAAGACACTTAGCATTAGACGAACCTTCGATATTCAACAGATACTATTCTTTTGAATATATCTGTGAGCGGAGCACTAAAAAGGAGTATTTTTGGAAAAACAATTAAAATAAAAACAAATAGAATAATCTGTATTACACTCTACCACTTTTTACCTTATATTCATACGAATGTCGTCCTTCCGCTCGAAAATCAGTGTGATAGCGACCAAGAACAGTCTTAAAAATTTCCTCATATTGTGGAATAAACAAGTCGTCTTTCTGCTCCAAATGAAGAATTATCTCTTTTGCCATAGGAGCAGTAATACTCAAATCTGTCTTGCCTTTAGTAAAACTTGTACCTTTCAATGAGCCAGGAGAAACATTAAGAATACGGTTTGAGGTTTGGGCTTTCTCCAACTCAACATTCACACTTTCAATAAATATCTTCAACGCCGCTTTTGTTGCTGCATAAACAGAGAAAAACGGCGATGACATAAAACCGGCAATACTTACCATCACACCACAATAGAAGTCGTTACAAGCTTCTAATTTGTTATAAAAATGCTTGATGATACGCAACACTGGTATTGTATTCACATTGAAACTTGCCATAATATGGTTTTCGTCCAAATCACGAAAAAGAGACAAACGTCCAAAACCCGCTGTTATCATCAACGTATCAATATCGTTAAACCGACTGAAGATAGAATAATCCTCTGATGTCAAGTCAAATTCGTACATTTCAAACTTTGGGTTGTTATTATCATTATCGATACTGACTTTATCTATGATATATACCTTCTCTATATCGTCCCGTTTGGATAGTTCTGTTGCTATTGATAACCCTATGCCATTAGCTCCGCCAACGATTAAAGCCTTTCTCATATCTCCATAAAATTCTTACGTTCCATAAACTGTTGCATTACCTCTGCCATACAAATACTTTCTCTTCTCCGTAAACGTGCAGAGGAAAAACGCTTATTCACAATACACGAAGCGAACTCCTGTATCTCATAACGCAAGCCGGCACCATCCCACTTGTAGAAAAACTTCTGATTATTATTCTGATCTTCATAACGTAGCTCAAAATAGTCTGTCTTCCACCACGGGGCAGGAACATACGCATATCCCTTTGTTCCTGATATAACAAGATTGCCTTCCGTCTTTACTCCCAATCCAACCTTAAACGAACATACCGCTTTCTTAAACTGAAATACTCCTTTCGTATAAACATCAATGCCCCCCTCCATACGGGAATAAATGTTCAGGTTTTCATATTCTGTACCCAACAGTTTGATTATGGGTAACAATGGATAACTACCAAGTTCAAACAAGGAGCCTCCTGCCTGTTGTGGATCAAATTCACGGAGTGATTTGTCGCCCCAAACTTTTGACAGCGAAGCCTCAACATCCACAACATCGCCTATCACACCACTCTTTATCATAACCATCAAATGGTTGAATGCCGGACAGTGAGCTGTTTTGTTAGCCTCCATCAATATTACCCCTTTAGACTCAGCCAATTCATAAAGTTCACGAGCTTCACTTCCATTTAACACCATAGGAGTCTCACACAACACGTGTCTCTCTGCTTCAATGGCTTGTTTTATGAGCGTATAATGAGAAAGATGCGGTGTTGCAATATACACAGCATCCACCTCAGAAAGTAATTTTGCATAATCAGAAAATACATCAGGAATATTATGTTTTACTACAAAAGATGCAGCACAACTAAAATCCTGATCATACACAGCCGTAATCTCAACTCCATTCACATACCCAGACTCGCTCACAAACCGAGGTGCAATACGGCCGGCACCAACAATACCAACCCGCACTATCTCCTGTGACTCCGCACGCAACATAGTGCTACTTATTCCCTCCGTACGTGGAAGATATATGACTTTACAGAAATCACCGAGATAATCAAACTTTCCTTCCCAATCAGAACCGATGGCAAATATATCAACACCATATTTCTGTATATCGTCTATCTTTTGACCAACATAATCTTCTATTATTATTTGGTCGGCAAGTCCTGTAGCCTTAACAGCCTCTACGCGCTCCAAGACATTATTACGAACATTCAGTTTGCCACGATTACGGTCAAAATTATCATTGGTAACACCAACAATCAGATAATCACCAAGTTCCTTTGCACGACGTAATAGATTTATATGGCCTTGATGAAGAAGATCATATGTTCCATAGGTTATAACTTTTGTCATAATACTCCTCTTAGTGTTCACGAAATTACATTTTACAGTGGTATACCAATACCATCTTCCACCACCTCAAACCTCTCACAATGCATACCGGATATGGCAACGCTCATGCCTCCGATATCCATCACAAGGCGGCGGTCACGGTCTATGCGGATAATATACCCCTCAAGACCGGAAAAAGAACCGGATGTGATACGTAATTTAGTATTACCACCGGCATAATAGCTGAAAGGGTGCAGCAGGAAACGAACGCGTTCCGGCGATGTTTCCAACACACGCATAAACGGAGCCATAATCTTATCAGATATTACAGCCGGCTGATGAGTACTGCAATTATTCACAAGATGATGTCCGGGAAAATTAAAGGCAAGATAATCTTGCAACAATTGTACGGTACCCTGCAAGAATATCAGTCCGCTGACGGTCGGTTTCTCTATCATCTGAATACCACGGCTTTGCTTATTACGCCGATATATCACAGACTTGTGAATAAAAAACCTTATTCCATCCTTAGTAAGTTTATCTGTGAAAGCAGCAACCTTACTATTATGTATAAACAAATAACTCCAAGAAACAGGCGGTTCGTGTTCTTCATTTAAGCCCTTCGCATAAGTACACTTCTCTATCTCTGAGCCGATATACTCTATCTGCTCAGAAACATTGATGCCATTTGGAATACAAACCTTGTCAGGGATATCCATTATAACAAATTACAGGTTTGTATTCAACAGCCTATAGTAATGAGAATTAAGCAATCCTGCGTCATCATTCTCAGACTATTTTATGTCATTTGTCGGTTGACTCCAATACGAGGCGTCCAACCAACTTGAGGAACTTAATGTCTTTTTCATAACTTTATATAAAGAACATTAATATCGTCAACATTTGCCTGCTTTCATATATTAAACAGACATTACGCTACAAAGGTACGATTTTTTTCTGAAATACTCAATGTTTCTTTTATAATTTTCCCGAAAACACAATAAATCATGAGAATTTATTGTGTTTTCGGGAACAACATATCAATTCACGTTACTTTGTGTAACGTTACATCTACATTCTATCCATAGCCTGTTTTAGGTCCGCTATTATATCCTCCGAATTCTCTATACCCACAGAAAGGCGCACCAAATCAGGGGCCACACCTGCCTCGCGCAACTGTTCCTCAGACAACTGACGGTGGGTATGGCTGGCAGGATGCAGCACGCAAGTGCGGGCATCAGCCACATGAGTAACGATAGATATAAAATCAAGGCTGTCCATGAACTTTATAGCATCCTCACGCGTCCCTTTCAGACCAAATGCTATCACTCCGCATGTGCCATTAGGCATATATTTCTCGGCCAAAGCGTGGTATTTATTGCTTTTCAATCCGGCATAGTTCACCCACGACACACGTTCATTTTGCTCCAACCACTCAGCTACTTTCTGGGCATTTTCACAGTGCTGACGCACACGCAGATGCAGCGTTTCCAATCCAAGGTTAAGCAGGAAAGCATTCTGCGGAGACGGTATGCTGCCCAAATCACGCATCAGCTGACTGGTAAGTTTCGTCAGATACGCCATTTTCCCAAACGCTTTGGTATATGTCAAGCCGTGATATGACTCGTCAGGAGTTGTAAGCCCCTTAAATTTATCGCCCTGTGCCTCCCAATCAAAGTTACCACTGTCAACCACTGCACCGCCAACCTGCGTTGCATGTCCATCCATATATTTGGTAGTGGAGTGCGTAACAATGTCGCATCCCCATTCAAACGGACGACAGTTTATCGGTGTCGCAAAAGTATTGTCAACAATAAGCGGCACCCCATGGCGATGAGCCATATTAGCAAAACGCTCTATGTCGAACACATTACCGCCTGGATTGGATATTGTCTCACCAAAGAAACATTTGGTATTAGGACGAAAAGCCTGTTCTATGCGCTCGTCATCCCAGTCGGGGTCAACGAATGTGCACTCTATACCGAGTTTCTTCATGGTAACGCCGAACAGGTTAAACGTACCGCCATAAATAGTATTGCTTGTGATAAAGTGGTCTCCCGCCTCGCAAATATTAAACACCGCATAGAAATTGGCAGCCTGACCGCTACTTGTAAGCATCGCTCCCACACCGCCCTCAAGCGCCGCTATCTTCTTTGCCACGGCATCATTGGTAGGATTAGCCAGTCTTGTGTAGAAATAACCCGAATCCTTCAGGTCAAAAAGGCGGGCCATCTGTTCACTGGTATCATATTTGAATGTAGTACTTTGATAAATAGGTAATTGTTGCGGTTCCCCCTTCTCGGGTTTCCATCCTCCATGTATACAGATGGTTTCTAAATTCTTTTTCATAAGATCAAGACTTTAACTGGTTAATAGTATTACTGTTCTTTAGGTAACGATATATAAAATATAATCCCGCAACCAATATCTATCGGCAGCGGGATTAAAAAGAGTTAGAGAGAGAGGTGGGCGTTGACGGATTCGAACCGCCGACCCTCTGCTTGTAAGGCAGATGCTCTGAACCAGCTGAGCTAAACGCCCTCATTGGCTACTCTTCTATTTTTCCGAAAGGAAAGTGGGCGTTGACGGATTCGAACCGCCGACCCTCTGCTTGTAAGGCAGATG
>CAZCZX010000069.1:0-12803 GCA_964503095.1 uncultured Sangeribacter sp.
ACTCCATGGATGCCTGTGCTTGACGAGGGTGACGAAACTGGCAATTATGCCGCTGCCTCACACTCAAGCTATGATCCGGCAGGAAAATCCAACGACTGGATGGTCACTCAGCAACTTTATATTCCCGACGACCAAGCTTCTCTCACATTCAAATCTCAGGGCTTCAGAGCTGCTAAGAATGATTTGCTTAAGGTATATGTTTGGGAGACGGAAGACATCGTAACAATTCTTACTGAAAATATTCTTGACAAGATCCGCTACAATGGAGAACTCGTCTACAACGCTAAGCAGAATCCCGGCAACAGCGAGACCAACCTTGCAGGAGATTGGACACCCAACAGAGTAGACCTATCTCAATATGCAGGCAAGTATATTTATATAGCCTTTGTCAATGACAATCAGAATCAGTCGATGGTATTTGTCGACGATATCCTTGTGAGCCGTGAAGTGGCTGCCATCATTAACATTGACACCGAAAAAACTATGATAGATGCCGACAATGCTGTCATTAAGGGTCGATTTGTGACCATGAAAGCCGATGGACTTGACGGATACTCATTGACTTTAAAAGACTCTGAAGGCAAGGAAATCGACAAGATCAGCTCTACCGAAAAACTTGAGAACGGAGAAATATGCTCATTCTCATTCAGCACTCCGGTGGCTCTCCGCAAGGGTTATTCCAATCTGTTCAATGTCGAATTCGCCTCCGGAGAAGATAATATCAACGTGAAGCATGAGATTCAGAATCTCCTCTTTGCAACTACAAAGAGAGTGCCCGTTGAAGAAATGACAGGCACTGGCTGCCAGTTCTGTCCTGAAGGTATAGTAGCTATGGACTATCTCCTTGACCTCTATGCCGATCAGATAATTCCAGTAGCTATCCACAGCTATCCGGGTGATAAATTTGGAGGAGCTGAACACACTGCATACACTAATTTCCTTGGAATGAATGCGGCTCCGATGGCTTCAATCGGTAGAAGCCAGGCATGCGGACCTATGATCGACTATCAATTTACAGCTCCTGATGGAAACACATGGTTGCAGAAGGCAGAAGCTCAACTTGCCGAGATGGCATTAGCCGACGTGAAGATTACAGATGCGACAATCGACGCAGCATCGAAAAAGGTCTCAGTCGACATGTCAGTACGCTTCGCAGTAAACAAGACAGATGCAGCCGTCAATGTATTTGGTGTGCTCATGGAGGATGATCTTGTAGGAGTTCAGACTAATGGACTCTTCAATACCGAGGCTCCCATCCTTGGAGAATGGGGAAAAGGTGGACTCTACGGAAAGCAGTCTGTGCTTTGGTATTATGACGACGTTGTCAGAGGCACAAGTGCGACTGTTACAGCCGGTGTCTACAGCGGCTTCAACGGCAAAGGCGGCTATGTTCCATCAAACGTTGTTGCAGGAGAATGGAACGACACTACTTTCGACTTTACTCTGCCCTCCGGAATTAGCGACCTCTCAAAAACTAAGGTCTGCATAATGCTTATCGATGCCAATACCGGTGAATTTATCAATGCAGCCGCCCAGGATTGCATGGCAGCAGGAGTAGAAGGAATTGGTTATGAAGAAGTGACAGTAGCTGATGTCTATGATCTTTCCGGCAGAATTGTCCTGAGGGGAGCTTCCAAGGAGGATCTCAATTCTCTTGAGAGAGGAATCTATCTGTATGCAGGGAAGAAGTATGTAATCCGCTGATGATATGATCTGAAGATGAATGAAATGTCCTATAAGGCTAAGACCAGGTCGAAAGTTTTTAGCCCGGAGGAGGAATTAGAAATAGACCGGGCCTACGATGATTTGCTTCAATCATACATTGATAGCAAACATCGTAGGAAGGTAGAGTTTGTAGGCAAAGCGTTTAGATTTGCCCGAACTGCTCATCAGGGTTGCCGTCGCAATGACGGCAGCCCATATATTCTTCATGCCATAGCAGTGGCTTTAATATGCAGCCGAGAACTTGGATTGGGATCAACTACCATAGTATGTGCGTTGCTCCACGATATCGTGGAACATACTGACATGGGCATAGAAGATATTGAAGCAAATTTTGGGAAGAAGATATCATCAATTGTAGCCGGAATCAATAAACTGTCAGGTGGCATCTTCGGACATGCAGCCGACACCCAGGCTCAGAAACTTCGGGACATGATGATGTCGATGAGCACGGACGTAAGGGTTATCCTTGTAAAGATGGCCGACAGGATGCACAATCTTCGCAACATAGACACCCAACGTCCGGAAAGGCGCAAGCGTGTTGCGAGGGAGTCGCTATATGTATATGCACCACTTGCTGAGCGGCTTGGGCTGTATGGGATGAAAGGAGAATTTGAAGACCTCGCATTCCGATGCGAGAATCCGGAAGAATACAACAATATAATGCATAAGCTGGAGCAAAGCGGAAGCGAGAGGCAGCGAATTGTGGATGCTTTTGTGACTCCCTTGAGAGCACATTTAGAGAAAGAGGGAATTATTTGCGAAATCAAGGCAAGAGTGAAAAGTGTGTATTCTATATTCCGCAAAATGCAGAAGAAAGGGATCCCATACGAAGAAGTATTTGATGTGTATGCTGTAAGGGTCATCTATGAAAATGATGAAGATGAAAAGGAAGAACCCTTGGCAAGAAAGGTTGAAAAAATACTTTCGGAAGACTATGAGATACACCCCGAGCGCACTCGCGACTGGCTAAAGACACCGAAAGACAATGGCTACCGCGCGCTGCATGTGACTGTGCGCGACGACAAGGGACGATGGACAGAAGTTCAGATTCGAAGCCGGAAGATGGACGATATCGCTGAGCTTGGCTATGCGGCGCATTGGAAATACAAAGATGGAGTGCAGACCGACACAGAGCGACTTGACAATCTTGTGAATTCCGTCAAAGAAATCCTTGCAAACCCTGAGCCAAATGCAGTGGATTTCTTAGATACTCTTCGATTCAATATTTTTGCAGAGCAGATTTATTTATTCACTCCCAAAGGAGACTTAGTGGGACTTCCATCAGGCGGAACAGTACTCGATTTCGCATACGCAGTTGATGAATATTTAGGCGATCATTGCATCGGGGGAAAAATCAATCGTCGTCTTGTAGAGCCATCCTATGTGCTTGAAAGCGGAGATTTAGTGGAAATCATCACTGTGAAAAATATTGTGCCAGAAGAGAGCTGGCTGTCTGACTGCGTGACAACACACGCCCGAAATATAATAAAGACACGACTATGAATGCAAAGGACTTAATATCAAACGCATCTATACTAAAGATTAGCGTAGCACTGATAGCCTCAGTGATTGTGTTGCTACTCATGATGAGAAGCGACCACCAGAACTTTAGTTATGAGCTTAATCAGCCATGGCGCTATCCATTGCTTACAGCAGAGTTTGACACGCCAGTGATGAGAGACAGCGTATCTTCCCAGTTGATGAAAGACAGTATAGACAAAGCGTTTATACCCTTCGTGATACGCGATCAGAGGATCGCGGCAAGGAGTGTGGATCGCTTCACAAAGTTGGCAAGCAACTATGTCAACTCAGGGGAAGCGACATTCTTAGGCAGGAAATTGGCAGACGCGTATGCAAAAGGAGTCGTGAGCGCAGAACTATATGACAAAATCCATTCCTTCGCTGAGCCAAATCTAAGAGTTAGCGACGAGTCAGCCGACATAAACGCAGTGAAAATGATAGATGCCTCTGGAATGATGTCTCCCAGCATGGCATACCGAATGGTAGACTCTGCTTATGTGGCATTCAAGTCGAAAGAGGGTCACGAAGCAAAGCTTTCGGCCAATGTTGCAAAAGCATTGAATGCGAGTCTTAACCCCAACATCGTGATTGATTCAGTGGCTGATTCAAAATTCCGCGACCAAGAATATCTGAATGTTAACTCCGCGCTTGGAGTGATCAAGAAAGGACAGAGAATAGTTGACCGCGGAGATATAATCAATGCGCAGATCTACACCAATCTGAACAACTATTTAGACATGCTTGAGAAAAACCAGTCAGAGACCCTGTCGAAAAAGTTTTTCACTACCGCTCAAGCACTATATATACTCACATTATTCTCCCTTCTTTATCTCTTTCTTGCTTTCTATAGGAGAGAGATCTTTAGCAACTTCAAGAAAGTGACATTTATCGTCTCTCTTATCACATTGTTTGTAGTGATAGCCATAGAGACAGGGGATATAATAAACTCCGGATTATATCTTGTGCCCTTTGCCGGAGTTCCCATTATCATAGCAGTATTCACGGATGCGAGGACAGCAATATTCTCCTTATTAATATGCATACTTATGACTGCGTTGGCAGCCCCGTTCCAGTTCCAGTTTGTAGTAATGGAACTCGTAGTCGGAATAGGCGCCACCTTCTGCATCCATCATCTCGCTCGGCGCAGCCAATTACTCCGGACAGCATTGATAACCTTCTTCCTATACATATTGACTTATTCAATAATGCTGATGCTATCCGAAGGGACACTTTCATCTTTTTCATGGAAGATGGTAGGGGTATTCGCGATAAATTGCGTATTGCTATCGTTTGCTTACCTTTTGATTCTCGTAGTGGAACGCATCTTTGGTTTT
Source organism: uncultured Sangeribacter sp. (assembly GCA_964503095.1). Classification (GTDB taxonomy): domain Bacteria; phylum Bacteroidota; class Bacteroidia; order Bacteroidales; family Muribaculaceae; genus Lepagella. Next base: position 4,581 of record CAZCZX010000069.1, read on the forward strand.
ACGTCAACGGTTACCCTTGTTGAGCTAAGCGACATTAATAGCCCCATACTGCGCAACTTGGCAGAAGTGGCTCCGGGAACATTCCAGCATTCAATGCAAGTGTCAACCCTTGCAGCAGAAGCAGCGAGAGCTATCGGAGCCAACACGACATTAGTTAGGACCGGGGCTCTATATCATGACATCGGGAAGAGCGAGTCGCCAATATTCTTCACAGAAAACCAACATGGAATCAATCCGCATGCAGGGCTCGACCCGGCCACAAGCGCAAGGAAAATCATCAGCCATGTCACTGATGGATTATCATTGGCGTCTAAAGCAAAACTCCCACAAGTGATAAAAGACTTCATTGCAGAGCATCATGGGAAAGGAGTGACTAAATATTTCTACAACACTGCAGTGAATGCGAGCGAAAACGGAGATGTAGACAAGTCACTATATGAATATCCAGGTCCGAATCCGCAAAGCAAAGAAACTACCATCTTGATGATGGCAGATGCTGTGGAAGCAGCCTCAAGATCTCTTAAGGATTACCGACCAGAGTCGATCAATGCACTTGTAGACAAGATAATAGATTCCCAAATGGCTGATGGCCTCTACAACGAATCGCCAATCAATTTCAGAGATATCAACGTGATCAAAGACACCTTTAAGAAGAGGCTTGCCACTATCTATCACTCAAGAATAGAATATCCCGAAATTCAAAAGAGAGAGTCTAACCCGTCTCCTGAAGTGAACAATAAAAATTGAAATAAAATCGTTAAATAAAGAGGGGTCAATAGGACTTCTACTGAAAATATGACGGAAAAAAGATTTACATCAAATATTCATCGCCTCCTATGGATGATAGTCACTGTTTTAGTGATGGCCTTTGTAGTGCCAACAGATGTTGTGGCTGCTCAGAAAAAGACAACTAAAACTACTTCTACCACGAAGAAAAAGACAACAGCATCCTCTTCAAAAAAAAGGACTACATCTAAGAGGAGATCAAGTTCTAAAAGGAGGACCAGCACACGCCGGCGCACCACTACTACTTCGGGAAGTGGCGGCTCTAATTGGGCATTGACGGCAGCTGATGTAAATCCGGATTCCAAAAGTCCAAATGTAAAAAAGGAGAAAAAGACTTCAAAGCGGCAGGTGACAGTGACACGCCCTGACATAGAGGCTATCCGTCAGGCCACATTAGATCCTGACAGCAAAATGTATTTTCCAAAACTGATGAAGAAATTTCACCGAAACGACACAACCATGACTGCCGATGAATTTCGTCATCTATATTTAGGCTACATGTTTCAGGAAGACTATGACCCTTATAGGGAATCTCCATATTCAAGCATAACCGACAGCTACAGGAATAAGACCTCGCATACGAAGGAAGAAATTGATACCATCCGGAAATATGCAGAGCTGACACTGCTTGACAATCCTTTTGACCTGCGACAGATGTCGTTTTTAGTGCATGTGCTTAAGGAGCGGAGAAAAGACATGAGCGCCAAGGTCTGGGAATACCGACTTGAGCATCTATTAGGAGCAATAAAAAGCACCGGGACAGGAGAAAATGAGGAAAATGCGTGGTTCGTGATTTATCCGGCACATGAATATGACATGGTGCAACTAATGGGCTATCATGCAGTAGATGCCGACTTCATAGAACCCGGCTATGACTATCTTACAGTGGAGCCGGAAGAAGAGACAGCCAAAAGGCTGCGCGACAAGGTGCAAAAAGGATTTTATTTCGATGTAAGGCAAATACATGAGCAGTATGAACTAAAGCATCCTGAAGATTCTGAAGAGGATTCGGAAGCTGACTTAGAGGAGGCTCAATATGAAGACCCTGACGAAATACCCGCAGAAGAGGACCCTGACGACATCCCAGCAGAAGAAGAGGATCCGGACGACATCCCAGCCGAATAAAACACTCCTCCCCATATATTTGTTATAACAAAGTAACCCCTGTAGTTTCCCCCTTTAGGGGGTTAGGGGGCTCTTTAAACTTGTAAAAAAAAATTAAGAAAAATGGAAGATAAAAAAGAAATAATCGACGATGGCAAGTTTGTAGCCTTCGCATATACATTGAAGGATGCCGAAAATGGCGAAATTCTATTTGAAGCAAAACCATCAGCACCGGATGTAATGGTGTATGGAGTTAGCCAGGAGGTAATTCCAGGGCTTGTGGCCACAATTAAAGGACTTGGCAAGGGTGACAGATTTTCAGTCACACTCCCTCCTGAGGTGGCTTTCGGACCAAGAAATGAAGAATATGTGCAGCAAGTGCCTGTAGAGGCATTCATGCGCGATGGCAAGATGGCTGTGGAAGTAAAAGAAGGAGCAGTGCTCGACATGATGACCAACACCGGCGACATCATCAGCGGACGCGTCGTGAAAGTCACTCCTGAAGTGATTGAAATGGACTTCAACCATCCATTTGCAGGGAAGACAGTTGACTTTGAAGGAGAGATAGTGGAAGTGCGCGACGCCACAGATGAAGAACTCCATCCAAAACACGCATGTGGTTGCGGTTGCTCACACCATGGGGATTGCGAAGATGGATGCGGATGCTCCAAAGATGATAAAGATGGTTCCAGCTGTGGCTGTGGCGATAGCTGTGGATGTCATTGATTTGAAAGATGCCAGCAAAGTCAGAAATACCAGAAGAAATACTTCGTGTCAAGCAACGCTTGTCGATAATAGGCGATTCTCCTGCTCTAATTGAGGCAATCAAGAGGGCAGTGATGGTCGCCCCAATCGATTTATCGGTGCTTGTCACCGGTCCATCCGGTTCCGGCAAGGAGTTTTTCCCGAAGATAATCCATCAGTTTGGTTCAAGAAAACATAAAAAATACATAGCTGTCAACTGCGGAGCAATTCCCGAGGGGACAATAGACAGTGAACTTTTCGGCCATGAAAAGGGATCGTTCACAGGAGCCGTATCTGCACGCAAAGGATATTTTGAAGAAGCGGATGGGGGCACTATATTCCTTGATGAGGTGGCAGAACTGCCATTGACTACGCAAGCCAGGCTGCTTCGAGTGCTCGAGACAGGGGAATTTCTGAAAGTAGGAAGCAGCGTTGTGCAGACCACCGACATAAGGATAGTAGCCGCTACCAATGTCGACTTGCTAAAGGCAGTGGCAGAAGGAAGATTCCGTGAGGATTTGTATTATAGACTTTCCACGGTTGTGATCTCAGTGCCGCCTCTTAATGAGAGGGGGTCAGATATATTGCTTCTTGCCAGGAAGTTTGCTTCTGATTTTGCAGAAAAGTATATGACGAAGCCCATATCCTTCAGCGAGGACGCAAAACGCGCAATGATGCTTTATAATTGGCCTGGAAACGTCAGGCAGCTGAAGAATGTGATCGATCAGCTTGCTCTATTTGAAGCCGGCAGTGAGATTACTCGCCATCAAATGATGGATGCACTCCCCGTCAATAGGACTCCGCAAGCCACTCCTATGCTGGCAAGTTCGGCAGAAAGCGGTGCTGATATGGAGAGAAAGATGATCTGGCAGACATTGTTGTCGCTTCGTGATGACATCAACAGACTCAAGCAGAGGCTGGATGAACAAACGGATGAAAGCGACCGTCAACAGTCTGGCATTCAATCTGTGAGAGCCCTTATGGCTCCGGAACATATTGAAGAAAGCCCTGACCAAAATCCTCTCGACAGATCAGAGAAAAAAGTGATTGAGGAGACTCTTGCCCGGCATGATGGCAATAAGAAAACGGCAGCAGAGGAATTGCAAATTTCACTACGGACACTTTATCGCAAAATGCAAGATCTTGGCATCTCTTGACTCTTCACTCTTCACTCTTAAAAATGAGACATTTTCTTTCATCAGTAGTGTGCAGTCTTTCGGCAATAATATTGTTGGCAGGATGCACTATAAGCTACAAGTTTAACGGCTCAGCCTTGAACTACGACATCTACAAAACAATCCACGTGTCGGAATTCCCGATTCGTGCAGCCCTTGTGTATGCCCCTTTGCAACAGACCTTTGAGAATAAACTTCTGAACACTATCACCCGACAGACAAGGCTTCAGGAGGTAAATGGCAATTCTGATCTCGAGATGAGCGGAGAAATCACAGGATATTCGCTTACTCCCCAGGCTGTAGGCACTAATGCCTATGCCACCGAGACCCGACTTACTATCACTGTGAAAGTGAAGTATACTGACCAGATTAATCCTGCAAATAATGTAGACCAGTCATTCTCAGCCTACCGACAGTTTGACAGTTCGCTGATGCTTAATGATGTGCAAGACGGATTATGTGAAGAGATATGTGATGAACTCGTAGATTTGATTTTCAATGCTACACTTGGAAACTGGTAATTATGGAAGACTATAACAACAAAATAGAAAAGTATCCATACTATGTGATTCCAGATATTGAAGCACTCTACACGGAAAAAGATCCGGGATTGCTTCGAGAGCATCGGCGCAGAATAGCCGCGCTAATTGGAGAGCAAGATGCGATTAGCGCTCTAATAGGAGATGCCTCTGAGGATTTCAATGATTTTTATGGCACATCTGAACTTCCACAACTTACTACATCAGACACTATAGATTCCTTTATAGAAAAATTCGGAAGCAAAGATGACCCCGCCATTGAGGAAGTTGAGGAAGAAAGTCCGGTAGTGCCTGTAATGCCTCCGGTGATGGACTATGCTTCAATGATAGAGAATGAAATGGAGGAGAAAGGTGCTTTGGAATTTATATCCGAAGATGCCACATTTGGAGCCATTGATGCATTTTTGAATAAAAATTCAGTTTCCAGAATAAAACCGAAAAAGGAGCCAAAAGAGGAGGAGAAACCCTCATTGACGGAAGGATTCGCCAAAATAATGATAAAAAATGGCAATTATCGGCGTGCATTGGAAATAATTACTGAAATAAGTTTGAAAAATCCAGAAAAAAGTATTTACTTTGCAGACCAAATACGATTCCTTAAGAAAGTAATTTCTTTGGAGTCAAAATAAATGTGTATTTATAAATTTGAAATATTAATCTCGGTGGGTATCTCCCTTGGGGATTCTCCACGCTAAAAAACGACATAAACATGTATATTTTTCTCAGCATTCTTATCGTGATTGCAGCGTTGCTGCTTATCGGCGCTGTACTAATCCAGAAGTCAAAAGGAGGAGGTCTTGCTTCCGACTATAGCCAAGGCAACCAGTATATGGGCTATCGCAAGACTACCGACTTCATCGAGAAGGCAACTTGGAGCCTTGCAATCTTCATCTGCGTTGTGAGCATCTGCGCATCATTTGCAATCAAGACTCCGGTGACACGTTCAGGTATGGCTCCTGCTCCTGCTGCCACTACTGCTCCAGCACCTGCTCCAACATCTGCTCCGGCACCTGCAGCCGCACCTTCAGCACCAGCTGCAGAGACTCCAGCCGCTCCCGCTACTGAAGCACCGGCTCAACAATAATAGGAGACAAGAAAATAAAAAATAGGCTTGGATTAAAATCCAAGCCTATTTTTTATTACTCTCCCCCTAAAATCAAATTATCGATGATTATATTCCCCCTTTAGGGGGTTAGGGGGCCACCTCTCCCATCCTCTGTACTCTTAAAAGAGTCTCTTCCTTGTCCCTTTTAAGTTGCTTCACCAAGTCGACAATTGAGCCGAATTTTTTCTCATCGCGAAGTCTATCAACGATTTCAAGCCTGACATTCCGATTGTAAAGGTCTTCGTCATACCCAATGATATGAGCTTCCACTGTCAGTTGACCCGACGATTGACCAGTTCCCTGGAATGTGGGTCGATACCCGATGTTTACCATGGCAGGCTTTGCATCAAGATCATCATCCACGAAGGCTTTGGCTGCATATACTCCCACAGCGGGAATGACTGTGCCGGGAACTATCTGAAGGTTGGCTGTAGGGAAACCTATCTCATGACCTACATGAAATCCGGGCATGACTTTACCTTCCAATTCCGGAAGATGACCAAGCAGATTGCGGGCTTCAACAATATCTCCTCTTTTAACTGCCTTTCTGACCGCACTGCTGCTCACTCCCTCTACCTCAGGCGCACTGATCACTTCTATTCCAACAGCATTTCCAATATCCCTATAGTCAGCGATCGTGAGGTCGATGCCGTCGCTGCCAAAGGTGTTGTCGTATCCTGCCACAAGGAGTTCCACTTCATATTTGCGATGTATATACTCAAGCCATTCGTATACCCGCATCTGCCGGAGTTTCTCTGTAAAAGGCAACACTATCGGCTCTACCCCCTCGCCTCTTATCAATTCGGATTTGCGTTTGACCGACATTAGGTTTCCGGGCGCACGGTCAGGGGCAATGAGTTCCAGCGGATGCCTGTCGAAGGTCATAGCGACAGGCTGCAATCCTCTCTTAGCCGCCTCTGCTTTGAGAGTGTCCAAAACCAATTTATGCCCTCGATGCACTCCGTCAAATGTCCCGATAGTCACAGCCTTTTTCATCTTTTCTATTTCAATATTTAGACATTATGTCAATTTGACAAAATGATTAGCATTCTTTTGCCTTCAACAACATTGTGCATACGGCAATCATATCATCCGTATCGCTTTTTCCAACTTGAAAAGAGTGAGCACCTGCTTCTTCAGCAGCCTTACAATTCTTTTCTGAATCGTCGAGCATTAGAGTTTCTGAAGGATTTAGGCCATAACGTTTCATCAGTGTCTCGAAAATTGCCACATTAGGTTTGCACATCAATTCTTGGAATGACACCACGATGCCATCGAAATAATCATTGACTGTCAGACCCTCCTGGCGGAAAGCATTGCCAATCCAGGTAAGATACATCACAGGGTTGGTGTTGCTAAGCATAAAGATTCTGAATCCACCCTTTCTCATGCGGCGCAGCATCTCGAGTCGCTCCGTGGGGAGGCATACAAGAAATTTATTGAAGGCTTCGGTTATTTGCTTGTCCGTGACCCCCGGTTTCATTCTCGACCGGAGCAAATCAAAGAAGTCAGCTGTTGGAAGTTCACCTGTTTCAAGGCCAAAGAATGGCTCTTTTTGTCCATAAAGACCAAGAATGTCGTCGGCATCTTCCAATCCCAGTTCCTCAAGAGCCTTTACCGCGCGATCTCTATCAAGATCGATCACGACTCCACCTAAATCAAAAATCACATTCTTAATATCCTTAGCACACTCCATAATAATTTCAACAAATTTTACTATAAACAATAGAGTATTGTCACAATATCAAAGAGCAACCCATAATTCCCCCTTTAGGGGGCAAGGGGGCTTCCATACATAAAAAAGAAATCAGTGCAGACCCCCCATTGGGAATGCACTGATTGTCTTTTTAGACGTGTCTCATATATGAGATACGTACTCTGCTGTCTCCGTTAATTATTCAGCAGTTGCAGGAGCTTCAACAGCTTCAACCTGCTCAACTGTAACTGAATCAGTTGAATCGTTAACTGAGTCAACTTCTACTTCAACTGCTTCTACTGCTTCAGCTTCAACTGCAGTGTCAGCTGCTTCTGCGTTCTTGTTACCGCAAGATACCATTGCTACGCTGAATACAACAGCGAGAGCGAGAACGATTTTCTTCATTTTCTTTAAAATTTAAAATAATAAAACATGTTTTGCTTTCAAAAACGGTGCAAAGTTAATACTTATTTTTTATTCCGCCAAATATTTTCCGAAGAATTTTGGCCAACCACGCTAAAAAATATGTTTTTTAACACTTTTTTCTCCATTTTATCGAGTTTTACACACATTTTATCTCAGATCTCGCCCCACTTTACCGAACTCTCTCCTTGTCAATCCACGCCACCATTTCAGCCGGATTCTTACATCCTAAGACGTATTTATCCCCATTCTTCATCCTGACAAGGAAACAATCTGATGCTTTCCCATAAAAGGCACTATACCTGCCGATATCCCCTTCGCTGAATATCCCCCAATAACCAAAGAAACCTCCCGAACCAAAAATACGGATTGCTCCCATCGTAGGTTGGAAAAGCTCGACACTTTCCACATTTCGCATAAGTATCTTACGCTTCCTCAGCAAACTCCCCATGATGATATATTCTGAATCAGCCTGAATATAAAACGCACCATAAAACAAAGCGAATATCAATAGCAAAACATAGACACCCAAAAGAATAAAAAAGGGCAACTTTTCACGCACAGTAGCCACACACCCAATAAAGACAGCCACCATAGTGATAACTGTCACAGCCAAAGAATACCGACTGAGAATAACTTTCGATTTCATAC
>CAZCZX010000070.1:0-12752 GCA_964503095.1 uncultured Sangeribacter sp.
ACAGGAAGGAATGAAGACAGGCTTGCTGACACTTTTTCAAGACTTGAAGGGAATGGCCATCATATGTTTGTCGCTAATCTTACAGATACTTACAACATTGAACAGATAGTTGCAGATCTGCCTAGTCTGGACGGAGTCGTTCATTGTGCAGGAATAGGAAGCCGAACATTGCTAAAAACTGTCAAAGAAACGGAAATTGAACGGGTTATGACCACAAATTTTACAGCTCCTGTTCTTCTCCAAAAAGCACTCCTCAAGAAAAAAAAGATTAAAGATGGTTCATCTATAGTCTTTATTGCTTCTCGGGCACCTTTTGCCCCCGCTATAGGCAATGGTGTCTATGCAGCTTCTAAAGGTGCTTTGATTGCTTATGCAAAGGTATTGGGACTCGAACTGGCTCCAAAAATGATTCGTGTTAACTCTATTTGCCCTGCCATGGTATGGACAGAACTCATAGAACGGGATGCAGAGGTGTTGGGAGTGGACTTTCATGAAGCAGAGAAACAATATCCTCTTAAAAGATACGGAAAACCAGAAGATGTGGCTAATCTCGTTGTGTATTTATTATCAGATGCAAGCAATTGGATGACAGGGAGCTGCATTGATATAACCGGTGGAGGTGAATTTACATTAAAATCATAAAATACTTATGACTTTCATAAAAGCAATATCATATTCTCTTCCTGATTCTATTGTCAGTAATGAATCTCTCGTGGAAGAATTTCCCGAATGGACAGTTGAAAAGATTGCCGACAAGGTCGGTGTCAATTCGCGTAGAGTTGCATCAAAGGATGAAACGGCGACCGACCTTGCTGTGAAAGCAGCAGAAAAACTATTCTCAGAGAATCCTGACGTATCTAAGGAAGATATTGACTATATTCTTTTCTGTACCCAAAGTCCAGATTATCATCTGCCTACTTCCGCCTGCCTGATTCAAGAACGCCTTGGACTGAGGACGAATATCGGTGCGCTTGATTTCAATCTCGGATGCTCGGGCTATATATATGGGCTGTCGCTTGCCAAAGGCCTAATATCTGCCGGGATTGCAAAGAATGTGCTTCTCCTCACTGGAGAGACTTATTCCAAATATCTCCACCATAGGGACAAGGGAAACCGCACTATCTTTGGTGACGGGGCTACGGCAACTGTTGTCTCAACCGAAGGATGGGGTGAAATCGGAAATTTCGCTCTCGGGACGGACGGGAAAGGAGCAGAAAACCTGATAGTCAGGACAGGCTGTGCAAGACAGCCTGAGAAGATGAATGATCTTGAATTTGATGAGAACGGAAATCCTGTATCTTCTGATTTCCTTTTTATGAACGGCGCCAAGATTTTCTCTTTCACGCAGAAGAATGTGCCAATCGTAGTAAAGCAGACTCTGGAGAATAATGGGCTCAATAAAGAGGATATTGACCTCTTTGTGCTTCACCAGGCCAATAGCTATATGCTTGAGTTCCTCCGCAAGAAGATGAAGATTGACGAAGAGAAGTTCATGAGATATATGGCAGAAGTTGGCAATACCGTTTCGAACAGCATCCCGATTGCCCTCGTTGAAGCCAAGAAACAGGGCAGACTGCATGGCAATATACTTCTTTGCGGATTCGGAGTGGGATATTCTTGGGGTGGCGTGACGATAAAGGCTGACTGATGGAAGTAGTTGTCAAGAAATCAACGGATCTTTCCGCAGAAGAATTCAATCAGATTTCAAGTCTTTTTGAGGAAGTCTTCGAAAAACCGAGGTCTATTGAGTTGCTTCACAGGCAATATGAGCAGAACCCATTGGGATATGCATGGATATCGATGCTTGTAGATGAAGGAAAGATAGTCGGAATTAATACTTATGTGCCATCTTATTATCTTTATAAAGGGGAAAAACTGATTTTTGCCAACAGCATAGATTCCATGGTGGAGAAGCCGTATCGGGATTTTTTCAACTTCAATGATATGGTCAAGTCGGCTTACAAAGCAATGGCACAGGACGGGGTGGCGTTTGTTTATGGATATCCAAATGACAATTCTTTTCCTGTATTGACAAAAGCAAAGCTGATGAAGGAGATTGGCAAGATGCACACATACTGTCTGCCGTTGCATATCGGGGGGATAAAGCCATCTTTGAAAGCATTAAATCCGCTTTCTGAATTGTTCTGCAGGCTGTATGCAGGGGTATGCGGACTCTTTGCTTCATCACCGGGTATCAAGCCAATCATCAGCAAGCATGACGAGAGCTATAATCCTACACGTTACAAAAGAGGGGATGCTGATTATACTAGGCATACCTTCTCAAATGGAATCTCTATCTACTACAAGATAAAAAATCATGAAGGGGTCAGGACTGTCTTCCTAATAGACTTGTCTGAAAAGTCACCGAAAGCGTTTAACCAGGCTATAAGACATATCATCTCAAAACATAGGAAAGAATTTGATCTGATTCTGTACCCGGGATGGCTTAATTTCTCTAATACAAGCATGATAAGACTACCTCGGAAGTTTGAGCCAAAAAATTTCAATTTCACAGGAAAGATTCTTGACAAGAATGTGATTGGGAACGATATCTGGGACATCCGAAATTGGGACACCAATCTTTCCAACTACGATCTAATATAATTGCCAATGAACATACTGACTTTTGATGTCGAGGAGTGGTTTCACCTCCTCGACAACTCATCTACACGCTCTGAGGAGCAATGGAAGAATTATGAGGTGCGAATCCATGAGAACATGGACCGCATTTTCCGTATCTTGGAAGATACGAATACTAAGGCTACATTCTTCATCATCGGATGGATCGCCAAGACTTATCCAGAAATCGTAAAAAAGATTGCCGATAAGTATGAGATTGGAAGCCATACGATGAGTCATCAGTTGGTATGGCAGCAGAACCCGGAGGAATTCCGACAGGATGTGGATTCCTCAATAAAGCTTCTTCAAGACATAACAGGGAAACCTATTCGTTATTTCCGAGCTCCTGGATTCTCCATCAGAGAGACCGAGAGTTGGGCATTTGAGACACTTCATGACTTGGGGATAGAGATTGACTGCTCCGTCTTCCCAGCCCATCACGCTCATGGAGGATTTCCATCATACGGCAAAGCTGAACCTGCAATCATTGATGTAAATGGTAAGCAGATAAAGGAATTTCCTATAAGTTGCCGGGAAATGGGTGGCAGCCATATTATATATCAAGGCGGTGGTTATTTCCGTCTTTTCCCTTATAATCTTATCAAGCACTGGGCAAAGAAAGACCGCGAGTATCTGCTATCGTATATCCATCCTCGGGATCTGGATGCCGGACAACCGATGGTGCCGGGATTGTCAGCAGCCCGCAAATTCAAAAGCTATGTCGGGCTTGCCAGCGCTGAGAAGAAACTACGCCAATTCTTGAAGGATTTTCCATTTACTGACATCGCAACGGCGGAATCTTCAGTGGGTTGGAAAGATGCAAGAGTCATAAAGTTATAAAAGTTTTTCCCGATGCCTGATATAATCAAAACCTTCTTATTTTTAGTTTGCTCAATATCTCTCATTATCGTCTTATTAGGAGAAATGTCAAGAAGAGGGGAAATTGTTGACATAGATTCCCAATACTATAATGCCGACGGTGATCATATCTACTACGACCGCAGTCTCATAGAGAAGAAGGCATGCCGCAAGCGATTTCCACACCTCTCCCTACGCAAATTCTCAGAGTTGTTTTCGCGAAAGAATTCTAAGAAAGTTTAATCACGTCATTTATTAATCTCTTTATATTACAATTATGTGTCAGCAACCTGAAGATAATCAGAATCAACATAATCCATTAGATAATCCAGCTATAACAACTGCAATAACAAATTTATGTTACATCATAAATCGTTTGGCAGAGAACAGCAATGTTTGTAAAACCATAGCAGTTGCAGTGGCTGGTGTTTTTGTTAGCTTTACAAAGTGCCCATCGGAAGGACAATTCTGGTTTTTATTTATACTAATCTGTATTTTAGCTTTTAATGATGGAATCTACATGGGTTTAAAGAAGAGTTTGGAGAATATGTCGGACAAACTGGCAACTGCTGCCCAAAACAACACTTTGGAGACCACAAATCCTTTTATTCTGAGAAATATCAGAAAGTTAAAATGGATAGAAATTATAAAAGACCATGAAAAATTAACTACTTCACAAAAAGACAAAGACTTGGATTGGAAAGAGGATACTGGTAAGAAAAAGCAAAGCAAAATAACAAAGGAAATACTACTTGCTTGGAAAGGTTTTGGAACTATAACTACTTGGCCTTTCTACTTAGTTATTCTCGGGGGTATGTTGATATACAAATATGGCGAACCTATATTAAATATACTTAAAAATTGAAATTCTGGCTCATAATTACATGGAGATTATAGATATGCTACCAAAGTTTTTTACTAATCTCAATAATTTTATATTCCGTCTCAACATAATATGAACAACAACCATAGCACTTCTGCAGATAAGTCTTTTTCTTTGGTATTCAAAATTGATGATGAGAGCAAGCCAACTGTGGCAAGTGCATCTACATTTCATCAATCCCCATTTTTCATGCCTATCAGCAAAGGTCTCGATCTTGTCAAGAGCATACTAAATGACAATGGAAAAGACAATGCAAGAGGCAATAATGTTGTCGCTTTTCTTGGAGAAAGAGGTTCTGGAAAAACGTCTTGCATGATGTCGGTCGTCAACATTCTCAAGGAGTCTAAAGATCCATACGGTAGGCCTTATGAAGAGTCAACGGAGGAGTTTGCCATGATTGACCCTGCATTTTTCGATTCTTTCCATAATATCACTGATATTTTCATCGGGGAATTCTATAGGAAATATGAAGAGCGTGCAAAAAAATATAATTCATTTTCGGACGAGAAGCGTAACGGACTGAAAGACCTGCAATCAGAGTTTAAATCTGTGAAAAAGGCTCTAAAATATCTTGAGAAGAATCATTCGGATCAATCTCTTGACGAAATTGATGCGCTAAGCAATTTGAGTTCAGGGCTGGAACTAAAACGCAGTCTATCGCGTCTTGTGGAAAAATATTTAAAATTCATCGATAAAAAGAATCTCGTTGTGGTGATCGACGACCTTGATCTGAATATTGACTGGTCGCACAGAATGATGGAGGAAATCATGAAGTATCTTATGATACCTAATGTGGTGATCCTTTTAGGTGCCAAGTTGAATCAGCTCAAAATTGGAATTGCTTCTTCATATACCAAATATCACAAGGAGGATTTGCTCTTACGATACGAGATCAACGAGATGGCCATCAAATATCTTGACAAGTTTATCCCCATGCCAAACAGGGTCTTCATGCCCGACCCTGAGAATATCATAAACACCCCTCTAAAGGTAATACTTAAAGATGGGCTGTCAATGGATTTCCCTTCTGTGGCTTTTGCCGTGACTTCACTTATCTATCACAAGACACGCTATCTTTTCTACAATCATGATGGGGTGCCAAGCATGATAATTCCTCGCAACCTCAGGGAAATAAGGATGCTGGTGACTTCCCTGATAAATAGGAAGGATCCTGTGGCGGAAGACAATGATATCCACAACGACAACAAGACGTTCTTCAAAAATTACTTCATATCCCAGTGGATTCCAACTCTGGAAAGTAAATATCAAGAGTTCGCTAAAGATCTGATGGAGGAAACTGATATTTCAAAAATCAATAAAGAGGCAATCAAGTATCTGATGTCTGTTTCTGAAGATTTTATAAAATGGATTGATATCACAGAAGATTCAGAATATGACTTGTCCTCTTCATCTCTTCTTAGACGCAGACTGCGCGACATCTCTAATCCTGCAAACACAAATGTAAATATCACCGTAGGAGATGTGATGGCTATGGCTTCGACTATAGGAGAAATTGAGAACAGCCATAAGATGGCGCGTCTCGTTTTTTTCATTCAGACATTCTATTCAATGAAGCTGTATGAGCTTTATGATGAAATGACGAGTCCTGAAAATCTGGATGAGAATGGAATTATCGTGAAGGAGGAGACTCCAAGGACTATTCCAGTTTTAAAAAATTCGAAGAACACAGTAATGCCGGAGTATTTGACTCTGGCAGCAGGAGATTTCTTCGTTCTGACAGGCGACAGCTTTATTCCTTTCTCAAAGACAAGGGCTTCTCGAGAGATTAGGCTTATTGACGGGGATGTGCTGAATGAAAATATCAGGGATATCATCAATGAGCTTTACGATAAAGAAAAGAAAGAGTGGAAGCCAGCTTCTGAGATGCAAATAGCCCGACTGAAGGTGATTGAATTTTTTGTGCTCTGCACCCGCAGAGCCTTGGCTGTGAAGAAAGCTGACTATTCTCTAACCAAATCTGAAAACTGGAGACAGAATTTAGACCCCTCTTATATAACCTACCTTGGGTCAACTCAAAATATCATATTTGAGGTAACCGCTCCATTTTTCAATTTGGTTTATCCAGAATTTGCCTACCGTCGCTTCCATCCTGATCTCTATGAACTTGCTTTAAAGTGCGATGGGTCTCTTCTTCGGTTGATTTTGGAGAAAGAAAAAAGAGACGAAGGAAGAAACGATTTTGCTGACCTTATGTCGAGAATCAGCATTCGAAATATTGAAGTGCTGGCAGATTTAAACAAATGGCTTATTGCCAAAAAGGATCATCTAAGGGCTGCTCAAGGGGATGCGCGCTCTATCCTAATACAATTTTTTACTCAATTTTCGAATAAGTACTCTCACTACTCCGTAAAAACTTATGACAGGCAAGCGGATAAGCCAGATTTTCATGTAATAGAGTTTAAGCCTATGGCAATGCTTGCAAAAGCGATAGACATAGACTCTTCTGATATTGAAAATCAGCTTCCTCTGATTAGTCTTTTCGAAAAAATCTATAACCCTATGGATGAGTTACAGGCTGGGATTACTTATACTCAGGATGAAGTTAGGCAGCGAATTATTGAAATAAATGCTCCCGACTCTTTGGAAGTGAATAAATGGGTGGATGATATTTACAAACACACTGTTACTGGCAACTTAACTCCACAATTCCTTATCAATGGACTTATAGCTTGGCCTCTCATAAGCGATGACCTCCTACAATCACTTTTCTCCCCTGAACTCCGTAAAAAATATAAGGATACATACATACAAAATAAAAAGGCTCATATTGATGATTTAGAAATAAGCATCAAACTAACCAACGCCGAATTAGGAAGCCTAAAACGAAGAATATCACCCATTACTAATGCTCAAGAAAATGCAACTGCCCATCTTGAAAAAGAGACTTTTAACTTTAAAAAACTCTCTGATAAGAAATGGGAAAAATCTTATGAAGCATCGGAAATTCTAAGGAAAATGAATGATTGTAAGAATGAGATTTCTAACCTATCGGAGGAAAGAGAGGAGATTGCAAAAAAATTATCTGAACCAATTAAGCGAGTGCATGATCCTAAAACCAACTTAATTGTAGAGATAACGAATGATAGTAAAGATTGGGAGAAAGAACTTCATGAAATTGATTCAAAGGCGGAGAAGTTGAGAAGCGAACTCTCCCAATTAGAATCGAAGTTTGACAAAAACAATAGTGAAATTATAGCCATCGACAACGAGAGTGCAGTGTTAGCAAGTTCGTTAAACAAGGCAAGAAACGAGCTGAATAACTTGACAAGTCAACTTAATACACTTTCTGAACAAATCAGTGAAAGGGAGAATAGAAAACAGTATCTTACTATCCAGAAGAAAAAACTCAATGAAGAATATAAGGAACTGGAAAAGAAATTAAAAACCTACCGACCGTAATTCCTTCCCCCATACAAAGGCTTAGACCCTATCTCAAATGGATTTGATCAGAATTTTTGCAACCACTGCTTTCTCTTACATCTCGGAAAGATATCGCGATGACCTAAAGAAGCATAAAGAAAGGGTGGATTTTTCTACCATTCCTGGAAAACTAATGTTTGATCAGGAGATGTTTGTAGATGAATGTCGAATAAGACATCCGGAACTTTCTGACGATCAGATGAGAATGATTTATGGCATCTACAAAGACGAGTGGAGTATCCGGCATGATATTCATCATGGCCCCGAAGAGACAAATATCAGCCACAGCATTTTTAATGTGGTGTTTTTGCTTGCCGATGAATTATTGCGCATAAGCAGCGAAGGAACCCCTTTGGTGAGATTCAGACACCTCTTCCGCTGGAGAGAACTCACACAGATTCTTGGAGAAGATATATTTACAAGTGCGTTATGGGCTTATACGATTCGACATCGTTTGACGTCTGCTGACTATGAACCCCCTGTAGGAGAATATCCTACCGTCTTGCATAACGACAACGCACATCTACTATATCTTTTTAAAACCATTGGTTTAGCAGAACTCCATAGCCATTTGTTTGCTGCTGCTGACAATTTTGGGATTACATGGACTTGCTTGATGAATCATATCAGTGGCCAGCAGGGTAATTTTCTTAAACTTGCTGCAATCCATGACCTTTCCCGACAGACAGACACAGCCAACAGGATTATGGACGTGACAGCCGAAGCAAATGCCATAAGAATTAATCTCTGGAAATATATTGAATCTAAGGAGGAGGATTTCTTAATACACTTGTATCCATTTGTCTTGGAAATTCATAGAGAAGATTTGGATAAACTCACTTCTGAAGCACGCATAAAGGATTCAGATTTTGATTATATCAAGCCTCGCTCCAGCTCACCCTTAGACGTTTTTGCCGGAGAGAGACTTTTTCTTTTCCGTATGTTTGATCTGATCATAAGAGGTTGCGATATCAGGGCTCAAGAACTATTCTATAGATATATTCTGCTTAAGAATGACCTTCGCTCGTTTATGGTACAGGTAAACGAGAATATGGGGTTCGGGAATTTCAAGAGATTTCAAGATGTAAAATCATATTTTCTGCTCCCTCAATACAAGAGGCTGCTCTATTCTCTTCCAGTATGGGAAGCCTCAACTTTCAACTTCACTAAAATATATGAGGCTCGGGTGATACCCATCGAAAAGCCTTCTGACCTTGGAATATTGGTGAAGAGGATATCAGAATCTTTGGATAAGACAAGAGATGCAGTGCAACTTGGAATAATATACCATTTCATCAAGCGACCGGATAAAAATTCCCTTTCAGGAAAAGAACGAGATGCCAATCTAAGGACAACTATAGAAACCCAAAGCGCAAACCTCGACAAAATAAAAAAACATTCCGATTATGAGTCGCGGGCATTGGCAATTGACGCGGCAAGTTCGGAACTTTATTGCCGTCCAGAAGTATTTGCACAAGCATTCAGATTCCTGAAAGCACAAGGTTTTGATGCAACTTTTCATGCTGGAGAGGATTTCTATGATTTGGCCGATGGATTAAGAGCCATCTTCGAGGCTGTGACGTTTCTTGGGCTGGAAGCAGGCGACAGGATAGGGCATGCAATCGCTCTTGGACTTGACCCATATCAATTTTATAAAATCAGACATAACTACATCGCTCTTCCGAAGCAATGGATGCTCGACAATGTGGTATGGCTTTATTTCTATGCGCGGAAGCATAATGTGATGATTGAGCCATCTACAGAAGAGTTCCTTCTTATCACTTATCGTCGGCTGATGGAGCATATAGGATATGAAGATAGTATGTCGGGGCAGATTGATATACGAGACTACTATGAGTCGATGCTTCTAAGAGGTGACAATCCTGTATGTTATGACGCTGGAGGATTCAACAAAGCCTATGCCTATGAAATCCCGGAAGATATGGATATATGGAGCAATTACAACTTGGCTGCGCAAGTGAAGGACATCATGAGTATCCGGGAGTTTAACTCCGTAGCGTGTAATCTGTATAACAGTTATCATTTTGACAGGAAAATCCTGAGGAATGGAAAGTATATTAAGTCATTTCAACTCCCGGAAGGATATGCAGACTTCATTTTCAGAGTTCAGGAAAAGATGATAAGAGAGATGTCGAAACGGCGAATAGGCATTGAGTGTTGTCCTTCCTCAAATTTCAAGATAGGAGGATTATTCAAATTTGAATGTCATCCCATTTTCCGTTTCATGCCCGTTGTGGATTCGGAAAGCCGATATCCACTGTCGGTCACAGTCAATACCGACGATTTGGGAATTTTCGCAACATCCTTGCCAAATGAATATTCTATTCTTGCACTCGCGCTTTTAAAAAAAAGAGATTCTGAGGGAAATCACTTGTATTCATCCCAACAGGTATACGATTGGATTGAAAGAGTGATTAAAAATGGCATTAAATTCCATTTTGAGAGAGGTTTTAAAATACCCTGATACTGTCTCTTGTGAAATCTTCTAAAGCTAATCATAAGCCATGTCCAATACTCAGACCAATGACAATCGAGGAATTAGACTGCGCCATGTCTGGTGGTTTGTGGGATTAGCCATCGTATGTTCAATTGTGGCATGGATTGTCATGGATAAAGCCAATGACAGGCTGGAGGCAACCCACAAGACAATAATTGAACATCAGCTAAAATCGCTCGAAGAAATTGAGACATTTCTTAAATCTTATCAAACCCTTATCAACGATTCCACTTCAAAAACAAATAAAAGATCATTAGAACAATTAAATAATCAACTGCTGGACATTGCCCGTAATGCTACGGAGAATAATGGCTCTGAAAGAATCGGGAATTTGCTTGAGTCGGAGCTGTCAAAAATACAGAGTGAGTACGAAGTGCTTAATCTTTGGTGTGCGCTTCTGACTGTGGTATTTCTGATATTCTCGTTCTTTTCTATTTTCAAAGCAAATGAAATGGCAAACCAAAGCGAAGATTCGCTGAGAGATATGCGGGGGATTGAAAAGGATGTCAGAGAAAAGGCTGGGGATGTGGATAAACAGGTGAATCAGGCAAAAACCAAGATAGCAGAAATCACGCAGTCTCTTTCAAGCCTGAATTCTCAATGCGATGATCTGTCAACACGCGTAAATACAATCAAGGATGTTGAAATAGCAGGTTTAAATACCCAAATTAAGGCTTTTGATGAAACCATAAAGAAACTGCGTGAACATGTAGAGGAACAAAAGAAAGATTTCGATAAGTATTATGCGGAAAAACTATCGGAATTTGACACTTCGATAGAGGAAATGCGGGATGAAGCGAGATCGAATATTGAAGAATTTGCAAAAGTAAGTTTTGAAAGTCAAAATGACAGTCTTATAAAGAGGTTGGATAAATTTGAGTCATCTATAGACGACCTCTCGAATGATGTGCAAGAGCTTAAGACTGGCAATCCAACCCCGGAAGATCTGGAGGCGGCTGCTGCGGAGGAAAGAGAGGCTGACGGCCAGGATGAGGATGAGATGGAAAATCCTGGATTAGACAGCAATAGTGGCAATTAAAATTTGAAGATATATGATTTCTCAATCTTTGATTACTATTATTAAAGGCAGTATCGATAAAACTTTCAAGGATTTGAAGAAAGAGCTTGAAAACTATGGGAAAGTTGAAAATAACATTCAGCTTAACATGGAGCGTCTACGCAACTTGAAGCAAAATAAAAGGCTGGACACCTCCTCTCGCCAGGGTATAGAACTTTCGGGGATGCTCAATGATGCAAACAACGATATGAGGAGAATAAATCAGAGGTCACTCCGCGAGATCGATTCGATGGCTGCAATAATCGCCAGTTATTTGGCTCTTCTTATGGACGAATGTATTGAAAATTATAGCTCTGCTCTTAAATTTTGGATAAGAAATCGTTTGACTCAACTTGATGAAGCAAGGGAATTAAGTATAAAAGGGGCAAATGAATATCTAATCTTTCCCGCTGCCGTAGGGATATTGACCCCATACATTATCAAGACTCGTCTATGTGATGATTCCACATCCCGGAAGCTTGTCACTGTAAGAAACCTGATAAGAAAATTTTCCGAGCCCTCCTATTGAAGGTTTTGAAAGCGTCCAAATACAACATTTTTGCTTTCCTCAAATTTAAAGATATGATTTGCATCCCAAATAAAGATTTCAGTTCTGACATTCAGCTGGCACAAGTGTTGCATTCCACCTATATATCGAGCTTGCAAAGGAAGGAAAGAAAGGACCATCGGCCGAAGAAGTGAAGTTACCTCACACGCGCGGAAACGCACCGGGACGGTGCTTGCTACTAAAAAGATACCATTAGACGCGGGCGGACGCACGGACCGTGCGTCCCTACCATGCCAACTCTCTTTTAGCTTACAGTTTTTGATTAGGCTTCTACGACTTGTAGGATTGGCTGACCCAAGACATTTTCTATTGAGGATATGGTGTCGATGGTGAAGTTATGGGTGCCACGCATCCATTTGCTGATCTCCGATTCTTTCTTTCCAAGCATTTCAGCAAGGTCCTTTTGCTTAAGTCCACGTTCCTGTAGGATTGAATGTATTCTGTCTACTATAAGAAATGACAAGTCAACCCTATGTCTGATTTCGGCAGACACTTTCGCTCTCCTTGATTCTATTATGCTACTTCTTTTCATTTCTAGTAAAGTTACACAGTATTATCAATAGGAACAAATCAAATAACTTAAAAGTTAAGAATAGGCATTAAAAATCAGCAGCTGACGGACGCACGAACCGTGCGTCCCTACCAAGTCGCTGCTTTAATTACTATTGGTCGGGTACTCACGCACAGGGGACTGTGCTTTCCACATTATGGCCGGCTCTTCAATTCTAAATTCTAAATTCTCAATTAAATAATATATGAAAACTGCTTTGATTACAGGCATTACGGGCCAGGATGGCTCGTACCTTGC
>CAZCZX010000071.1:0-12616 GCA_964503095.1 uncultured Sangeribacter sp.
ACATCATTCCTCTATGGCAGTTCGGCCTGAACTACTGAACTAAAATACTCAATCCTCTACAAAAAAGTCAGATTATTTATGACCGCTCAGACAAGAACCGACTCGCTATTCGCTTCTGATGCAGACCATGTCTATAATTCTGAAACATGGTCAGATTTCCGTCTTATTCACGAATCGGAAGAGGGTTGGAGCGTGGTGTATTCCGGACTTTACCATGGGAGACGTGTGGCAATCAAAGGCTTGAAATCTGAATACAGCAAAAGCCAGTTTCATCATGATATCTTGAAAAAGGAATTTGAACTCACATCCATACTGAATCATCAGAACATTGTCAACGTTCTCTGGATTGAGAATGTGCCCGAGATAGGAGAGTCCATTTTGATGGAATACATAGATGGAATAACCTTGGCAGATTATTCGGAATCCCATCCATCGCTTGGCAACAAGCAGATAATTGACATTATCAGCCAGATATGCTCCGCAGTAGCATATTTGCACTCGCGTCAGACAGTGCATTGTGATCTGAAGCCATCAAACATCATGATTACTTCCTCAGGATTCGTAAAACTTATCGATTTCGGTATGAGCAGAGGCAACGGTTTCGAACGTCTTGATTTTCCTGGAGGAACAAAAGGATTTACTGCTCCTGAAAATTTCAACTCAGACTCATCAGCCTCAGTTGCTGTAGACATATTTTCAATCGGTAAAATTCTTGAACTCTTGGATAGCAAAGGCGTGTTCAAGAGTGTCTGGAAAAAATGTCAATCACTCGATCCCCAAAAACGACCCACAAGCGCAACCGAAATCTCCGAACTCCTTTCTGGACTCAACGCACGAAATGACCGAAGAAAAAGACTATACGCTGCTATCGCAATAGTTTGTGGAATACTTATTCTCGGCGTAGGAATTTATAGTATATTGCCATCGGAGCAACCTAAGATCGAGATAGATGACACCTCTCCAGGCATTCAAGAGATAGATTCTATTCCATTGAATATTGAGAAACAGAATATTGAAATCCCGACATCACAACCAGACGAAGCAGGCGTTGAAGACTCCACAGACCCCCAAACTATAGCTATAGTTAATATTGCGGAGGAGTTTCCTCCCATGGAGGCTGGGGATATAGCAGAGCTTGATGAGAGCCTTTTTCAGAAGCAGTATACTGAAAAGTTTCAGCAAGTAGTTGGTATGAGATTTAAGCAACATCTTGACTTGATCGACACCATGACCACTGTCAGGTCGAATGAATTGCAGACAGTGGGGCATTGGCGTTGGCTTGCCAAGAAGGATATGAGGAAATGGCTTGAAGAGAAATTGGCTCCTAATTATCCTCTAATAGAAGAGGAAATGAAAAATGTAGAGCGAAACATTGAGTTTTATGCAAGTTTTTCACATCGCAGAGGAATAGAATGGTCGCATAGGGCTGATGCGATAAAGCGATGTCCTGACTTAGCCGGAGCTGGCACAAAATACGCCTACTATGAAGGAATGGATATTCTTGTGGTGCGCAAACTGGAGGAAGACGGCGAGTGGCACGAAACGCGGACCAAAGTGCCAATAGACAGAAGCGATCCGGAAGCCACCATGAAAATCAAGCACGAATACATGGAAAAAGCGATGAAAGACTAATCTTCCATCGCTTTTTGCTTATCTTTCACTGAACACTATTTTACAGCTTTCAGAATTATGTCTGATCGCTCATTGTTCGGATCTACCTTTATTTTAAGTTCATCTTCGCTCCATTCTACTCGAGGACCAAGTGCGCTTTCTCCCTCACCTTGGAATTCAGAATAGAAATAATTGTTATCTGTAAGCACTGAATAAATACTATTGCTAAACTCATCCTCATAACTATTGATCAAAGCATCTGAAGGATTTTCTATTTCGCCCGATACGATTGCTTTTACTCCATCGACGTGCCCGGGAATCTTATATAGCTTAATCTTGATTTTCATTCCATCTTTCGACTTATAGGCCATCTCGTGAGTGGATCGATCGATCTTGTTATAGAGTCCCTGCTCTATATATATATTATGGACAGTACGCTCCGGATCCCAATCGGACTTGACTTCTGTTATGAATTGTTCAATATCATCTATATTGACATCTGCAATTAATGGGGCATTCTTTCTTACACAATATTTTCGTTTGCCAAAAGTAAACACTTCATCGGAATTATTTGAAATACTCGTGTCATAGATTTCTTCAGCTCGTCTCAACTTTAGTCTTCCATTGTCAATCCTGCCTGCACCGAAATCCTCTGCATCAAGTCTGCTTGAAAGAACGCTCACTTTATTTCCTGTCTTGTCAGGCTGAAACTCAAGAGTCCAAGCGAAACCTGGATATAGAAAATATCTTGTTTCCCTCGTTTCTTGATTATGGAATGTTTCAATCTGATAAGTGGTAAACGTCATCTTATCAATTTGAGATGGTTTTTTATTCAATGTAACATCTTTGCTTATCGTACGGACCCCATCATCAAACATCTCGTCTGTATAGATAGTCACATATCCCGGTGTTTTAGATTTTTCTACTCGGCGATCGACTTCAATATCCCAATATACGCTAAATGGTTCTAATGCTTCATACCATCCTTTATCAAAAGCATATACGTTATAGCCAGCCCAATTAGAATTACCTGATAATAAAACCCCAAGATAATCTTTACCGGAATCATCCAAGTTGCCAAGATTAAATAAGTTGGCGCTGAGAGAATTCCATTCCATTCCATCAAATTTTGGATTGTCACTTCTTAACACAATAGGTATATCATCTTCAGTATTATCGTAATCTGGGCCCCCCTCTATCCAAAGTCTTTCATATTCTCCATCCCCATCAAAATCACCCACTATTAATTCTTGCTTGCTTTGAACTCCTTCTTCTGCGTTTCCTCCAGTCTTTTTTGCTCGAAAGAATATAATTAAACAAACTATTAGCAAAACGAGCACTATACAACCAATTGAAACGCCAACAATAACTTTATTCCTGTTCCTTTTGGTTTCTGTTGAGTAATCGGATTCCTTAGGTTTTTGCGACGTTAAAGTTTTTTCATTATCTGAAATTTTTTTAGCCTCTCTATAACTTGGCACTCTGTCAGAAATAATGAAAGTTCCAGCACCTTGAGACTTTTCTTCTGATTTGATCTTTTTTACCTTACTATTAAAATTTTGAGAAGTCTCTTTGTTTTTAGACATGCCTTCTTCCTCTGAATCTGCTTGTTGGCTGTTGACATCCGTCAAAGGAGTATCTGCATTAGAGGCGTCCTTTATTGAATTAGATTCTACCACCGAACCGTATGTGTCGTTTTTTATATCTTGAGTTTGATTCTCTTCCTCTTCAAGATCTAATTCATCGCCGAGATATTTTGTACCCTCAATGAGTAAATTGGATTCATACACCCATGGTGCTATCTCTAAGAAAGATAGAATCAAGACATAGCATTTGGTGAAGATAATCTTTCCTATATCACTGCCGTTTACAGCAATATATATAGCAATGCCTATAAATAAAAGACTTAATACAATATAAATGATTGATGTAGTAAGAAAAATTAATCCCAGTTTTTTAATTTTCCCTTTATAATTTTTTTTCAGAGCATACCCAAGAAAGGCGAGTGTTATCAATTCGAAAAATCCTATTATTACGCAAATTACTTCAAATAATCCATAAATTTCCGGAAATCTTGGAAAACGATAGGATAAGATTATAATAATGCCAATAATGCCTCCTACTGCTTCTAAAATAATGGATAATAATATTAGAGCCTTTACTTTTTTGTTAAGATATGGAAGTCCATTTCTCAACATCGAAAGAAACGATATTTTGATAATGCTTATTATTACTGAACATATCCATATCAATAGGGGAAAATCATATTTAAATGAGCTGGAGTCAAATAAACTTTTACACGTAGCTTGATACCAGATAACAGTAACCACAATAAGAGCCCAATATAACATTATAAAGGTTCCTTTGTCGTCGCGTTTTGTCCTTAAATAATTCATAATCGACTGTTAGCTATAAATAATCAACATATGCGCGTATAATGGTATTCCTCTCCTTCGTTGTCTTCTGCAATGAACGAATCTGTTATCGGGCTTTTGATCCTTACTCCTTCCTGATAATCGTTCTTCTTTAGTTCCCTCAGAATCTCATCTTTAAATTCCTCTCTGTCGCTCTTATCCAGAAGTCTCTTGTTGAAAGAAAAGTTAACCGAACCCTTCTCAATATCATTGACAATCTCCTTCTTTGTGGCATACCATTTTCCCTCATAGGTTACAGTTGCTATATCAGCATTGATCGGATATCCTATGTGAAATATGATATAGGAATTGAATCTGTGATCTTCAAGAGAATAGCTTTCTGTTGCAGTAACTGTCATGTGCACACCATCTTCTGTTTCAGAATAAGTGTATTGCCAGCTCCCTTCCAAATTTTGCTCCGTTTCTGCATCACTGTTCTCGCATGCAGAGAGATTAATTGCCATTACGACAATAAGCAGAGTTAGTATAAATTTAAACTTTCGATTCATGGTTATTAAGTATTTGTTATCTGTTAAGAAGCGTGATGAATATAAAGACTTGCTGACCATCTGATGAAGTAAAGTTTGTCAGATGTTCAAGTTGCTTGACATATCCCACTGAGTGTTCCTTTATATTTTCTATGATTTCAGTGTCGGAGGTGCCATCTGATTTTTCAGTGGTCCTGATTATCATATCTTCCGTAATGTTTGATCCATTGAAGAATCTGGACGCTTGAGACATTGCCTTAACGGATGCAACTCTATTTAATGCGCTCTCTGAATTATACTTCTCCTTGTCAAGTTTAACCACAGACATAAGATAAGCATTGTCATAGTCTTCGACTGCCTTAACCCCGTCAAAGGGGGCATTCTCATACATACGCACAAGAAAGTTTGCCAAAGCAGTCTTCTCCTGATTATAACTCTGAGCCCAAGATGGGAGGGAAGACACGATTGCTAAGGTAAGCAAAATATTGATAATAATACGCTTCATTCTTTTGTCGGGTATTGCTTACGGTATATTGAAATGACATGCTTTATGAATTCAATCACATCATTCTTTTCAAAATAACCAAATTCATATTTCTCCCCATCATTTCTATCAGACGATTTCTTCTTATCAGTGAAACATTGAAGTTTACATTGAGTTTCTGTAGTCGTCATCCATGATGGAATCCTATCCTCTTTTGTAAAATCAGCAACCCCGACTTTATAAGCGCTTTTGTCCGTAAGTTCACAATACACGTAGATTGCATTCTCATTGCCAAGGTTTATGACACAGGAGTTGGGTTGCCATTTCGTAAGTCTGATTGATGAATCCACTTTTGACAATACCTCTTTTAAATTGTCAGCCATAGTTTCCGGCAATAGATTCATCATTTCTCGTAAAGCAAGCAAGTCTGTAAGCATAGTCTTATTCTCACTATCTTCTCGGATAGCATTGTCAAGCTCTTTCCCTTTTTCAAGTTTACTCATATTATTACTTAGTTTTTCAAGTAGCGTTTTATACTGACTTAAAGTATATTTAACCTCTTCATCCTGAATATTTTTAAGACACGGGTCTACCCAGTTTCTTAATAATGAAATCTCATTTTTTATATTTACCACAGAAATTGGAATAAGACAGGACTCGATTTTTTGACTATCATCCTTATCCCAGCCATTACGGTCAGGTATCTTATCTGGCAACAAGGTCAGGTATACGACAGCATCCACATGATAATTATTCTTGTCATTCATCGTTTCATAATATCCTGGCAACTGGCGATACATATCAACGGCATCATTGATTTTATTTTCAATGATAATACAGTGATTGGTATTCTCATCTTTTATAAGAATATCTATACGGTGCTCCTCTCTTTCTATGACAGGTTTAGAATAAAATTCTATTGATTTTCCGGAATGCTTTTTCTTTGAGGCATTCATCATTTCTATGAATGTCTCAAGAAGAATGTATTTTCCAGTATCCTCATCCTTGTGGCGAAGAAAGGCTGCCAAGATATCGCTATGATAGTTTTCTCTATAATAAAGATCAGAAGTGATTGTAAATACATTGAACTTGTCAATGTAATCTTTCTTCACTATCTCTCTATATTCTTTTAATAGCTTAGCTATATCAGTTTTTTTAAGTTTTTGAATCATTGTTCTCATTATCTATATTGCTATTCCTTTCTAACGACCTTAAAAGAAGAGTATTTCCCAATATCTTTTTTCGGAATAAGGAATCTCAGTTCACAGACTGGCATCCTTTTCTCCCTTTTTTCATTACTGTAGAATAACCCCGGAAATAGACATTCATACCATGTGTTAATGCCTTTCAAAGTTTCATAATGTGCATAAGTACGATATGTAGATTCTATATTATATATTTCAAATGGCATATTAGAGAAAGATTGTGCATCGTTACTTACATACCGACCTTCTGATTTAGTAAGATGCTCTGTAGAAGACTTCTGCTCTGCATAACGATTCCCGTTAGATTTTGCTAAATGCCTTATTTCCTTTAAATAAAAATCATGTCGGTTCCCAAGATTATCTAAAATTACAAAATCACAACACATATCACCAATCTCATTATATAAATCCTCAACTAACTGACCAGCTTTGGGATTTGTAAATTTTAAAATTTGTTTTCCCACTTCATATTTTGGATTGGATATATGTTCAATACGTGTATTAGAGTTTTCATACATTTCACTTTCACTTTTTGTTAGTGCAATACCTTCAAGAGAAGTAGATAGCAGTTCTCCGAATTGGCTTATTTGGGGTTCTCTAAGTGATTTATCCCTCATGTTTATATCAGAATAAAAATCAGGAATTTTTCTATTTGAATATACCTCAGTTGTTCGATTTGAATAAGTATCGCTTTCTGCGAAAGTTGTCACATAAAACTTTACTGGCACCTCATAATAATCATTTGCATTCTCTAAACCTCTATCATATCCTATCTCTTTTGGCGACTCCATTTCCATTTCCCAGCTTATCATTGCAGGAAGAATTGATTTTACTTCTGTTATCAGATTTTCCAATGCCTTTTCTTCATTTACCATTCTTAATTCCTTTAATTTCATCTGCATACCAAACGTGTTGCCGGCAAACTCACACTCACTTCCATGATTTTGTGCATATTTTATAAGATGTGGAAGGCTAACGGTAGCTTTGGTGGTGACCATAAATCCGCTGCCATCAGCTTTTTCTGCATCCGAAAGAATGGAATATTCCTTAATTGCGCCGGTTGAGATCGTCACAATCTCATCCTTTACAAGATCATCATTAAGAATAGTGGTATTGGCCGAAACGAATGCTCCATATGCCTGCTCAATAGCGGTTCTTAATGCGTTTTTGATAGCATCGTCTTTAGTTGGACCATCAGAAGAAACAGTCAATGTGATTTCTCCATTGCTTTGGGCAATACATGTGCCACACCAGCAAACAGCCATGACGATCGCAACAATTCTCAAAATAGATTTCATAATAAAATGTTTTTACCAGTTATAGTATACTTTTGTTTCAGGTTGATGCTCTGCCCATTTTTCAACTACTGAGCGAGCCGCAGCAATGGATTCCATTGATTGTCTATGTGAATTAGCCTGCTCTCGCTTACGGAATTCCTTTTCATCGTTATATTGCTGAAGTTTGAATTGCCATTCCCTTTCTTTGTCTGACGATAGTTTCTCTGATATTGAAGATGCTAATGTTTCAGCAGATGAAAATGCAGATGAACCCACTGGAATTTCATTAAGGTAGGTTATGGCTTGCTCAGCGCCTTTTTCATCCTGAGACGTATTCCATGCATTTTTCGCTTGAACCAATAGTGCAGTTCCCTCACTGTCAATCTTATTCTGATAAATAACTTCGACTTCTTTCATGGCTCTTTCATAACATTCATAGCAAACTTCAGGAGTGTTCATCAAAAGTGCAATAGCCTCATCATATTTTCCAGTCGATGCAAGAGTTCGTGACTTATCAATAATGTTGGTGCAATTTTCAGTATAGTAAACACTTATTTTATCGTATGCTTCATCAAAAATAGTTGAGAATATCGGGTTTGACGACTTAATGCCATTGAATGCTGTTTGCCAAGCCTTGGTCTCATTTACTCCAATACCCGACAAATCCAAAGAAGCTGAGGCATAAGTTTTGTCTTCTATTACATCTCCAATTATGAAAGTCACTTCAACTTTCTGGCTAATGCGTGGAGGGGTTGTTGGGGTTACATCTTTCTGCAGCACATGGCATTTGGCAAGCATTACAAAACGATCAGCCCTATTCATCGAACCAAAGCCATATTGTATCAAGGCCTGTTCCATTTTAGAAACCAACAATTTCTTTGATGCCTCCGGCACATCCTCGCCTATTACAACCGGGAAATATGAAATATGCCCTGAATTTTCAGCCTTTATATCCAGTCTGCAGATTGCTAATGAAAACATTAACAACAATAATACTCTTTTCATTTCTCTCCTAAAATTAGTATAGCCTCTCCGAGACCACGGATTATTACTTTGGAAGTGATGTTGTAAGGAGGTTTTTGGAGGTACTTGCGCAAAGCAGTTGCAAAAGCGCGGGCATCCAAGGCCTTTCCTGTTTGGTCTTTCAATGGTATCCTTACTTGTTCAAATTGAGCAAAAGACTCTGTGCCGTCACTAAGATTGTAGCTTCCTTTGACTGTGTTATCTCGTAGCCATGTCTGAATGATATCTGTCAATTCTTCTCCATCATACTCAGTCTCGAGATCGTTGTCCCAATTATCCCAACATCTGACCGTCAAGGCAATTTCCCGACCGTTTTTCTTTTGATCTGAATACCAATTGTCGAGTTGCTTATCAAATTCCTTGATATTTGCTTTCACTGCGTCTTCGAGGGCAACCGGTATAGCCGCATTGGTTGGCACCGAATTACCCGTTGCAGTCGCAATCCGCTTGTTGGTATAAGCATCAAATGCTTCAAGAGTGAAAGACACTATCCTGCCGGCATGATTCTTCGAAATATTCCACCATAATTGGATGACAATGTCAGATTTCATTTTACGCTTAAGAATATCAAGGGGAGTTTCCACTATTGATGCTCCGGAAGTCTTACTCGATATTACATTATCTTCGGTTTGTTTAACGTCGAGCGACTTAATTTCCATCTCTGCATCCTTAAGACTATAGCCCATACCAGTCAGCACTGCACCAACTTTTGAAATCACTTGCGGCAACTCAATGTCTTCAGTGAATGCGCGTTTATAGTCCGATACTTTTACGGTCGAACCCTGATTATCAAAAGATTTGGTAAAATACCGTTGAGTACACCAATTGTCGCTGGGTAAGATCATCAGTGTAGGTTTTTTGACCTCATCTGCATAAGTCCATATGGCAGAAATAAGAGTCATGACAATCAATAATGCACGCTTCATGATTACCAATATAATCTTTCTTTTAGCCGCCCAACTCCCCTCGACAGCGATAAAGGTTAGTAAAAAAAAGCGTGAGAGCCGTACTTTCTGCCCGTCCCATGCATAGAGGCCCTGGAATTGCCCTTTGGAATGGAACGGACAGAGCAGAAGCCTCACGCGGAATATGATATATGCATCATGTGCCGGCACTCGCGTGTCAGCTCATGACCGATAGGTCATATCCACATTGACTGTCTACTCCTGTCTCAATCCTGATTCCAAAATAGAAGTTTTCCAGGTTTCTATGCATCAAGAATGAGCGTTGAGTAAAACGCCTTTTATATGTCTATCTACCACTCGCTTTGCCGTGGCCGGGCTTCTGCGAGCGGTCGATGTGGCAAAGTTAGTGAAAATTTTTAATCTGTGCAACTAAAAATTTTTTCGCTTGCAAAGTTATATAAGATTTTACTATGTTGTCGCATTCCCTTCGGTCCATTATGGTTCAGTTTAACGTTTCTTAACATCCAGACTGAAGCATCCCTCTTAATTTTTGACTAATTTTGCTCTCAATCAGATAACTTATGAAAACAGACAAGTATAAATTAGATCAACTAAGAAAGGCTGTGGAAGAGACCTTCGGAAGGACCCCAGGATCTCCTACCGACTTTGATAGACTCTCATATGAAATCCTTTCCGCAACCAGCAATAAACTCGGTGTCTCAACTCTAAAGAGATTCTGGGGGTACATCAACTCACCATACAATGCCACCTACACTACACTCTCAGTCTTAGCCCGATATGCAGGATTTCGCGATTGGGATGCATTTTGCTCTCATTATAAAGTTGATGACTCAAATTTCTCTACTACAAAATTGATGGTGCCTGCCTCATTGAAAATAGGTGCAGTAGTGAAGGCAGAATGGGCATCCGATAAAAGTGTCAAAATAAAGAAAATTGCTGATCCTAACAGGTTTGAGGTAATGGAATCCACCAACATTAAACTGCAGCCGAATGACACCCTAAGTTTAGATGTCTTAATTGTAGGAGAAAAATTCATAGCAACCGATTGCCGCCGTGCCACCCACCACTTAGGCACCTACATAGCAGCATGCAATCAAGGAATCGCCTCCATCCTAATTTCATAACTCTATCACCCATTCGCAGCTCATGGACTTCCCTTCCCAAAAGCACTGAGTCTTTGCCCATTTACGTTAGTTTTTAAGAGTTTGAGACAGTTGTGTGATTTATCTGCATGGTTTATATGCGCAATATATCTGCACATTATATCAGCATAATTTATCTGCGCAAATTTTGTATTTATCTTCATATTTTTGTGTTTTTATTTTGTTAATTCAATTATTTTGTGTAACTTTGCATTCACAATTTATGTGGTGTGGATATATTTATTCATAAATATCTTCATGCTTTTATTTAATTATCTGCATTTATCTGCACAAAATCAATTTTAAATAAAATGATTATTCAAGCTGCTGACATATTAAGGCTCATGAGGGAAGGGGAGGGCTTGCAATTAGAGATGAAAGCATGTGGCTCTTCGTTGCCATCTTCGATTTGGGAGACATACTCAGCATTTGCCAACACTCGTGGCGGTGTGATGCTGCTGGGAATTACTGAGCATAAGTCACATTCCGGCTCTGGTCGCTTTGAGGTCACCGGAGTATCAGATGCCAATAAAGTTGTCACTGATTTCTTCAATATGCTCAGCAATTCTCAGAAAGTCAGCGTCAATGTATTGGTGGATAGTGATGTGCGTATTGTTGAAGTGGAAGGGAAGGATGTAATCTACATTTCGGTGCCGGAAGCAAGTTATCGCGAAAAGCCGGTATATATCAACAACAACCTTCAGTCTGGTTCTTACAAGCGTCTGTTTGAAGGTGATCGTCACTTGTCGAAGTCCGAGTTGACTCTGCTCATCCGCGACAGTTCAGATGATATCGATTCGCAGATAATTGAATGTTATGGTATGCAGGATGTTGATGAGGAAACTTTACGGAAATATAGGCTCTCTTTTCTTCATAAAAATCCTCATCATGCTTATGAGGGTCTTGATGACAAGGATTTCCTCATGAAAATGGGTGCGTATGCTGTCGACAGGAAAAAAGGATTGGATGGGCTTACTATGGCGGGGCTTCTGATGTTTGGAAAGGGGCAGTCTATTCATGAGGTTTTTCCATCGTTTAGAGTGGACTACCTTGATCGAATCGACATTCAGCCTGGGGATGACCTAAAATGGAATGACCGCCTGACCGACGATGGCCGTTGGGAAGATAACTTGTATAATTTCCTGCTTCTGACACTCAGAAAACTTCTTTTCACGCTTCCGTCTGAGGGCAGAATTGTAGATGGCAGCAGGAAAGATGGAGGAGAACTGTATGATGCTGTCAGAGAGGCAATGGTGAATAGCCTGACATATTGTGATTATAAAGTCGGTGGCGTGCTCCGGATTGACAGAATGACTGATAAGATTGTGATGCGAAATCCTGGTACTTTAAGAATAGCTCCGGAACGTATTTATGAAGGAGATTATACACGTGCTCGCAACGCCACAATTCAGAAACTTCTTCGTATGGTGGGGTTCGGTGACAATATAGGTTCCGGTTTCCAAAAAATCTTGAAGGCATGGGATAGTTTGAAATTTGTTTCTCCCGATATCCATGAAGAACCGGATGTGACAGAAGTTTGGCTGACTCTTCCGCTGTATAAGAAGATAAAGACAAAAACTTCAATTGAAAATGTTTCAGAAAGAGAGCAGGCCTATCAGGTGGAGGAGCCGGAGGTGGAGTTCCATTCCAAGTCAAAAACTGGCATGGCTCGTTTCCTCAGTCCTATGCAGATAAGGATTATCAATGAGATAGAGGCTGATCCGTATATTTCTATTCCTGAAATTGCTGATAAAATTGGGGTAAAGGAGGGTCTTGTGCGATCTCAGCGTCGGGCGATGGAGAAGTATGTAGAATTAAGACGGGTAGGCTCAAGGAAAGCTGGTTTTTGGCAAATCCTCTGGAAATCGTTGCGTAAAATGTAATTAGAAGAAAGCATCGAAGCGGATAGCTGAGGCTTCCCCATGCCCGAAGCCCCCAACCCCCTAAAGGGAAAATATGAGGCCAGTGGCCAGAAGCAAATGAACGTAAGAAAGCATGCTCCGCATGCGCCCCGCAAAGTCAAAAAGAAACTAAGACCGAGACAAA
>CAZCZX010000072.1:0-12535 GCA_964503095.1 uncultured Sangeribacter sp.
AAATTCGTGTCACTTCCTTAACTCCCTTCACAGTCTTTATCTTTTTAATAATTGAAGAAAGCACTGCATTGTCTGTGATGCCCAATGTCAAATATCCATGGAAAAGTCCGTCATCAGAGTCAACCTTTATGTTTCTAAGAGATGCCTTTGTCTCCTTGCTGATGATGGATGTGATATTTGCCACGATGCCTATATCATCCTGACCTACAATACGCAACTGTACAGGAAGTTCCGAACCTCCCTTGCCACTCCATTCCACACGTATCAGACGATATGGATAGCGTCCACGTATATTGGCTGCGTTAGGGCAATCGGTCTTATGTATCTTCACCATTCCATCAGATGAAATGAAGCCAAATACTTTATCTCCATATATTGGATTGCAGCATTTTGCAAACTTGTAGCTCAATCCTTTTATAGATTTCTCTCCGATAGTCAGAACTTCGCCAGCCTCTGCTTCCTGATTGTCGCGGATCAATTCGAAATCCTCTGCGGTAGTTCGTTCTGTATGATCTTCAGGAGCTGTGGCCACTTGATAGGTGTTGATAAATTTGCCGGCATCTATCTTGCCATCTGCTATGTCGGCAAAAAACTCGTTGACATATTTATAACCCTCCTTTTTGATTAATTTCATCAAGGTGGACTCATCAATCTCAATCTTGCGGTTTTTTGCGCGGCGCATGAGTTCTTCTTTCCCGAGGTCTGCTCGTGCCTGAAGTTGCTCATGAAGTTTCTGTCTGATCTTATTTCGACTCTTTGAACTCACCACAATGTTCATCCAGTCCGCTTTAGGCGACTGGGTGGCTGAGGTGAGAATTTCCACAGTGTCTCCACTTTGGATTACATGGCTTATCTTGCGGTGGCGACCATTGACAATGCCTCCTGTGCAGTGGGCCCCGACATTAGTGTGGATATAGAATGCAAAGTCAAGAACGGTTGCTCCGGCAGGAAGTTTGAAAAGGTCACCTTTAGGGGTGAAGGCATACACTTCCTTGGTGTAGATATCCATGCGGATATCTTTCATCAACTGCATGGGGTCATCCTTGCCTGCCTCAAGGATATCACGGATATTGTTCATCCATTGGTCGGTGGAGTCAGACTTCACGCCTTTGTAGCGCCAGTGGGCTGCAAGACCTTTTTCTGCCACAAGATCCATTCTCTTGGTGCGGAATTGCACTTCCACCCATTTTGATTCAGGCCCCATCACTGTTGCATGCAAACTTTCATATCCATTACTTTTAGGAATGGATATCCAATCGCGCATTCGTGATGGGTTAGGGGTGTACATATCTGTGAGTATCGAATATGCAAGCCAACAGTCACTTTTCTCCTTTTCAGGAGGAGTATCGATGATGACGCGGATTGCGAAAAGGTCATATATGCGGTCAAGGTCAACTTTTTGTTTCCTCATCTTGGCCCATATGGAAGATATAGACTTTGTTCTCCCCTTGATGGAGAATGTCAGGCCTGCATCTTCGAGTTTCTTCTTGACCGGAGCTATGAATTTCTCTACATATTCATCTCGTGCTCGTTTAGTCTCGTTGAGTTTATGTGCAATTTGCTTGTAGATTTCCCTGTTGGTATATTTTAGCGAGAGATCCTCAAGTTCTCCTTTGATTTTATAGAGTCCAAGGCGATGAGCAAGCTGTGCATAGAGCACATTTGCCTCAAATGCCATGTTGCTTACCCATTCCGTATCGGGATGGTTGTTGATGGTGCGCATCAACACGAGGTCGCGCACTATCATTATTATGATGACTCGGATGTCGTCGGCAAGCGACAGCATCAGTCCTCGGAAGTTGTCTTGGTTTTGGATATTCTTTTTGGCTGAAAACCGTGCTACTTCTTCAAGAGCGCGAAGCATTGAGGCAACATCTGAACCGAATTTTTTTTCGATTTCTTCGAGTGTTATCACCTCTTCGTTGAAGTCGCATAGCAAGATTGCCTGAATTATGTTTGTGTCTGCATCAATGAAGTGTGCGAATGCATCTGCTGTCTCGAGGGCGAGCACCATGCGTGGCAGTCCCTTCTCGTCGTAGGGAGAAGTAGCGCTGGCACAAGATTTTCGCAATAACTCGCGAAGCACTCGGTCAGTCTCTTCTGAAAACGACGCTGCTTTTGACACTCCTTTGTAGAGGTCGAGGCAATGACGCAGTTGGGAGAGAGGAAGTCGTGTAGCTGGAGCTTTGATTTCTTCCATAGTTCCGTCAGTTGATTTCTCTGAAGCCGTTTTTCTGTCTTCAATGACAAAGTTAGTAAATAAAACGCTACTATGCAAGAAAAAGTTTCGTTCTTTATTATTTTCCCGCCAATCGCTTTATTTTGTTTAATATTGAATAGGGCATAAGCCGCATGGTGCGATGTCCGATTGTGCTCACAAGCCGTTTCGTCTGGTATGACGCCGAATTCCCCAATTTATGGAAGTATTCTACAGTCGCCATCATGTCTGCTGTCATTTGCATGGCGAGTTCTTCAGCGTTATATAGTCTCGCGGGTACGTCGTCTTGCTTTGTGATCACGGAAACAATTCTACCTTCAGGAGTAACCGTTGTCACCGTGTCAGCAAATTCTTTACATAGTTTGGTGACATTCAATTCTGTGTCTTTGTTCCAAAGAATAAAATCGCCATCCTTTTCTGTAATGTTGAATTGATGAAAACCTCTGTACGCCTCGTTTTCTGCCTCATTCCTGAAATGATTCAGATAAAGCACACATCCCTTTTTTAGTGCCACAAGAGCCTGAATGATGCCTTTGAAGGGATCAGAACAATGGTCGAGGGCATTTCTAACATGAATGAAATCCACTGTGCTTGGCGCATACGAGCCTGTAAGACTCTCGATCATCCCGAATTTTATTTCAGGTCGATCTATCTTGTACCTTTGGAGAATCCTATTGTAGAAAGGAGCAAGAGGATCCACATAATTCACTGTAATAGGTTTACCATTGATGATATTGCCAAACATATAGCTCAGAGCGCAGCCAACATCAAGGAGTTTTGGCTCAGGCGTTTCTAATGCGGCTACATATGCATCTATATCAAAATTATCAAGTGCACACTGCTTGTTATATTGCGACCATCCAAATAAATCGTTCCGTCGCTTCTTGTTTCCATAATAGCTTCTCCAAAAAGCCACCTCATAAGGTATGCCGGAAAGCCACCTCTGAAAATTCTCGACTTCATTTATATTTTTTTGATCTTCCATCATGCCTTTTTATTAAATCCATTTTTATTAAATCCATTGCAAATTTAATAAAAATCTCTCAATTATCCTCAATATCTCTTGATAAAGCTGAAGATTGAGTCGTAGGCTGCGTCTCGGTGTGGTTTCTTGCTCAGGATAAGGTCATGGAGTCCGGAATCAATAGTGCAGACACTCACCGGATTAGGACTCATCTTTTTGATTCTCGTGCCAACATCCTGTATCATATGCGGATCGAGAACTGCATCTCCAAATTGGAAACTTGGATCATAGTTGCATCCGTCTACTTTTCTGCTCGAATGCATAATCAGCACCGGAACAGCCAACTTGTCGGCATGTTTCTTTACCCTATTCTGGGTATTCTGTATCTGTCCAACCCATGAGAATGTCACAGGAGGAGAATAAATCATCTTCCAATCAGTATTATATGTCCATTCTCCATCATATTGCTTCAATAGTGAATATGCATAGCCATCGCATTTTCCCTGGGGCACTTTCGCATTCTTTATCACCACAGAAAGATTCCTTACACTCGGAATAAGCATATGCCGATAGAATGAGTTGAAATTCCATGCCAGAAACGGAGAGTCTGTGACAATTCTTTGCACAGGTATATTCCCTGCTTTGTCCACTCCATAAGAAATCACAGTCAAGCCTCCTGTAGAGTGTCCTCCAAGAGTGATGTCTTCAATTCCATCGCGCTTCATTTGCACTACTGCTGAGTCAATATCATCATAATACTTACGCATATCCCTAATATTATAAGGATACTGCCAAGGCTCCTTGCTTCGTCCATACCGACGAAGATCCACTGCATAGAAATGATACCCGGAGTCTACGAATCGTTCTCCCATTTCCGACTGGAAGAAGTAGTCGTTGAATCCATGTATGTAAAGGAATCCTTTCTTTGAAGGTTTCTTGCATTTGAGCCTTACGATAGTGGAGCGGCAAGGCCCATCAAATTGCTCTCCCTGATTGACATAACGAGCCTCATATCCCGGCAAGATATCCTCATGCCAAGAGACATCTGTCGTAGGTGTCTTAGGCCCTTTATATTTCAAATCTATGTCCCATGCTTTCGCCTCGGGTCGCACAAATGCCATCGCTATCAGCAAGGGCATGGCAATAGTAAGTATCTTCTTCATACCCTTATAACAAAGTCTCCCCTTAAGAGTTTATCCCTTTCCATTATCTCCTCTCAATAGAGTCCCTATAATATTGTCATTAGATAGTCTCTTTAAGATAGTCTCTGTTTGTTTTGGTGTTAGAGCCTTTGGCTCGCAAAAATCGGCGTTAGAGCCGTTGGCTCGCAGAAATTTCCCTAAGATATTTATTCACAAGATTAAGCAGAGAATCCTTCCCAAGCGGCATAACCCAAACTTGGAACTGTGTGAAACTTACGGGCGTAGAAAAATCAAGGTCGGGATATTGTTCCTTCATCTGTTGTGCAATCTTTTCATTCACCACAGAGTATTTCCATGCCCCATTTGCTACTTTCATTGCAAGATACTCCTCGCTCAATTCCGGCTCCTCTATAATAGTGATTTTTCCCCCAATTTCTTTCTGAAGATTTTCGATTCTCCTGGTTGCGGAACTCCCTTTTTCCAAATGGATGGTATCCCCGTCCAGGTCAAGAGCACTCATAGCCCACAAAGTTCCATTTGGTCTCCTTTTCTGAAGAAGCACCATCCTGTCAAGATAAACTTCGTCTGTGGTAAGGTAATTTTTCTTTAGATAATTGTCTGCAGGTAGAGATGCAAGTATGTCATACTCTCCTGATGCAACCTTCCCAAGCGCTGTCTCGCGGTCGATGACTGGATGCATCACCACCTTTACTCCCAAAGAGTCTTGCAGATCTGCAAGAAGATGATAATTTATGCCGATTATACTGTCGTTTCCATCCTCAGATGTCAATACTCTGTAGCTATCCGGACCATATATAATCGCTGCATGAATAGTATCTTCCTTGACCGTGTTGTCAACAAAAGAATTCCCTCTATTTACGAAATGCCGCAATCCAAACATGGCTATAATCACAAGCACAAGCAGCAATCCATAGATTGCTATCTGCATATTTCGAGGCTTAGCCTCTTTTCGACGTTCTCTCATGGATCAAATTCAAATATTATTAAAATCGTCAAACAAAGTAGTAAGCGCACTCCGTGCGCGTCCTCTCGCGTCTTTAGGTAGCAAATATGATCCGCAATCAATCAATTAGCAAAGTCTACCGCTATGCCTATCTGAAAGCGACGTGGATTCATCGGATAGTTCGGAAGTATAAACTCATTTGAGGGCTTTCCAAACAATCCCTGGTTGACATGGCTCATCATCACATAGAATCGACAGCGATAAAGCCGCAGATTCACGTATGCATTGCAAAATGGATATCCTCCAAGCGATGTCTCATTCTGATTATAGAATGTCATGGTGGCTGGCTGATAGTTATAACCCTTGTACTTTGTATAGAAGTCACAATCTACACCGACCTGAATATTCAGCACCTTAAAAAGGCGCGCCTTGATGAAAAGGTTGCTATATACAGCTAATTGGGGGAGCGGGATTACATTCTGGTCAGAACTTATCTGCCATGTCACTCGATTGTTCCAGTTAAGAATTCCTACTTTGAAGTCTTGCTGCAATCCAAGCGACATGATTTGCACATTTCCACTATTTTGATATGGTAGACAGTCTGAGCCAAAATAGATGTGGTTTTGTATGTTTTCCACATCTATGCTTGCATGTGTGCGAGTCCATGGAATAGTGATTGATCCGCCAAATTTTACGGAGCGTACTTTCCCAAAGTCATTGTTCCATATGAAATGGTTGGATACGTAATGTTTGGTCAACCAATCAGGAGTGTTGTTGTGAAATCCACCATGTGCCTCAATGGCCACTGTGTCTTTAAAAAGGGGAATATTGGTTAATATCTGCCCGCTAAGATCGAGATCACCTGCCGCATCTCCGCTTAAACCGAATCGGACATCTGCATTATATCTCAGTATTGCTCCCTGCGCTTTTTCAAGTCTACCTCCAATAAAGAAAAAGTTTTGGTTATGCTTTGCGTCTGGAAGTGCCAAAGTCGGAAGAGAAGTCAGCGCGTCAGTCGATTGTGAAGATGTGGATCCATCTTCTGGAGTCGCTGACCCTTCACTCTCATTTGAAGGCATATCATAAAATGCGTTTGGGAGAGTGAATTTATTTAGCTGATAGGTGGCATAAGCAGAGAGTCCAAACTTCATCCATTTTCTGAATCCTTCGATGAGATAAATGCCTACAGTGTTGCTGATAGTATGGAGTTTTGATGTGTCGTGAGTGGTTACGGGGTCAAAATACACGTTTTGCCAGAAGTCTTGGGAGTTGCTTTTCTCGCTAAATGTATGGGTATAATTGGTATAGTCGAAAGAATATAGAATCTTCATGACCGGTACATAGATGTCGCGAGTCAAGGTGTCGTTTACCTGCTCATCACTCCAATATCCTATTTTGTATGCGTGATTCATATAGAACTGTCCGCCTCTAATCAGATTCTTCGCAGATGTCAATCTGGTTGGGATACTTTTATATTGCACAGATGTCACTCCTCCTTGCACGGCTGCGGGGTCTGTGATATATCGGTCGTCAGTGATGCCTCCATTCTCAAGATTCTGATGATAATCTTGATAGTAGAAGGTCTGAAGTTCATAGCGGTCTCCGAAATAATAAGCCGACAATCCAAAGTTGAAGTGTTTTGCAGCCTGATAATTGTAGACTCCTTTGGAATGCAGATAGTCGATAAATCCCCCGATTCCTATACGGCGGTTGACATTCCCTGCAAAGTCGGCTTGCAGGCGGTCTTGGTGGCTTTCCGAACTTCCGCAATAATTGTATTGCAAAATCGTAGTAGGAACATAGATATTGTGGAATTTCTGTTTTGCAAAACTCGGCATCCAGAATTCCAAAGCATCATAAAAAAGAAATCCACTTGGTTTAGCTTTTTGAAACCATAGTAGGTTCATACCCGGACTCCCAAGGTTGCCTGTGGTGGCCCATGCGTCACTTGCCATTGTAGGAATGCTCCTGCGCTGATAGTTGTATTGAGCCGTATCCACATCGGCTGGAATATGGAAACCAAGCGGATACGTAAGAGTCCAGGCGGATGGTTGCTTCAACTCCTCTTTCTGAGGATTCACTTGTCCGGGCATGGCATGAGGGTCCCAGTCCCTGTCACCCTGCGCCATGGCGCTAAAGCCTATGGTTTCTGCCATTATAAAGCAAAAAATCAGGCGGCAAAGAAATACTGGAAATCTCTCTGTTATAGTAGTAGATATGAGTCTTTTTCGAATCATGATGCAAATTTACAAAAATAATTTCACTTTTATTGCATCCTCCCTCATAAAATCATCCCCCACCCCCTCAACCAGCCCATTGAGAGCAGCCTTTCCTACTTGACCTCACAAAGTCAAACTAAAAAATATTTCCCCCGTGCAAACATCTTGCTTAAAGTATTGTTTCTTTGATAAACGCACATGAATATGAAAAAGACCTATTGTTTTCTGATTCTACTCACTCTCCTTATCTCCTCGCTGCCTGCATCAGCGCAACTTCGTTATGGATTCAGGCTCGGAGGAGATTTCTTTGCTGCCACTCTCAGTGGCATCCCCGGTTTATCTCTGAAAAACGGAAGTGGTTTCAGTGGAGGTCTGCTTCTGGAATATCAAATGGAAAACAATGGTTTTGCCCCGGATATCGCTGTGCTTTATACCCGATACAGTTCAAAACTTATGGATGAAGTGTCAGGTCCTGCAAAGTTGGGAAGAGATTTCATCGAAGTGCCGTTACATTTGAAATATAAATTTTATCTCTCTGCCACCAATAACCTCGTGGCTCCGATGATCTATACAGGTCCATCATTCCTTTTCCGATTGGGAAAGGGAAACCCCGAGCAACTTTCCACCAAATTTGTGCAACCGGGATGGGATTTAGGTATAGGTTTTGATATAATCAACTTCATTCAACTCTCTGCAGGCTACCGCTTCGGCCTTGGCAATGCAATAAGCACCAGTGCTGTCCCCGGAGCCTGTCTCCACACCAACGGATGGAATATATCGGCTAATATTATCTTTGATTTCTAAACTTCAAGATAAACCTTAAATTAAACCAAAAAACTCTTATTCCAACTATGAATAAACAGATTCTTGACGGCTGCACTGCCGCTGCTCATGTGGCTTATGCCATGAGTGAGATAGCTACGATTTATCCTATTACTCCAATTGCCTCAATGGGTGATACTGCTAAAAAATGGGGTATGAAAGGACGCCTCAATCTCTTTGGGCAGAAACTTGAAGTGAAAGAGATGGAAAGCGAGCTTGGAGCAGCCGGGGCAGTGCATGGAGCCGCTGCCGGAGGTGCACTATCTACTACCTTCACCTCCTCACAGGGTCTGATGCTTATGATTCCCAATATGTATAAGATTGCAGGGGAATTATTGCCGGTGGTTTTTCATGTTGGATGTCGATCTATTGCAAATCATGCTCTGTCTATTTTCGGAGATCATCAAGACGTAATGGAATGCCGCGCCACTGGTTTTACGATGCTTGTGTCTGCTTCAGTTCAAGAGACTATGGATCTTGCAGTGGTGGCTCATATAGCGGCCATTAAGGGTTCTCTCCCTGTTCTCCATTTCTTCGATGGTTGGCGAACAAGTTCCGAAATGGACACCATCGATGTGATAGACTACGATAGCATAGCTAAAATTATGCCATGGGATGATGTGTTGGCTTTCCGTCGTAGGGCTATGAACCCTGAGCATCCCGACACCCGTGGCACAGCCCAGAATGCCGACGTATATTTCCAAAATAGTGAGGCCACTAATAAATATTATGATGCGTTCCCCGGTATCGTGCAAGATGCAATGGATTCTCTTGCCGGAATCACGGGGCGGCAGTATCATTTGGTAGACTATGTCGGCGCTCCTGATGCCGACCGTGTGATTGTGGTCATGGCGTCCGGTGCAGAGGTGGCTGCAGAGACTGCCGAGTGGTTGAATCAAAATAAAGGATATAAGACTGGTGTAATAAAGATTCGTCTTTACCGTCCTTTCCCGACTGAGGCTTTCCTAAAGGCTTTGCCATCTACGGTAAAGTCGATTGCTGTGCTTGACAGAACAAAAGAGCCGGGGTCGGTACACGAGCCACTTTGTCTTGATGTCATGACGGCTCTTTTCGAAGCCAGTCGCAGCGATATTAAGGTGATTGGTGGCAGATATGGCTTGTCGAGCAAGGAATTTGATCCCTCTATGGTAAAGGCTATTTTTGATGAGCTTGCTTCTGACAATCCTAAGCGAATGTTTACTGTTGGCATCAACGATGATGTCACTCATTTGTCGCTTGCTCCGGAAGCGCCCATTGAAATTCTCGATTCTTCCAAATGTTTTCAGGCTATTCTCTATGGAATCGGAAATGATGGCACTGTCAGTGGTACTCGTCAGGCTGCTTCGGTGCTTGCCAACGATCCGAATCTCTACGCCCAACTATATTTTAGTTATTCTGCAAAGAAATCCGGTGGCTACACTATCTCACAGTTGCGCGTAGGCGATTCCCCAATCTCCTCTGCTTATTCTATTATCGGTGCTGACTACATAGGTTGCCACAAGGCTTCCTACGTGCATCGTTTTGATATGCTTGATAAGATTCGTGAAGGGGGTTCATTTGTGCTTAACTCTCCTTGGAGTGCAGATCAAATGATAAAGTTCCTCCCTCAGAAGATGCGTCAGCAAATTGCTGATAAAAAACTGAAATTCTATAATATTGATGCCGATTCTATTGCTGCGAAAGTGAAGTTGGCTCCTCATATCAATATGCCGATGGAGACGGTCATGTTGAAATTAGCAGGAATCATGCCTTTTGAGAAAGCTTATAAGGAATTGGAGGAAACTATTAAGACCACTTATATCCACGAGGGTGGGGAAGTGGTGGATCGAAATCTTCAGGCTATTTCGATGGCACTTAATGCTCTCCAAGAGATTGACTATGAGTCTATTGAAGGATGGGCTACCACTCCTGATCAACCTTCCAACCGGCCTGCTCCGGTTTATCCGAATGATGCGCTTAAGAATTTTGTGGAGAAAATCCATAATGTCTGCATCCATGGAAAGGGTGATTCAATTCCAGTCTCCGCACTATCGCCCGATGGCGTTATTCCAAATGGGTCCACTGCTTATGAACATCGCCGTATAGCAACCCGTGTTCCTGTCTGGGATGCTGAAAAATGCGTTGAATGCACGGAGTGTTCGCTGGTGTGTCCACATGCTGCTATCCGACCATTCATCATCTCAGATTCTGAAGCTTCTTCGATGCCATCTGATATAGCAACAAAGGAGGCTAAAGGATCGCCAAGACTCAAAGGGTATAGGTTCCTTATTCAGAATTATTCGGAAGATTGTTTAGGTTGCTCATCTTGCTCTTTGATATGTCCGGGTCATGCACTCACTATGACTCCTATTTCTGATGTGCTCGATCGCGAGATGAAAAATCTCGAATGGCTGCAGACTCATGTCGAGCCGAAACCCTGGCTCCTCCCTGCAGCTACAGTCAATGGCTCACAACTTCGCATTCCCGGATTGCAGTTCTCCGGTGCCTGTGCCGGCTGCGGTGAGACTCCCTATGTCAAGTTGCTTACCCAACTCTTTGGCAATCGTCTGCTGATTGCAAATGCCACTGGTTGCAGTTCTATTTGGGGTGCCGACTATCCTTCTTCTGCGTATTGTGTCACTGATCCTTCCGGACGTGGACCCGCTTGGGCAAATTCTCTGTTTGAAGACAATGCTGAATTTGGGTATGGTATTCTTCTTGCTATGCGTCATCGTCG
The DNA here is from genome assembly GCA_964503095.1 of uncultured Sangeribacter sp. Lineage (GTDB taxonomy): Bacteria > Bacteroidota > Bacteroidia > Bacteroidales > Muribaculaceae > Lepagella. Next base: position 11,046 of record CAZCZX010000072.1, read on the forward strand.
TAAGCGTCTTGTGAAAAATGTGAGTGATCTGATAGCATCTGCCAATACTCCTGCTTTCCTGAAAGCACCTCTTGAGGCTTGGCTAAACAGCAAAGATGATGCAGAGGCTTCTCAGTCCACTGCTGATCAACTTATTTCTTTGCTCGCTCCTATGGCTAACCAAATACCTGATTTAAAGTCAATTCTCGACCAACGCGATATGTTGGCTTCTAAATCGGTTTGGGCTATTGGTGGCGACGGTTGGGCATATGATATCGGTTTTGCGGGCCTCGACCATGTGCTCGCTTCCGGAGAACCCATTAAAATATTGGTGATGGATACGGAGTGTTACTCCAATACCGGTGGTCAACTTTCAAAAGCTACTCCACGCGCTGCTGTGGCTAAATATGCTCCCGATGGAAAGTCTACTCCGAAGAAAAACTTAGGCCGCATGATGATGACTTATGGCGATGTCTATGTCGCATCAATCGCTTTGGGTGCTAATTATCAGCAAGCTATAGATGCACTGACTGAAGCCGAACGCTATCCCGGCCCCGCAATAGTTATTGCGTACTGTCCATGTCTCAACCATGGCATACGTCCGGGACTCGGTCACTCAATTGTTGAAGAGCGCAGAGCTGTGGAGGCTGGTTATTGGCCGCTGTATCGCTATAATCCTCAAAACATTGATAACCCATTGACGATCGATAGCGTCATCCCCGGACCAGACAACAGCGGACACAACGGCTCTTCACCCTTGACAACATCCCCGGCCTATCCCGGTGCCCCCGAACCTCTTGAAGATGTGCATGACTTTATAATTGGCGACGACCGCTACATGGACCTCCAGATGGTAGATCCTAAGCGAGCAAGTATCCTTCGCCCACGCCTGCAAGAAGACTGCAATCTCGAAAACGAAACCCTAAAAAAACTCAGTAAATAGTAATATAATTATGAAAGAAATAGAGAATTTGGTAGCCGACAATGCTGCCTACCAAAATATTGTGACAAGAACAAGCATAAGAAACTTCACCGACCGGAAAGTGTCTGATGAATTTCAATCAGCACTGCTACACGCCGGAATGTCCGCCCCTTCCGGTGTCAACAAACAGCCATGGGAGTTCATTCTGATCGACGACCCTGAAATCCTAAAGCAACTTGCCGATGCCCTTCCATATGCAAAAATGACTGCGCAAGCACCAATGGCAATAGTAGTGTGTGGTAATTCCGAAAGATTCCTCGACGGTGATGACTCCACTCTATGGGAGCAAGACCTCTCTGCCGCTTCAGAAAATATCCTTCTGGCAGCCCACGCATTAGACCTCGGAGCAGTCTGGACCTGCCTATATCCACACCAAGACCGCATGCAAGCAGCCAGCAGCATACTAAATCTCCCTGACAATATTATCCCCTTCAATCTGATTCCGGTAGGCTATCCAGCCAAAACACACGCCCCAATCAACAAATACCACCCCGACCGCATCCACCACAACCACTTCTAAATCAATCAA
>CAZCZX010000073.1:0-12417 GCA_964503095.1 uncultured Sangeribacter sp.
TTAATTACCGACCTATGAAACAAGAAAAAGATTTCTTACAAATTCTTAGGAAAGCTGCCTTGCTATTGCCGATTGTGTTGGCCGGATGCTCGGATGAATTGTCTCATCTCAATCCGGAAAGACCAAACGATGGTCTGCGACTTGAACTTCAAGCCACTATCGATCAGGTCAATGACACCCGTGCCGACGAGTCCGGTTTCGCCGATGGCGATCGTTTCGGACTTTTCGTAGTGAACTATGCCAATGGCGTACCAGGCGATCTAACTCTTTCCGCCAATCAAGTCAACAACGTAGCCATGACCTACAATGCCGATGCCAACACTTGGCAAGCGGCTACCGACATCTACTGGCGCGATCCGATCACTCCTGCTGATGTCTACGGCTACTATCCCTTCTACAACGGCCTTAGCGACGTAGAATCCTACAGCTTCGAAGTGAAAGCAGACCAAAGTCAGGCTGCTTCAGAAGGAGAAATGGGAAGCTATGAGGCCTCCGACCTTCTCTGGGCAAAAGCATCCAAAGCCACCCCGGGAAAGAAAGTTGAACTCACCTTCTCCCACATCATGGCAGGCGTAAAGGTAGTGCTCCAGCAGGGTAGTGGTTTCGACGGAGACGCATGGACCAAACTCACCAAGACTGTCACTGTCGACAATACCATCCGCAATTCAGAAGTGGATTTGTCAAATGGCACAGTCACCGCCACTGGAAGCGTCGACCGCAACATCGTAATGAATCCGGAAGGCGATGCCTGGAGAGCCGTGGTAGTTCCACAGGAAGTAGCTGCAGGAAAGACCATCATTGGAATCACCATTGATGGCAAGCCTTACGCCTACACACGCACTGACGCCATGAAATTCGCCGCCGGCAAGCTCCACACCTTCACAATCAAGATTGACCGCAAGGGTGACTCTGGCGACTACGCCCTAACCCTCGTCAACGAAGACATCACCCCATGGGAAGCCGACAAATCCTCCCACGACTTCGTAGAAAATGCGTATCTCACTGTTTTCTGTTCGGAAGCAGGAAAACTTCGTGATGTGCTTAATGAACAAAGAATAGATTTAAACACCATACGTAATCTTAAAATCAATGGTAATATTAATACCGAGGATTTTAGATTAATGCGAGATGAACTCTTGTCAATAACGTCTTTAAATTTAAAAAATGCAAAGATTGTTGCTGGTGAATTGTGGCTGAAAGAAGATATAGGTTTAGAAAAGGTAGAAGAGGAAGATGCTCTCCCCACTGAAGCATTTCATGGAAAATCTACTTTAAGAAGAATTATTCTTCCTGAGAATTTAAAAAAAATTGGTGATTCAAGTTTTACTTATACAGCTCTTAATTCTACAATAATAATTCCTGAAACTGTAACACATATTTTAGATGGTGCGTTTTCTATGGTCAATGAAGGGTCTACAATTGTTATTCCTCATCATCTCGAATATATTGGCTCACAAGCTTTCTCTGAATGCAAATCAAACATTGAGATAACATTTACAAACTCTCTGAAATACATCGGGAAATATGCATTTTGGGGAGCAGCTAATGCCTATGGAACTTTGACTATCCCTAATCAACTTGAATTTTTGGGAGAAGGAGCCTTGACATTAGGTTCTAGAGTTGAAGGCGAAATCATCATACCACAAACACTAACTGAAATTCCTAACTGGGCTTTTGGTGGTGTTAATATAAAGGGTGGCACTAAGATTACTTTGCACGATGGTATTACTAAAATAGGAGAAAATGCATTTAGTGGCATTTCTTTTGCTCCCGGATTCTCACTCCCTAAAAATCTTAAAGAAATTGGGACGGGAGCATTTGAGAATTGTCATTTTGCGGAACAACTTGTTATTCCGGAATCTGTTCAGATTATTGGGACAAAAGCATTCTATAATTCCAATTTAAAAGGGTCATTTTCAATTCCTGCATCAATGGAAATGGTATCTCCAACGCCTTTGTCAGACTGTGGCTATGCCATGGGCTCTTTCGCTTATTCTCAACTGGAAGATATTGAAATTGGAGAAAATGTTGACATAGTTGGAGGACGAGCTTTTTATGGTTGTCAAGATTTGCGAACACTTGAAATAGGTAAAAATGTTGATCGCATAGGAATGGAAGCATTTGCTTACTGCCCAGGTTTACAAAGGATTATTTGTCTCTCAAAAGAACCACCAAGACTTTATAGTGATGTTTTCATTGGCGTTGATCCTCAACATTGTCATCTGGAAGTTCCTGAAGAATCAGTAGAGTTATATAAGAATGCAAATGGTTGGAGTGACTTCCAGTTTATTTCAGCTCATCGTGAATTGTCAATGGGCCTTTATGAGCAATCTTGCCTTAATAAGGGTATCACACGCTCCGTAATGCTGTATTCTGAAGGTAAATGGAAAGTTAAGGAAACTCCTTCGTGGATACATGTAGCTCCAGAATATGGGGATTATAAGGAAGAAATTACAATTAATGTGGATCAACTTGCTTTCGGAAGTGGTGATCGCTCGGGAAAAATAGTCTTTGAATTGGTGGGAAAAGACTACACTACTGATTGTCTAATTACTCAATACGATTATGAGTTGGATGAAGACAATGAGATTGTATTGCAGACAGCTTCCGCTAATAGAGGCAATCCCATTAACCTTTTTATTGTGGGTGATGGATTTGGAGCTGAAGAGATTGTCAATGGCGATTATCTCCAGCATGTCAATGAGACTATGGAGCATTTCTTTGCACTTGAGCCATATAAATCATACAGGAGTCACTTCAACGTATCGGCTTCTATAGCCATGTCTCCTGATAATAAAGTGGCAACTATTCAGAATCGAAGACTTAGTCGTCTTAATACATTTGGAGTAGAGCTTGATGTTCCTTCGGTCAAGGATTATGTAAAAAGTATATCTAATAACATTTCAAAGGATGACCTCAAGGATGCAATGATAATCGTAGTGTCGAATATGGATGCCTTTGTGGGTAAGTCCTATCATGAAGAAGATGGATGCACGTTAGCTTGCGTTGCTCTTTCATCAGACACCTATCCTTACGATCAGCGAGGAATTATACAACACATGGCTGGAGGACAGGCTTTTGCAGGTCTCGCTCCTGAATATGTTTCACATTCAGAACATATAAAAGGGTGCACATGTGCCTTTTGTAATTCTTTAGGCGAATATTATGATATGAAAGCCAAAAACATGTTTGAGAATATTTCAATGTCTGGCAAAATAAGCGATGTCCCATGGAGAGATTTTGTTTTTAATCCCAAATACAGTTCTTTCGTGGATGTATGGGAAGGAGGATTCAATCATTTATATGGCATCTGGCGTTCCGAGTCTCAAAGTGTTATGGGAACTTTTATACCATACTACAACACTATATCTCGGTTTGCTATTTACAAAGCTATCATGCGCCGCGCAGGTCTGAATTCTTCTATTGAAGAATTCATTGCAAATGATATAATTGAACAACCTTGATTATGAAAACTAAATATTTATTTTTATTATTGTCAATTGCTGGAATGTATGTCGGAGCATGTAATGACGACCGTATGTACACTCCATCAGAAAGCAATGGACTGAATCCCGTCTCCTTCCGGGCATCAATTGATCATCTTAATTTGACGAGGGCAGATGACTCTGGATTTGCAGATGGCGATCGGATTGGCATATATATGGTGGATTTTGAAAATGGATTTCCTTCTGTCCTTCAGGCAGAGGGCAACCATGCCAACAACCAACCTTTCACATACGAAGAAAAATCCTTAAGTTGGAATAGTTCCATCTCTCTCTTTTTTAAGGATAATGATACTCCGGCTGATTTTTATGGATATTATCCATATATAAATAATATAGTGGATGTTGAAGCTGTTCCTTTTAGTGTAAAGCTTAATCAATCCGCAGCCGCTTTATCATCAAGTCTTTCTGGATATGAGAGTTCAGACCTTTTATGGGCTAAAACACTTGATGTTGCTCCGACGTCTAATATTATTAACCTTACCTTCAATCATATTCTAGCCGGTGTTGAGGTAAATCTGATAGAAGGTGAGGGATTTGAAAATGGTGAATGGAGTGGCCTTGAAAAGTCGGTCATGATAGATGGAACTATTAGTGATGGACTCTTTAACATTGCTACTGGTTCTGTCCATGTCAAGGGATCGCCTGGAGATAAGGCTATCATAGCAAATCCAATAGAAAATGGATTCCGAGCAGTGGTTTTGCCTCAGATTGTAAAAGCTTCCTCCAACTTGGTTACTATAAATGTAGGTTCGGATTCATACGGCTATCAAAAAGATGTCGAGATGACATATCAATCGGGTAAACTTCACAAGTTTACTTTTGAGGTGTCTAAGAAACTTCCGGAAGGTACATATAATTTTGAACTTATAGGGGAAGCTGTGACAGTGTGGGAAAGCGATCCGCTGAGTCATGATGGAATCAGTAGAGCATATCAAGTCATCGAGGTCAAATCACATGAATCTCTTGAGGAAACTTTAAATGAAATGAAAATAAATCCATCTGAGATTATCAATTTAAAATTGACTGGTGCTATATATGATGATGATTTCTATTTTATACGAGACAATATGAAGAAACTTCAGGCATTGAATCTAAGTGAAATAGATCTATTGCCTGGGGAATGGCAACCATATTCAAACACAATACCCGAATTGGCGTTTGCTAATTTGACGACATTAAAGCATGTGGTTTTGCCCAAAAAACTCCAAAGAATTGAAATGTTTGCCTTCGCTGGTACATCTTTAGAGGGATCACTTAGCATTCCGGAAGGGGTGGAATATATTGGAGAGAGCGCGTTCTCTAACTTTATCGATCCAAATGGTGGCTTTAGTGCTCTTCCTGGAGGGAGAATTATGGCTAACAATAATCTAACTGGAACCCTTGAACTACCTTCTACACTGCAGTACATAGGGCGTGATGCTTTCCGAGGATGCGATTTTACAGGTAGGCTGGTTTTACCTAAATCTCTAAAATATATTGGTAAGAATGCTTTTATGAATTGCCGAAATTTTTCAGGTGAAATTCATTTCCCTGAAAGTTTAGTAGAAATAGAAGGGAACGATTGGTGCAGTCCAGCCGATGGAGAAGGTGCATTTTATGGAATGACTGGTCTGACAGGAAATCTTGAATTGCCTGAAAATATCAAAATTATCAATGGCTTTGGTGGTCTTGATGTGTCAAATATCCTTTTTCCAGAGGGTGCTGTTGAAATTGGAGCATATGCATTCATGAAAACTAAAATCACGGGAAATGTGGTTATCCCAGAAGGTATAGTTAATATTGGAGATGGTGCATTCTTAGGATGTACCGCAAAATCTATTTCTTTGCCTTCGGCATTGAATAGAATTAATCCTCAATCTTTTGCTCGATGCATTACGTTAACTGACACTTTCATAATTCCTGAGAATGTGGAAGTAATCGATAGGGGCGCTTTTAGGGAATGTCATCAACTTCAGGCAATCGTATTGCCTTCAAAGCTAAGCCGTATAGCTGAAGGTGCGTTCGAAAATTGCTTTTCTCTTGAGTATATTCATTGTGATGCGAAAGAACCTCCTTCTGTTGATTTGTCTGCTTTTGATGGCGTCGTTAAAGACAATTTCACGGTGGAAGTACCTGAAGAAAGTGTCGACGCCTACCGTAATGCCCCAGGATGGAGCGAATTTAAAAGGATTTCTGCATATAGAAATTTTGTTGCGCGCCCTTCTAAATATAATGTACTCAATAAAGGCGGCAAGCGTGAGATTGTGCTTAATGCAGATGGCGCATGGGAGATGATAGAATGTCCATCTTGGTGTCACATAGATAAGACGTCTGGCTCTATGAAGACTTTATTAACTCTTACTGTAGACGCAATGGCTAAGGGCGCATCTGTTCGCAGTGGTAAAATAGTATTCAAACTTAATGGAGCCAATGAATACACCACCTCCATCAATGTTGGTCAATACGATTATGAATATGATGAAGATAGCTATGTAGAACTTTATAGAGCCTCTAAAGGTAATGGAATCGATCTATTTCTTGTGGGTGATGGATACGATGCCATTGATATATCTTCAGGTTTGTTGATGAAAGATATGATGCAGACAATGGAATATTTCTTTGATATTGAGCCTTATGCATCTTATAAAGAATATTTCAATGTATATACAGGTATAGCCCTTTCAGAAGACAGCGGTGTGGAACAAGCGAACAGAGGAATTTCTACAAAATTCCATACAATTGTACCTAATAAATGTAATCAAAGAATTTCTTCTGATTGGAAAGCTGCATTTGATTATTGTGCAGAAATTTGCACTCCAATAATGGCAAAGGAGGATCCTAAGGTTGGAGTAATTCTTCTTTCCAACTACAATGGATATGATGGCATGACATATTCTGGCGGTGAGTCTTTTTGCTCTTTAGTCACTAAGAGCGAACGGAATTATCCTATGGATGCAAGAGGTCTGGTGCAGCATGAGGCTGGAGGCCATGGCATTGGCTGGCTTGCTGATGAATACATATACCACAATAATTTAATTCAAAAATGCGAATGTTCCTGCTGTGAACATGTAGCAGATCTGCTTCTACAGCAAAGTAGCGGATTTGGACTAAATGTCTCGCTCAATGGTAAATATAAGGAGGTACCATGGGCGCATCTCATATTTAATCCTTCTTACGGTGATATTGTAGATGTATATGAGGGTGGCTATTTCCATGGAAAAGGAGTCTATAGATCAGAGTATAATTCCTGTATGAACAATAATATACCTTATTATTCATCTTGGAGTAGGCAACTTATTGTGCAACGTATTATGAAACTTGCAGGAGAGCAGTTTTCTTTTGATAGCTTTTACGCAAAAGACAAGCGTGACATGGGGCGCGATTTCACTATGAGCAGAAGTTTCGACTATAATTCATCGACATCTTTGCATGGAAATCCTCCAGTGTTTATTAAAGACTATAAGTTTGGAAAGAAAGGAGGTAAGAGATGAAAAATCATAAATTAGTTAAATACATCCTTTTGTCGCTCACTGCCGTGGTCGGAAATGGTTGCAGTGACAATATTCAATATTCCGATAGTAATGTTTCACGGTTGCCGATCACTCTTTCTGCTGCGTATCCATCAGTGACCCGAGCCTCGGATGCAGGTTTTGAAGATGGTGATAAACTGGGTCTGTACGTTCTTGATTATCTTGAGGGCTCACTCCAAAATATCAACGATGCGGACTTGCATGCTTCCAATGTTAGGTTTGATTTCCATGCAGCTGATAATAGTTGGGCCGGTGTGACTGATGTTTACTGGAAGAATGGAAGTACTCCTGCTGATATTATAGGTTATTATCCCTATGTTTCCGGTATTGTTGATCCGAAGGAGATGTCTTTCAGTGTGAGTAATCATCAAGATGCAATAGCCACTGATTTATCTTTGGGTGGTTATGAGTCTTCCGACCTTCTATGGGGAGCTGCTATAAAACAGATGCCAAGTGCAGGTAAGGTTCAGCTGACATTGAATCATATTCTTGCTGGAGTAAGAATTTCTCTTCAGGAGGGAAGTGGATTCAGTTCCGGTGAATGGTCAGAACTTGAAAAGAATGTGGTAATCCCATCTACGATATTGGGAGGTTCAGTAAATTTAAGGGATGGCTCTGTAAAAATAGGATCCTCTTCTCCTAAATCCATTGTGCCAATGCAATATAATGGAGATTACAGAGCCATAGTATTCCCTCAAGAAATTTCTGAGGGTACTTCATTAGTGGCTGTGTCGGTCGGCGGCGTGGGATACAATTTAGTAAGACAGGAACCAGTTTCATTCATCAGTGGTAAAATGCATTCTTTTACTATCACTGTTGATAAGAAATCGAATGGTAATTATGAATTCTCTCTTTCAGATGAAGCTATTATCCAATGGACGGATGATGTGGAGTTTCGTGATGGTGTGATACGTTCATATACCACTGTGGATGTTCCACAACGAGGCACTTTAAAAGATAAAGTCCTGAAAAATGGTTTGAATTATAAAGAGATTTCAAACCTAAAGCTTACTGGTGAAATCAATGAGAATGATTTCTTTTTCATGAGAGATGAAATGATTTCTCTTAAGTCGATCAACCTTAGAGACGTCAGTGTATATGATGGAGAAAGAATAGATGTTATTCCACCGAGGGCTATGTATAAGAAATCGACGCTGCAAAGAATCGTTTTCCCTCAAAAACTTAGGATAATTGGTTCGGATGCATTCCATAATACGGGTTTGAAAGGCGACCTCATTATTCCGGAAGGTGTTGAAAAGATAGGGGAGAGTTTCAGTGAGACTGGTACTTTTAACGTTGGAGACCATTCCAATGGAGACACAGGAGCTTTTTCTTATTGCCAGAATCTTTTAGGTAATCTTGAATTGCCTTCCACTCTAAAGCAAATCGAGCATGGAGCATTCAATTTTGATGAATTTGAGGGTTCCTTGATCTTGCCTCAAAATCTTGAATTTATTGGAGCATATGCCTTTAATCGAAATAATTATACAGGCGAACTAAGGATTCCTGAATCTGTAAGGTATATAGGGGCGGGAGCATTCTCCAGAACAAAATTTTCAGGTTCTTTGGAAATCCCTGCTGGTATAAAAACAATTTATCAAAACTCCTTTCAAGGAGCCTCGTTTTCTGGATCGTTGATTCTTCCCGATGGTGTTTTGGAAATTCAATCGTATGCTTTCGAAGGGTGTGCATTCAAAGGAGAATTATTGTTGCCATCTTCTGTAAGGACATTGGGTAACTATGCTTTCTGTAATACAAAAATCAACAATGTTGTTTTCCCTGATATGTTGACGAGTATAGGGTCCGGATGTTTTATGAATTGTTTCTACCTTTCAGAAAAACTGATCATTCCTCAGAATGTAACGAGAATCAACGACCATACATTTGCCGGTAATTCTCTTTTGTCGGAGGTGGAGATTCATGAAAGGGTAACGTATGTTGGAGGAGCGGCTTTTGCTAATGATTATAATCTTATAGAGATTACAATTCATAATCCTGAGCCTCCATTGACGGGTGTAGTCATAGAAAATGAAGATGGTTACAATTTTTGGGGTGATCCATCAAATCCAATTGAGAAAAACCCATTGTACGGCATACCTTTGGAGAATGTTGTTTTAAAGGTGCCAGAATCATCCCTAGATGCCTATTCTCGTGCAGAAGTATGGAAAAATATCGGGCGGCATGCTACGGCTAATGGCTTTAGCTGTCGTCCTCAGAAAATTTGTGCTCTTAATAGTCCTCTTGAGGCGACCGTGATTGTTGATTGCAACGTAGATTGGGAGATCAGTCACATTCCTTCTTGGTGTAATGTATCAGCAAAGTCAGGAAAGGGTAAATCTCAGATTTCCGTGAATATCTCTGAACTGCCACACGAAAATGGCAACCGTGAAGATTTCATTGAATTTAAGATGAATGGTACAGAGTTTACCATACATTGCGACATTAGTCAGATGGATTATAGATACAAGGAAGATGAATGCATAACTCTACAGAAATCTTCTAAAGGCAGTGGGATTGATGTGCTGTTTGTAGGAGATGGCTTTGATGCCGCTTCGATTGCTAATAATGAATATTTTGAATTGGTTAACGAGCAAATGGAGGCATTCTTTGGTATTGAGCCCTATTCCTCATTTAGAGACTATTTCAATGTATACGCCTGCGTTTCTCTCTCTCAAGATATAGGTGTAAGCACTACGAATACTCGAAAAAATACTCGTTTTTCTACAAGGTTCGACAACGGAACTGGTTGTTCCAACAAAACCCTTGCTTGTGATAATCCTGATAATGTTTTTGAATATGCTGTTGCTCACTCTCCTTTGACTCATGAGAAGATGCCTCATTCTCTTATTATTATGACTCTTAATTCAGATCAATATGGCAGTGTGACGACTCTTACAGACAAAGGATCCTCTATTGCGATGGTAGGCAGAAGCAGTAATCCTTATCCGATGGATACACGAGGAATGTTACAGCATGAGGCTTGTGGTCACGGATTCGGAAAACTTGCTGAAGAACGTATAGTAGAGAATCGATATGTAAGAGATAATGAAAAAGAATTAATCGACAAGATGTTCTCAAATGGTTGGTATCAGAATATATCTTTGACTGGAAAACTTAACGAAGTGAACTGGGCAGATTTGATATTTGACCCTCGCTATAGCAATAAGGTTGATGTGTTTGAAGGCGGTTACGGTGTGACTCGTGGTGTCTACCGTGCCGAAATCAACTCCTGCATGAACTATGGTATTCCATATTTCAGTGCTCCGGCTCGACTTGACATTATGCGTCGTATCCTTGAATATTCTGGAGAAGGCTTCACTATGGAGAAATTCTATGAGACTGACTCCGACAAGTGGGGCTCAACCGGTACCACCCGCTCCGCAATGCCCGACGCTTCAAATGCCTACGTCAATTCCGGTATGCACCACCCAGTAAGAATAGTCAAATCAAAAAAATACTAATATTTAGATTAAATTCTAAATTCAAAATTCAAAATTCAAAATTATCATGAAATATTATTCCCTGCTCCTCCTCGGAGCCGCAGCTATCATTTCAAGCTGCTCTAACGAAGATGCTCCCGAAGCAACTAACTCTAACAATGAAATTTCCTTCATCTGCCAATATGAAGATCAAACTCGCGTCACTGACACAAAGTTTGAGACCAACGACGCAATCGGCGTCTACATGACTGCAAAGGATGCTCCGCTTCAGATTGGTGGCAATGAACTCAACAATGAGAAGTTCAGCTATAGCGGCAGTGCTTGGACGGCCGCCCGCAAGGTCTACTGGGATAATGGCGAGCATGATGTCTACGCCTACTATCCTTACGCCTCAAAGGTCAACGATACAGAAGACTATATTTTCGACCTTCCACTTGACCAGTCTTCGGCTGCCGGCTTCTCTTCTGCCGACTTCGTTTGGGCTTCGGCTGCAGGAGTGAAGGCTTCTGCTTCCCCTGTCACACTAAAGTTCTCACACCGCATGAGTAAGGCTGTCATAAAGCTTGAGAAAAGTGAAGATTTCGAAGGCGAAATTCCTGCTGATTGCAAAGTGTCGGTACTTTCCACTGCGACTACTGCCTCAGTAGATCTTTCGTCAGGAGGCGTGTCTAAAGCTACTGATTCTGCTACTTCCACTATTGTTGCGAAGAAGATTTCTAATACAGAATATCAAGCAATCGTGGTGCCTCAGAATATAGAGAGCCGTCGTCCTCTCATCGAGGTTGAGACCCAAGGTGTGAGCTATTTGATGGAAGGTAAGCTCTCTTTCAAGCAAGGATATAGCCACACTATCATCGTCACTCTTTCTAAGAATCCAACTCAGACTAAGATTGAGATTGGTGGCTCTATCGGCGGATGGAACTAATTTTGTTAATGCATAATGCATAATTCAATGAAGAAACTAATTTATATAATATCTTTATTCTCCTTGTGGGCTGGGGCATTTGATGCCTCTGCCCGCTACAAGGGCGACCTTAACGAGGATGACCGTGTAGATCTCGCAGATATGGTCTATCTCGCTAAGGCAATAAAGGCTGGTTCCTCAGACAAGGCTCTCGATGTCAATGCCTCCGGCAAAGTGGACGACTACGACCTCCAAAAACTTGCCGATATTATCATTTCCGGCAAACTGACCGAGGATTCCGGCATGAATGTCGGTATCGGGGGTTGGGATGATTCAGGTGAAGATTTCGGAGGAACCGTCAAGGCTCCTGCTTTCACGCGTACATCCTCTCAAGATATCCAGTTGTATGTCAGAGATGCTCGATCTGAAGATGAGAATGGAAACAAATCTATCGAGTTCGGAATTTCTGGAGGAAATAAAACACTGAGTGCGATTCTCGTCAAGATCAAAGTTCCCGACTTAGATTTTGATTCTAATAAAATTATAGAACTGGATAATGCAGTGTCGGGTACTCATAAACTATATGGAACTCCTGCTTATGTTTCAAGGGAGATCGATGAATGGCCTTGGCATGAAAATTTGGTGACATTTATAATCTTCTCCAAAGATTTAGCGACAATCTCATTAAAGGATGGTAAACTTGGACGATTATTCTATTCTTGTGGTTCCAATTTTTATGATAGTCTTACTTTTGAAGATTGCCAAGTATATTGTGAAGGTGACTCAGAGGTAGTGACTTTGCCGTCCCATTCATCTGATTATATTGATTTTTCTTCAGTAGAGTCGATTAAAGATTTTGAAGACAATGCTCCCTGCGACGTGTACACTTCAAACGGAGTTCTTCTAAAGAAGGCCACTACACTCCCAGATATCCACTCTCTGAGGCCAGGCCTCTACATAATACGCCAAGGTCATAAGACCACCAAACTCCTTAAATAATGCACGAAAGCGGCTCCAACACCTGGAGCCGCTTTTATTTTGCTTTAGATTTTTTTTGA
>CAZCZX010000074.1:0-6868 GCA_964503095.1 uncultured Sangeribacter sp.
GCAAGCAACGCAATGTAATGAAATGCACTTTTTACATTTTTCATCGCTATTAAATATTAAAGTATAATGGAAAGTATTTTTTTGTTTTAGGGGCCTTAGGGCCTTTAAGGGCTTTAGAGGCTTTAGTCGAGGGATTCGGCGTTGGAGGCATAGAGGCCTACTACTGTGCCTGTGAAGCCTCCGGCTTCGGCGGTGGAGGTGAAGCCGGCATCAACATTGTCGGCGAGCAACTTCCAATTCTTTCCTCCGTCGGTGGAGTAATGGAATCCGTATTTCAAGCCATTGCCAAGAATCTTGAAATCTACATCGGCGAGGGAAGCATCAACCGGAATCTCCGCTATAGTGTGGCATCCATCTTCTGCAATCTTTCTCACCTCTATCTTGTGGGAGTCGCCATTCTTGGTTCGCGCCAGGAGATACTGATGAGTCTCATCCTTCAGGAGAAGCATCCCGGCAAGCTGTGAGTCTGATTCGGGAATGAAGGTCATGTGAGTGCAACAAGAGAAGTTATGATGGTTGAGTCTTCTGCATACATAAGGGAGTACTGCCTTTTCGCTTGACTTGACATCTGCGCATTTCACTGTGAGATGTCCGGGATTGTCGGCGAGAGAATAATAATCGGTGGCAGGTCCGCGGAGTGTCATCCATTCATGATCAAGAGTAGAGTCGTTGAATTCGTCTTTGCGGCTATAGTTTCCAAAGGTCAACTTTTCGGCTCTCTTGACTCCGGGTTTGCTACCCATCAGAGGAACTACATCTCCGTTTTCAACAAAACGTGGCCATCCGTCGGCAGTCCAGTTGACCGGAAGGAGGAATGTCTCGCGCCCGAGGTTTTCCTTATCCCCTTCCACAGGACGGCAAGCAAGGAAGACACCCCACCAGTCGCCTTCAGGAGTCTTGACCATGTCGGCATGTCCGGCGCAAGTGATAGGGTTCTCACGTCCCGGCTCAAGAGTGCGTTGCGTCAGGATTGGGTTGGCTTCCCAAGCAACGAAGGGACCAAAAGGAGTTGGACCTTTGTAGATGACCTCGCTATGCCAGGTGCTTGTGCCACCCTCAGCGGTCATGAGGTAGTAGTTGCCTCCCTCCTTATATATATGGGGGCCTTCACACCAGATTGGTTTTTCTTCAGGACGACAACCTTTGTTGACGACGATCTTGCGTTCGCCGACACACTTGTCGGTGGCAGTGTCAAACTCTACGACGCGGACAGTGCGGTGTCCGTCATACTCGGGTTTGTTGTCGGGAGCATCGTCATTATTGACGATATATGCCTTTCCATCCTCATCGAAGAAGAATGCGGGATCGATACCGGCTACTTCCGGAAGCATGATTGGGTCGCTCCATTCTCCATATGGGTCTTTAGTCTTCACGAAGAAATTTCCTGCACCCACATTTGTTGTTACCATGTAGTAGGTTTCATTGGCGGGATTGTAGGAGATGTCGGGGGCGAAAATTCCGCCGCTGACATGCTGCTTCTCCATGTTGACGAGTTGCGACTCACGTGTCAGCACATGTCCAATCTGCTCCCAGTTGACGAGGTCGCGGCTATGGAAGATAGGCACACCGGGGAAGAAAGTAAATGTTGAAGTCACGAGGAAATAGTCGCCTTTGCCGTTTGTGCAGAGCGAGGGATCAGAATACCATCCGGCAAGCACCGGATTGTAGTATGAACTTTCGTCGGGAAGAGGATTGGCCTTGTAGAAATTGTCATCGCCTTCGTAGCTGAACGAGTCGAAGATCGCCACCGAGCTTTGGGGGGCGACACTTGCCTTCTTCGAGGAGCAACCAGGAAGGAGAGCTAAGCAACCGAGGGCGATTGCGATGTTGGTCAGTTTCTTCATTTCGTTGTGTTTGTTGTTTGTGAATGCAAAATTAGTCAACTTTTCAAAATCTCACGCATGATATGCTTTAATAAATATATGTATTCGTAGCAAACATTGAAAATTATGTATCAAATAGATTAGAATTTGTAACTGTATTTTTTGTTCTTATTGATTCTCAATTATTTTCAGCTTAAGACATTTTTTATATTTGGATATTTGATTTTGTTTGAGTTTGACTTGATCCAAATCCCCCCTTTAGGGGGTTAGGGGGCTGCCTCTATTAAGGGCTGTGGCTGACATGCATCTCGCATATCAGCCACAAGCACTACCTAATAACTAAACCTATAATCAATCTTTACTAATAATATCATCATTTGTAAGCGTGGTCAAGGGTATAAAAAACCTATCTATTAATAAGCCCTATGAAACGGCTTAAATCTACCTGTTTAATCAATAATTAACCTGTTATATCAATCTATTACTTTTGCTTTCGAAATTCAAATTCGCCTCCTATCTCACTCGTGCTGATGTCCGAGAATCTGGGGCGGTTTTTACGATTGCAAAATTACAAAGAAAACGCTAAAGGCTCATATATCTGCGTAAACTATGTATTTCTTAATGATTCGTGGGGATATAAATTTGGATAGGATTGATGCGAAATTGTAAAAATGGGCTGATTTTGCCTAAAATACGACCCCTCCGGGGTCGATTATGGAGAGGATTGACCAGCCCCGAGCTATGCTCGGGGTTAACAAAATAATCAGCCCTCCGGGCTGATACGGAGGGCTTGGATTTCCCCCCTTTAGGGGGATAGGGGGCTTATTTAGGGGGTGGGGAGGTCGGGGGCGTTGCCGGAGAGGCATTTGGCGCGGTATTCGGAGGGGGAGAAACCAGTGTAGCGCTTGAAATGAGAGGAGAAGTGGGGCTGTGAGGTGAAGCCTATCTTATAGGCTACTTGGGTGACTTCTATGTCGGGACGCTTTAGCAATTCACAGGCTCGCTTGATCCTGATATTACGCATATAGTCGCTCGGGGTCATTCCTATAAGATCTTTCATCTTTCGGTGAAGCTGTGCACGGCTGACTCCGACTTCAGTTGATAATCTCTCCACGTTGAGATCAGGATCGTCGATGTGAGCATTGATCACTTTCATGATCCGCTCAAGAAGCACCTCATCATTTCCTTTCATGTCGGGAGCCTCAATTTTCCCTTCGATATCCTGGGCTCCTGAGAATTTCCCTTTCAAACGGAGTCTATTCTCTATGAGAGTATCCACCATTGCCGTAAGTTCGTCGGTATTAAATGGTTTTCCCAAATATCCGTCGGCCCCCTTATCCCAACCAGACATTCTGTCGGAGAGAGCGGTCTTAGAACTAAGGAGCACTACAGGAATATGATTGAAGTCGGCATTTGACTTCATTCTCTTAAGCAGAGTAAGACCATCCATCTCAGGCATCACAACATCACTGACCACCAAGTCTGGCATCCAATCAGCCACTACTTTAAGGGCCTCGGCACCATTAGCAGCCTCTTTCACTTTATAATATTTACCTAAAAGAGAAGCTATGTAACTGCGCAGCTCATTGTCGTCGTCGACCACCAGAATCTTTCCTCCTGCCGACATTGGTTTAGGTCTGGATTGAATTTCGGCGGAAGACGCGGAGCCAGACATCATCAGATGACGCCCAGAGTCTTTTTCCTCAATTACGCTATCAGTAAGTTCTCCTGCCTGATAGGCAGCCTCATCCAAAGGCAAGGTCAAAGTAAACACGCTTCCTTTCACTCCATCCTCACGATTAGCCGCAGAGATTCTACCATGATGCAACTCTACAAGGCGACGACACAGATCAAGTCCGATACCAAATCCTGCTGTGGCTGAATTATGACTCTCACGGATGCGATAGAAAGGATCGAAAAGTTTTGGCATGGATTTGGGGTCGATGCCGATACCGGTGTCGGTCACATTTATCTGCATGCAATTACCCAATTTTGCATCATCCACGACATTGAGAGAGACGTCTATGCTTCCTCCATTGGGAGTGTATTTAAGCGCATTGGAGATAAGATTGACCAATATCTTGTCGAAGTTATCGCGGTCGAGCCAAACTTCGCCCGGATTATTAATCTCGGTGAATGAGAGTGTCTGTTTCTTATCAGCGGCTTGAGACTCAAAGAGATTGACCAGTTCTGCAACAAAGGAGCCAACATTAGTCTTGCGGCAACTCAACCGCATTTTTCCTTTGTCAAGTTTTTGGATATCAAGAAGCTGATTGACCAGTCCCATCACCCTTTGGGCATTTCGATGCATCACAGTGAGCTTACCTTTCACTTCAGGATCTGTCTGATCTTTCATAAGCGATTCAAGTGGACTCATCACGAGAGTCATCGGAGTGCGGATATCGTGGGAGACATCGGTGAAGAACTTGATCTTATCTTCATTCACCTCCTCCTCTTTCTTCTTTTTATAGACAATGAAAGCAAGAGTAGCAATAGAAAGGAAAATCAACAAATATGCGAGTTTTGCCCAGATTGTCATATACCATGGATAGGAAATCTCTATCCTTATTCGTTTAATGGGCGACTTAACATTGTTTTCTAACGCGAATATCTCCAAATCATAAGATCCGGGGTCAAGGTGAGAGAGTTGCACGGTATTCTCACCGGGAGCACCAACAATCCATTTCTCCTTGCTATTTAGACGCCACATGTATCTTACATTAGACGCATCACGGAAATCCATGGTAGACAATCGGAATGTCAGGGTGTTGTCTTTGTAAGGGAGTCGGAAGATTTCCGGCTTATCACCTTTGGCATCAATCACTTTACATATACTATTGTCGGAATGAGGAGCAACGCGCTTCCCATTGATAAACACTGCAGAAATCTTGATTTCTTTGTTAAAGTCGGGGCGACGCAGAGAATCAGGCATAAAAGAAGTGATGCCCATATTGCTCCCGAGAAATACTGTCTTGAGTTCTGAAGAGAAACGTGCATGATTGAATGAATTTTCCACCAGACCATTTCCACCATAGAAAGAATATATCGTGTCATTGTCTGTCGGGATATATGAGAGACCTTTCATGGTTCCGATCCATTTCCCACCTGTATGATCTCGAGTGATGGTGCGAACATCGTTGTCGCTCAACCCATTAGCAGTGGTGAATTTCTCCAGCACTCCCTTTTCAGGATCAAGATGAATCAGACCATGGCTCGTGCCTACCCACACCGATTCGTCGGTGAGGCACGGAACGATAGAAAATGTGGCTCCCTTAAGGAAAGGCTCTTGATCGATCTCAATAAACTTATTAGCCTTAAGGTCGAAACAAGCTACACCTCCGTAAAGCCCCATCCACACCTTGCCATCATCGGTGCGGTTCATACAAGCCACATAAGGATTTGAAAGAGTGTTGCTTTCTGCCTTATAAGGAAGCCAGTTTTTCTCTCGGGTCTTTGTGTCGTAACGCATAATGCCAACGCCGTGGACACCTACAAAAATCTCTCCGGGATTGCCTGGGGCAGTAAAAATCATTCGGTAGTTGCCGGGAATATCCAAGAACTTAGCGGTAGCCCCTGATTGTGCATCAAAGGTCCAAAGGCCACTGTTGGCTACACTAAGCAAGAAGGTATTGTCTGAGAGATGCTCAATGTGTGTGATAGCCCCTCCGTCGGGTATGACTGAAGTCTTAAGGAGTCGTCCTTCAGGAGAGAATACCCCTATCCTACCCTTATCTATACATGCAATTACGTTACCTTTCCATGTAGACATGGCACTCATTCCACCTCCGAAGTCAGGGAATGCATAGTTGAGCTTGCGATATACAAAAGGAATCTGCTGACCCGGGACCATCACGATTCCACTAAAATTGCAACCGAGCCAGAGATTGCCATCAGGAGATTCAAAGGCTGCGCCAATCTTCGCAACTGAGAGGTTGAGGAATGGGCAATATATGTCGGTACAAGGACTTACGACGTCGGATTTCGGGCTGACAGACCAGAGCCCCTTGCCTGAAGTGGCAACATATACTCCATTTTTAGTAGAATTCGAGAGATTGTTGATATAAAGAGGAGTGTCGCTGACAAGCCGCTTACACTCTCGAGAAGATGTGTTTATACGATAGATATCAGTTGTGGTGCATGCAAGCACATTGCCGTCTTCTTCAAGGGAGAGCGCAACTATATATGCTCCGTCGGACACCTTAATTGGCGTGGTGCCGCCATTCGGAGCCATGGAATAGACAGTGCCGTCGCTTGAACCCATATAAATTCTTCCAGATGGCGTAGAGACAATGGAATTAAGGCCACCCTCAAAAGACTGTGTCAGATATTTTACAGCCACGGGATCTTCACTCTTATCTTTATCGCTGACAATATAAAGGCCCACTCCGGAGACCAAGAATGTCACAGTGCCATCGGATTGCTCTGCGAGACCTATAATGTAGCCATAGAAATCTTTTGATGGAAGCGGAAGCACCATAAAATTATCCTCCTTCGGGTCATAAACGTTAAGACCATTGGCTGTGGCGACCCAAACGCGACCTTTAGAGTCGCAAAGAAGACCAAGTATACGGTTGTCGCTAAGCGACCCCTCGACTGCATCATCATGACGATAAACTTCATAGCTATTACCGTCGAAGCAAAGGAGACCGCGGTCGGTGCCAACCCAAATAAAGCCTTCCCTGTCTTGACAGAAACTTGTATAATCGCCTGCTACAGGCACATCTTTGTCGAACAAACGCGCTGTACGCTGCTGCGCTGAAATATTCGGCACTACAGATGGGAGAATAAGCAATGACAAAAAGAAAATTAATATTCGGCTCATTAAAATTTATCAAATGTTAGGTCTAATTATTAGATTTTTAAGGAAATGATGCAAATTTAATAATTTTTTCCGATATATGAAAAAATTTTTGCGACAAATTTGAATTTTGTGCGATTATACAAATTCTAATGTGCAAGAAGGGCTTGATTTTACAAATTTGAATGTGATTACAACCTCGGGAGAAGAAGAATTAGAATTTTTTTTATAATTTTGCATTCGAGAG
>CAZCZX010000074.1:6968-12383 GCA_964503095.1 uncultured Sangeribacter sp.
TGCATTCGAGAGTGAAAGGCTTTATATGACTTATAGGCCTAATAAGGCTAATAAGGCTAATAAGACTAATAAGGCTAATAAGGCTAATAAGACTAATTAGACTAATAAGGCTAATAAGACTAATTAGACTAATAAGACTAATTAGGCTAATAAGACTAATACTATAATATAAAAGAAAATATACCATGAAGAGAATCATCAAGGGAATAATGCTAATTTTTGCGATGTTGCCGCTGTCGCAAAGCGTGGCGGCTCTGGACAATTATGGGATCACCTCGACTACTCCACAGAGTGGATATTTCCCACTGATCGTTAAAAGCGGACAGGAATCAACTCCTACTGCCATTTTGACAGATTCTAATGATCTGCCCGGAGTTGGGATTGCAGCCGAAAATCTATCTAAAGACTTTGGGAAAGTGTGCGGGAAAGAGGCTTCTATCCTTAAGGGCACTAATGCTGACCTTCCAAATCGGATTATTATAGCCGGATCGGCTGAAAGCAAGCTTATAAAAGACCTTTTCAAGAAGAAAAAACTTAAAGAATCCGATCTTAAGGGGAAATATGAGAAATATGTGATGAGTACAGTCGCCAATCCGCTCCCGGGAGTGGATGAGGCCCTTGTGATTGCCGGGAGTGACCGGAGAGGCACAATCTACGGCATTTACGAACTTTCAGAGCAAATTGGAGTTTCACCATGGTATGACTGGGCAGATGTGGCTCCAGAAAAGCATCCGGAACTCTATATTGCAAATGGCACATATACTGCGGGAGAACCGGCTGTGAAATACAGAGGGATATTCCTTAATGATGAAGCCCCTTGCCTAACAGGATGGGTGAAAAACACTTACGGCACTGATTATGGCGATCATCGATTCTATGCACGAGTTTTCGAACTTCTGCTTCGCTTGCGCGCCAATTTCATGTGGCCAGCTATGTGGGCTTGGGCTTTCTATGCTGATGATCCGGAAAACCTTAAGACTGCTGACGAGATGGGGATCATCATGGGTACTTCTCACCATGAACCTATGGCTCGCAACCATCAGGAATGGGCTCGCCATCGTAAGGAGAACGGGGCTTGGAACTATTCTACGAATCAGGATGTAATCGACAAGTTCTTTACTGAAGGGATTCAGCGGATGAAGGGGACTGAGGATGTGGTGACAATAGGTATGCGCGGTGATGGCGATGAGGCAATGAGTGCTGAGGCTGACGTGGCTCTTCTGAAGAAAGTGATTGACAATCAGCGGAAGATTATTGCTAAGGAGACAGGCAAGAAAGCCAAAGAGACTCCACAGGTTTGGGCTCTATATAAAGAGGTGCTTGATTATTATGATGCTGGGCTTCGTGCTCCAGACGATGTGATATATCTTCTATGTGATGACAACTGGGGGAACGTGCGCCGATTGCCGAATGCTGAGGAAAGGAAGCATCCCGGAGGATGGGGAATGTATTATCATGTGGACTATGTGGGGGCTCCTCGCAATAGTAAACTACTGAACTGCACTCCTATACAAAATCTGTGGGAGCAAATGGAGCTTACGTATGATTTTGGTGTTGACAAACTATGGATTCTTAATGTCGGTGACCTCAAGCCTATGGAATATCCTATCACTCTTTTCCTTGATATGGCTTGGAATCCGAAGCAATTCACTGCTGAGAATCTTCTTGGACATACTCTCCGATTCTTTGAGCAACAGTTGGGTCCTGACCAGGCTAAAGAGGCCACAAGAATCTTTAATCTGCTTTGCAAACATAATGGACGTGTGACTCCTGAGATGCTTGACCGCAACACTTACAATCTTCAGACTGGAGAATGGAAACAGGTGGCGGATGACTACATGCG
This sequence comes from uncultured Sangeribacter sp., assembly GCA_964503095.1. GTDB lineage: Bacteria > Bacteroidota > Bacteroidia > Bacteroidales > Muribaculaceae > Lepagella. Next base: position 8,812 of record CAZCZX010000074.1, read on the forward strand.
TCTGGAGGCTGAGGCTCTGCGACAGTATGTGACACTCGCTCCTGAAAAACGCGATGCTTATAATGAGTTGATTCTCTTCCCATTACAGTTGATGAGCAATCTCTATCAGATGTATTATGCGCAGGCTATGAATCAATATGCTTATGAACATGGACTTCCTGAGGCTAATGATTGGGCGGCGGAAGTGAAGCGTTGTTTCGACCGTGATGCTGTGCTGATGAGGAGCTATAATAAGGATATAGCCGATGGAAAATGGGATGGTATGATGACTCAGAAGCATATCGGATATACGAGTTGGAATGACGCTTTCCCTGCAGATATACTACCGGAAACATCTACTCTTGATTCCCAAGCCCGCTCTGCCGGAGGATATATGTTTAAGCCTACGGATGACGCAATTATCATAGAGGCGGAGCATTTCAATTCTGCTGTTGAAGCCCAAAGCGGCGCAAAATGGGAAGTATTGCCCTATGTCGGACGCACGCTGAGCGGAGTTGCCGTGAGGCCTTATACGGAGAGTCCGGAGGGGGCAGTGTTGAAGTATGCGGTGACGATTCCGGAGGGAATTGACAGTGTCATGGTGCATGTTGTCACCAAGTCGACGCTTGCATTTGAGCGTAAGGATGGGCATAGATATACTGTAGGTTTTGAGGGAGCGGAGCCGATGGAAGTCAACTTCAATGCTGACTTGAATGAGGCTCCTGAAAACATCTACAGTGTGTTCTATCCGACTGTGGCAAGGAGAGTTGTGGAAAAGAAAGTTCCTTTGAAAGTGGCCAAGACAGGGGAGACAATTCTTGAATTATCACCCCTTGATCCCGGCATTGTCTTTGAGAAGATAGTCATTGACCTTGGAGGGTATGAGCCATCATATCTCTTTGGCACAGAAAGCCCTTTGCAACGATATTAATATACTTGAAGACGCGCGAGGACGCGCACGGAGTGCGCTTACTACTTTTTTTGACTCTGTATGCGTCCCAGATCGGCTAATGGTAACTTTAGTAGCGGTCGGGGGTGCGGATGGTGTCTTTCCAGATGTGGTCTTTGGGGAAGGGGTGGCCGTTCCAGGCTTTTTGGTTGGTCCAGGGCTGGGGGGCGTCGGTCCAGAAGGGATGGGTGGCGGGCAATCCAAGTGGGAGCAATGAGAGGGAGGTCATGTAGAGGGAGCCGTTGTTGGTGTACCAGTCGGCGATGTTCGGTTGGCGCCCTGCAAAACCGATTGTAAGATACCCTCCTTCGTTGAAATTCTCTTTTCCATCGTACATATTATGCATCACTTTAGTGAGCGCAGCACGAACCTGCCCGTTGGTCAACCCCTCGGGCAGTTTCTCATATAGAGCCATCAATGCAAGGGGTTGCATGGTAGCCATACGGTAAGGTATGGAGCGACCGAACACAGGGAATGTTCCTTCAGGCGAGATAAATCGCTCCAATACAATACTATATTTCTGTGCGCGTTTCATTGCACGCTCATAATATTTACCATAATCGATGCGATTTCGCTTTTTTCCATCTTGCATCGCCTTGAGAGTCTCAAGATACATGGGATGGAATACATAACTGCTGTAATAGTCGAAAGCGAAATCAGGTCCATCGGCATACCATCCATCGCCGGCATACCACTCCTCTACCTTTCGGGCAGCCGAGTTGACACGGTATTCGTCGCAGTCGGCACCTGACTTGGCAAGAAAACTTTCTATGAGCGCAGAAAAGAGAAGCCAATTGGTATAGGGAGGGTCGATATGGCGTATATTTGTGAAATTCTTGATGTAGCGATCCTTCGTGGTCTGGTCGAGAGGCACCCAAAGGGCATCGTAAGCACGCAGAAAAGACTCGGCGATATACGCAGCATCTACCATCACCTGACCTTCGCCACTCCACAAAAGACAGTCCGGACTATCGGGATCGACAGCATTAGCATAGCTTTTTAATGCCCATTCGCGAAGTTGCTTGCGCATCTTCCCCTCCTTAGTGTCATCATCCGGGAGTGCAAGCCAAGGAGCAATGCCAGCCATCAGTCGGCCAAATGCCTCCATATAAGTGACTTTCTTATTGCGACCGTCCCAATTCGGACTAACCTCTACAAGCATATTCTTCTGCAACTCTCCTTTTGCCATGTTGTTAAGGATGGGGGCAGCCATATCATAGGCAAGCTGAGACCAATATGCACGGTCTTCGTTGGATTCTTTCTCGAGCATACGCACATATTCGCTTGCAGCGAGCAGGAATGCGCCTGTGCCGAAATTGCTTGTGGAATTGCGGTCGACCACCTGACCGGGGATAGCCTTCTCCCCTATCGGCTGCACATAGCCTACGCTGCCATCTTTCTGAAGTGCAGTTTTTGAGAGATAGTTCCAACCCTTTTGGGCTGCTTCGAGATATTTGGGGTCGGAAAGCAGACCGTTATTAATGCCCCAAAGGAGGCCGTAAGTGAAAAATGCCGTACCGCTGGTTTCCGGACCAGGGGCATGAGGCTCGTCGTACATAGAGCGGCTCCAATAGCCACCGGGCTGCTGGCAAGCAACTACTGCGTCTGCCATAGCCTTGTATTTATCCTCAAAGAATTTACGGTGTTCCCAATCTTTTGGAGCATCTTTCAGCACTTTAGCAAGCCCGGCGAGTACCCAACCGTCGCCACGTGCCCAGAAATCTTTCTTTCCGTTGGCACTCTTATGATTTGGATATACGTATTTGGCATCGCGGTAGTAGAGATTTTCTTCAGGGTCGAACATTATGCTGTCGCTCACCAGGATATATTCATACAGTTTGTCGAGATATTTCTTATTGCCTGTGATCTTATGGAGCTTAGTCATTACAGGCATCACCATATATAGACCGTCGGCCCACCACCAATAGTCGGATTGAGGAGTGGACATCTCATATTCCATCACTTCTTTTGCGCGACGAATACGCTTGTCGTCGGGAAGGATATTGTAAAGGTCGGCATAAGTCTGAAAGCAAATCTGCCAGTCGCCGAAGAGCACATAGTCGTCGCCCTCACCATATTTATTGTATTTCCATTTAGACTTATCTTTCCCTTTAGCACCTTTCCACTGATTGTGTTCAGCCCATTTCTCGGAGTATTCCAGCCATTCGGGATTTCCGGTAAGGAAATATGCCTCCATGTTGCCGGTATGATAGGCAGCGTTGTCCCAGAAAGCATTGGTCTCAGGGGAATGAGTTGACTGCCAATGATTGTTGACCTTGGTAATAATGTCACGCACAGCCTTTGACTCTTTAGTGACAGCAGCCGAGGCTGAAATTATGCTTATTGCCACAGCAATTGCTGCCAAAAGCAATGATTTGATTTTCATGATAGTTTCGGTTATATAAGAGCCCATCTCATAAATTTGAGAGCCCCCGGGGTCGCTGGATTGGAGCGATTTTTGGCTTTTGAGCGATTGAGCATAGCGGGCTATGTGATTGAGCCAAAAGCCGAAAAGCGCCCAAGCCAGCGAAGGCTTTGGGTAATTTCCTCCAGAGCTTCTCAATTGGATATGAGTTAAGGCTATATATCATTTTTTAATATTTGATGTTTGTTCTCTCGTGTAAATGCAAATTACTTTGAAAAA
>CAZCZX010000075.1:0-12170 GCA_964503095.1 uncultured Sangeribacter sp.
AAAATAAACGGCTCTGTGGTGAACAGAGCCGTTGTTTCTTTAGAAGGGGAGGTCGTCGGTGGAGTCACCGGTGTCGTAGCCGTCGGGTGTTGGAGCCGGTGGGAATGCATCGCCTCCGAATGGTTGGGGTGCGGCTGCCGGTTGTGCAAATGGCTGTGGAGCCGCCTGTGGCGCAAATGGCTGCTGGGGAGCGTAGGGTTGCTGAGGGTAGCCCTGCTGTGGATAACCCTGCTGAGGATAGCCTTGCTGAGGATAAGCGCCGGGCTGCGGAGCTCCTGCCGGAGCGTATGGACGGACTGCGTAGCAGCTGATGTCAGTATACCAACGGTCGTTGAATTCACGGCTTTCGACATCAACGGAAAGGGTATATGAGTTGCCTACCTCAATGTTCATTGTGTCGGCTTTGTCGCCGAAAACGTGAAATTTAACTTTGCGGGGATATTGTCCGAAAGTCTCTAATACCCATTCTTTTTTCTTCCACTGGTTGCCTGCCTTGGATATACCTGACTGCATGCCAAGGTCGAGTATGATTTTACCGTCTATTTCCATGATTTGTTATCGTTGTTTTGTTTGAGGATTCAAAGTTAGTCAAATTTGCGAGAGTATGCAAATTTTTGTGGGTAAAAAATAAAAAATTCATCTTTCGCTCCCGAAAGATGAATTTTTAGGGTTATAAGGAATTCTTTAGTCGAAGTCGTCGAAGTTCATTTTTGCGGCTATTTCGTAGTTGTTGCGCTTTAGGAAAGAGAGGATGTTCTCTCTCTCTTTTCCGTCGTCGACATCTTCCTTGATACGCTTGCAGGCGTGGTGGAGGGCGATGCTCGACTGATAGATGTGGCGGTAACTTTTCGCTATGTCGTCGATGACCTCATCGCTAAATCCGGCACGTCCAAGTATAAAGGAATTTACTCCGAAGTAGGAAATAGGATTATGAGCCATCACTACATAAGGAGGAACATTGCCTGTGACTCGGCATCCACCTTTTACGAGCACATAGTCGCCTACTTCATATCCCTCATGCACAAGCGACCCCGACGAGAAAATGCAGCAATCTCCAATCTTGCAGTCGCCTGCAATCTTGACACCATTACCAAGCACGCATTGATTGCCTATCGAAGAGTCATGACCTATGTGAGATTGAGCCATCACACATGAGCCGCTGCCAATGCTTGTGGCCTTACCCTCATGGATGCTTCGGTTGATGATCACATGCTCGCGTATGCGATTATTGTCGCCGATAATTACGTAAGATTCCTCTCCTTTCCAGCGGAAATCCTGTGGAGTGGCGGCAATGACACATCCTTCATAGATGCGGTTGTTTTTTCCAATTCTTGCCCCTGAGAGAATGCTTGTGTGAGAGTGGATGAAGCAGTTGTCGCCTATCTCGACATTACGGTCGATATATACGAATGCACCGACAGTGACGTTGTCTCCGAGTTTTGCTTCCGGATGGACGAATGCTAATGGGGATATAGTGTTCATAGGTTTTGTGATTATAGGGTTCAGGGAATTCTTATCGGCCGCCGCCTACTGCCTGGTAGAGGCTGATGAGGGCGGAAGTGCGGGCATGCCAGCTGCTGAGACTTGCAAGTTGGGCTTGGAGCAGACTGCTGCGGGCAGTCAGCACTTCGAGGTAGCTGGTCTGATGGTTAAGGATGAAGAGTTCGTTGGTGTATTCCACCGACTTTTCAAGTTCTGCCACCTGAAGATCCACGAGACGTTTCTTCTCAGTGCTTTTCTCTATCTTCACGAGGGCATCGCTGACATCTGCGGCTGCCGACATCACTGTGTTCTCAAAATTATTGATAGCCTGCTCCTGCTGAGCCTTTGCTGCTTTCAACTGTGCGATATTCTGGCCTCTTGAGAAGAGGGGAGCGGATAGTTGCCCTGCCAATTGGATAAACCATTTTCCCGGATTGGTGATCATAGATCCGAGAAGATTGGTGAAGCCACCCTGCGCTGAAATAGATAAGGAAGGGTAGAAATTAGCATGTGCTGAGCTTACAGCGTAGTAAGCAGTTGCCAATGCTCTTTCAGATGCAGCCACATCCGGACGAGTGGCGAGATAGCTCATCGGCACTCCAGTGACAGTCTCTGCTGGGAGAGTCAAATCGAGGCTTGAACTTACTTTCCAATCAGTAGGATAAGTGTTGAGAAGCACTGAGAGAGAATTGTTGACAATTGTGATCTGCTGCTCCAAATCAGGGATTGAAGCAAGGATATTGTAGTAGTTGGCACGGCTTTGCACCACAGCCGCTTCAGTAGTGGATCCTGCTTGCTTTAGCTGCTCCATTGTAGCTACCTGGTCTTTCCAAATCGCGGCAGTGCGTTTTGAAAGGTCGAGTTGCTGATGAAGGAGCACAAGCGAATAATAGGTGGAAGCAACTCCGGTCACAATCTGAGAGCGGACTGCCTGCTCATAAGCCTGAGTTTGCTCAAGGCTTGCCTTAGCCCCACGCTTGCGGTTGAGGATTTTGCCAAAAACATCGATTTCCCAATTTGCAGCCAAAGGCAATGAGTAGCTCCAGTTCATAGGGCTGCCGCCGTAGGAGGCTGTGCCACCATTCGGAGTGAAAGCAAGAGATGGGAGATAGGAGAGTTTTGCACCCTGAAGTTGAGCCTGGGCAATATCAACATTCAATTTGGCATTTTCAAGGCTTGTGTTGTTGTCGAGAGCCTGCTCAATGTAGCCTTGAAGAATAGGGTCGGTGAAAATCTCGCGCCATCCCATATAAGCCAGCCCTGTGGAGTCTTGATTCTCCACAGCCTGGCGATATTCTGCAGCCACAGCATTGTCTTGCGGCAGCTGGTATTTATTGTAGATGTGGCAGCTGCTCATCATAAGAGCAAGAGCCGACATACAGGTGATATTAATGATCTTATTCATCGGATTATTCTCTGTTAAGGTTGTATTGTTCAAGCTCGCTCTTGATCTTGGTATTGTCTTTATCGCTCCACTTCTGCGGGGTGAATTTTTCCTGAAGAGTCTGGAATGCCACGAAGAGAGCCGGCACCACAAGCACTTGGAGAATCATACCGATGAGCATACCGCCTACAGCACCTGTGCCAAGGGCCTGGTTGCCGTTAGCACCCGCACCGGTAGCAAACATTAGTGGAAGAAGACCGATGATAAGGGCAAGTGAAGTCATAAGAATCGGTCGGAGACGAGCCTCTGCACCTTGAATGGCTGCCTTAAATATGCTCATGCCAGTGCGTCGGCGGTCGAGTGCATATTCTACAATAAGGATTGCGTTCTTAGCCAAAAGACCGATAAGCATGATAAGGGCAATCTGCAAGTAGATATTGTTGGCTATATCGCGGAAATGGGCAAATACGAAGGTACCCATAAGACCAAAGGGAACTGATAGAATCACAGCCCATGGAAGGATGTAGCTTTCATATTGAGCAGACAGAATGAGATATACAAACATGAGGATGAGCAAGAAAATCATACCTGTTCCGCCGCTGCTGCCGGATGCTTCTTCGCGGCTCATACCGGAATATTCAAAGTCGTATCCACGCGGAAGAGTCTGCTCTGCCACACGCTGGATTGCCTGCAGTGCCTGACCGGAAGAATAACCTGCTGCCGGGGTACCTGTCACCTGAATTGAGGTGAACATGTTGAATCGGTTGATGATGTCCGGACCATAGATGCGCTTCAGATGTACGAAGTTGTCGATTGGAGCCATCTCATTGCCGTTTCTCACCTTAATCTGCTTCAAAGTCTCGGGGCTTACGCGTGCATCAGGCGATGCTTGCATCATGACGCGGTAGAGTTTTCCGTAGGAGTTGAAGTTGGAGATATACATACCGCCGTAGTAGCCTTGCAGAGTGGAGAGAATTGCATTTTGCGTGAGGCCTGCTTGCTTCACTTTCGGCACGTCGATTTCCACGAGATACTGTGGGAATGTCGGGTTGAAGGTGGAGTAAGCCATCTGGATTTCCGGCTGGGCATTCAGAACGCCGATAAATTGCTGGTAGACGGCAAAGAAGTCGTCGAGCGAACCGCCGGTCTTATCCTCAAGTTTTAGCTCAAAACCATTGGTGGCAGAATAACCGGAAATCATAGGAGGCTGGAAGAACATGATATTGGCATCCTTAATGACTGCAGCTTTGCCATACAGTTGCTGCAACACTCCGGCTGCAGACTGTCCCGGTTTCTTACGCTCATCCCAAGGCTTCAGCTTGATGATGAAAGAGCCGTAGGTGTTGCCCTGTCCGCCGATGAAAGAGTAGCCGGTGATAGAAGTGCGGCTCTTGACTTCAGGAATAGAGCCGATGATAGAGTCCATCTCGTCCATTACAGCCTGGGTGCGTTCCTGAGAGGTGGCAGGGGGCATTGTCACAGCACCCATGATTGTGCCGGTGTCTTCTGTTGGCACAAGTCCGGTAGGAGTGATGTTCATCAACCATACCAAAACGCCGATCGAGGCTGCCACAGTGGCAAAAGAGATCCACTTATGATTGATAAACCATGTAGTGGCTTTCTTATATTTAGAGAGAAGGGCATCAAATGCAACATTAAACCAATAGAAGAATCTCTGAAGGAAATTCATCTTCTCCTTCTTTGCCAACTTTGGATTCTCCACATCATATCCACCCAGAGGATCCTCATCGCCGGCCTCACGTTTGTGAGGTTTCAGGAAGAGGGCACAGAGTGCAGGTGAGAGGGTAAGAGCGTTGACAGCGGATAGACCGATAGCCATTGCCATTGTCAGACCGAACTGACGGTAGAAGATACCTGAAGTTCCACCCAGGAAAGATACAGGAATGAACACAAGCATCATGACAAGAGTGATGGAAACAAGAGCACCACCAATTTCACTCATTGCGTCGATGGAGGCCTTACGTGCAGATTTATAGCCTTGGTCAAGCTTAGCATGCACAGCCTCCACCACGACTATCGCATCATCGACCACAATCGCAATGGCAAGCACAAGAGCAGAAAGGGTCAGAAGGTTGATAGTGAAGCCAAAGATGTAGAGGAGGAAGAATGTACCGATAAGGGCTACCGGAATAGCGATCATTGGGATGAGAGTAGACCGGAAGTCCTGCAAGAAGATAAACACTACAATGAACACAAGGATAAACGCCTCGATAAGAGTCTTCACTACCTCATGGATTGATGCAAAGAGGAAGTCGTTGACGCTCATGGTGGTCTCAATCACAAGTCCTTTCGGAAGATCCTTGCGCCATTTGTCTTGCAGAGTCTCGATGTTCTTGATTACTTCGGTTGCGTTAGAGCCGGCAGACTGGAAGATGATAGCTGCAGAGCCTATGTGGCCGTTGTCGCGGTTGGCAAATCCATAACTTAGTTTGCCGAGTTCCACTTCTGCCACATCACCAAGACGAAGTATCTCACCATCTTTAGTGGCACGAATCACGATATTCTCAAATTCCGATTCATCCTGCAAGCGACCCTTATAGCGCATTGTATATTGGAATGTCTGGTTGCCCTGCTCGCCGAAGCTACCCGGAGCCGCCTCGATATTCTGTTCCGCAAGTGCTGCTGTGATGTCGGCAGGCATAAGGTTGTATTGCGCCATGACATCAGGCTTGAGCCAAATACGCATGGAGTAATCAGCACCGAATGCCATTGCCTCGCCTACACCCGGCACACGCTTGATCTCAGGAATGATGTTGATCGACATGTAGTTGTCGATAAACTGGCTGGTGTAAGTGTCGGTCTCATCAAAGAGTGCCATAACCATAAGCATGGAGCTCTGGCGCTTCTGGGTGATGACACCCACTTGGTTTACCTCCGAAGGAAGGAATGCCGCCGCTTTTGCCACACGGTTTTGCACGTCGACGGCAGCCATGTCAGGGTCCATACCCTGCTTAAAGTAGACCTGAATAGTTGCAGAACCATTGTTGGATGCAGAAGACACCATATAGTCCATGTTTTCTGCACCATTGATCTGCTCCTCAAGAGGAGCGATCACTGAGTTAAGCACAGCCTGCGCTGATGCACCGGTATAAGTGGTGCTTACTGAAATTGTAGGAGGAGCGATATCCGGATATTGCTCGATAGCAAGGCTGGTCAAGCCAAGGATACCGAAGATGACGATGAAGATTGAGATCACCGTCGACAATACCGGTTTGTTTATAAATCTGTCAAGTTTCATTTCTTTGAGTTATTATTGTCCGATTAGTTCTTTGGAGAAATGACCATACCGTCTTTCACTGTGGATCCTACACCTTCAATCACGATGACATCACCTTGTTTCAGACCTTTGGTCACAATATAATTGGTGCCGTCATTCTTTGAGTCGATGATGATAGGAGTCTGGTGCACTTTTGAGCTGTCTCCCACTACATATACAAACTTCATATCCTGAATCTCAAAAGTTGCTTTTTGAGGGATAGTGATGACACCACGGTTGATTTGAGGAAGAAGCACTTGTCCTGTGTTGCCGCTTCTAAGCATTCCGTCGGGATTAGGGAAAGCAGCTTTTACAGTTGCACTGCCGGTAGAAGGGTCGAGCACACCGGAGATAGACACGATGCGTCCGGGCTGGCTATAGATTTCGCCATTGGCAAGTTTCAGTTCAACTCCGGGGAGGGAATCGAGCACTTGCTTCATATTTTTGCGGCCATTGTCAGTCAGAGTAAGAATCTCCTTTTCTGTCATAGAGAAGTAAGCCTCCATATCCTGATTGTCTGAAAGGATAGTGAGCAGAGTGGAAGGAGAAACGAGAGAACCCTCCTTATTGTCGATAGTGCCTACCACGCCGGCCACAGGAGCCTTTACAAGGGTATAAGAAAGGTTTTTCTGCGCAGAGGTGAGGTTGGCCTGAGCCTGTCCTAACTGAGCCTTGGCAGCATTGAGTTGGTCAACGCTGGTCTGATATGCCGGAGCAGAAATTATGTTTTTGTCAAGAAGGATCTTGTTGTTGTCAGCATTAGTCTGGGCAGTGTTGACGCTTGCCTGAGCCACAGCAACGGCAGCTTTTGCCGCGTCAACTGCTGCTTGGAGCTGCACTTGGTCGATGGTGAAGAGCAGTTGCCCTGCCGAAACTTTCTGACCCTCCTGCACATGAACTTTAGTCAGGAATCCTGAGATTTGAGGACGAATTTCTACATCGTTCTTTCCGTGTAAAGTAGCCGGATAGTTTGTGTTGAGGTCTGCATCAGATTGAGCAATCTTCAGGGTTGCGAGAGTTGGAGCCGTAGGTTGCTGCTGAGCATTTCCGTCGCCCTTGCAAGATGTAAGGGCAAGTGCGCCTCCTGAGATGAAGAGGGCGCAGACTGCGAAGTTAGTTAGATTGTGTCTCATTTTTTATATAACTGTTGTGATTTCTTCAGTGGAATCTAAATTATCTAAATTACAAGTAGAACAAATTAATTTTTGTCAAAGTTTAACAAATATCTAAAAATAGAAACGATTTTTAAGATTGTTTGTATATAAAATTCAGTTAAAAAAGGAAAAATAGACCAATAAAAAAGGCTTCAGAAATATATCTGGAGCCTTTTTTTATCATTCTTTATTGAAAGGAGGGGGAGTGCCAGGATCGGAATCATCAGAGGAGGGGGCTTTTGATTCTATAGCTTTTCGGCTGGTTTCCTCTTTTTTGTTGATTTCAATTATCTCATCTGTACGGCTTTTCCATTTGCGAGGACCGAGGATAGCCTTGACATCCTCGTTGTAGATCACCTCTTTCTTTACAAGGAGGTCGCGAATTTGATTGTGTTGCGAAGCATATTCACGCAAGATTGCCTTAGCACGCTCGTATTGCTCATTTATGAGGCGAATCACTTCATCGTCGATCAATTTAGCAGTCTCTTCTGAATATGGTTTTGTGAAACCATAATCTTGTCCGGTAGAGTCATTGTAGTTGATGTTAGGGAGTTTTTCGCTCATACCATACATCATCACCATAGATCTTGCCAATTTTGTGGTCTTTTCAAGGTCGTCGGAAGCGCCAGTGCCAATTTTGCCTAAGAACACTTCTTCTGCAGCCCTGCCTCCGAGCATACCGCACATAGTGTCGAGAAGCGCCTGTGTTGGAATGATCTGGCGTGCTTCAGGGGCATACCAAGCAGCACCGAGGGCACGACCTCGAGGCACGATAGTGACCTTCACCAGCGGGTTGCCGAACTCTGTCATCCAGCTGATAGTGGCATGACCAGCCTCATGGGTGGCAATTGCAAATTTCTCATCGTCGGTGATGACACGTGAACGTTTCTCAAGGCCACCGACAATACGGTCGATAGCAGCCATGAAATCGTCCCAATCTACAGCCTGCTTATTATTACGGGCAGCGATAAGTGCAGCCTCGTTGCAGACATTGGCGATGTCCGCGCCTGAGAATCCTTGTGTCTGACGTGCCAATTGCTCTACGTCGAGATGAGAATTGGTCTTGATGCGGCGCAGGTGCACGTTGAAGATTTCCACACGGTCGGATAGTTCAGGAAGGTCGACATATATCTGGCGGTCAAAACGTCCCGGACGGAGCAAAGCCTTGTCGAGCATGTCTGCACGGTTGGTGGCTGCCAACACAATTACTCCATTGTTTGAGCCGAAACCGTCCATTTCGGTAAGCATCTGGTTGAGCGTGTTTTCACGCTCATCATTGCTACCCATATTAGGATTTTTGCCACGGGCACGACCCACTGCATCAATTTCATCGATGAAGACGATACAAGGGGCTTTATCTTTAGCCTGCTTGAAGAGGTCGCGTACGCGGGCAGCGCCGACACCTACAAACATTTCCACGAAGTCGGAACCGGAGAGTGAAAGGAATGGCACGCCGGCCTCACCGGCTACTGCCTTAGCAAGGAGGGTCTTACCGGTGCCCGGAGGGCCTACAAGAAGAGCACCCTTTGGAATTTTAGCACCGAGTTCAGTATATCTTTGAGGATTTTTTAGGAACTCAACTATTTCCTCAATCTCAACTTTTGCTTCTGCAAGGCCGGCTACGTCTTTGAAAGTGACATCCGTACCATTGTCTTTGTCGAATATGCGAGCTTTTGACTTTCCGACGTTGAATATACCTCCACCGCCACCGGGACCTCCACTCATGCGGCGAGTCATGAATACGAAGAATAAGATCATGATGATGATAGGTCCGAAAAGCCAGAAGAATCTCATCAGGTCGCTTCCTTTTTCATAGTTTACCGACATTTCGGGTTTGCCTTCAGAGACAAGTTGCTCGTTCCAGGCATCGATCTTATCTTGAATTTTGTTGGTGCTTGGGATTGTGGTCTTAATTCTTTTCTCTGTGTCAATTCCACGCACTTCATCATGCATGTCTTGCTTCTTTGCCCCCTCTTTTGTGAGAACACCGACAGCAGTGCCGGATTCAGAAAGAACTTCAATTTTAGAAATCTCGCCGTTTTTAGCAGCTGCTTCAAATTCGGTCCAGTCTACGCTTTTAGTCTGACTGTTGTCTTGAAAATAATAAAGACCAAAAAGGCAAGCTATAATAAGAATGTACATCCAGTACATTCCGAAAACGGGGCGTTTGTTGTTGAATTTGCCGTTTTTATTATTTGGAAGGATTCCCATTTTTGTATCGGTTTCAGGGTTTTTGGTTTCGGTATTTTGGGGCTAATAGGGGGGATTTTAATCGAGGTTTGGGATGAGGGTGGTTTTGGCGTCGTTCCAAAGCTCCTCGATTCGATAGAAGTTTCGGGTCTCGGGGAGGAAGATGTGCACCATGGTGTCGCCATAGTCAATCACTATCCATTGGCTATTGCGGTAGCCATCATAGTTAATTGGTTTTTCACCTGTTTGTTTTTGCACTTCTTCTCTGACATTGTCGGCAATAGAGCTCACCTGAGTGGTGGATTTTCCGGAGCAAATGATGAATTGGCCGGTAGGAGCACCGTCTACGTTTGAAAGGTCAAGAACAGAAATGTCGTAACCTTTCCTGTCTTGAATCGCTGATATTATGTTGTCTTTTATCATCTTACATTAATATTTATATAAAATTAGGGGGGCATTGCTTCGCGAAGGTAGCAATACTCTCCCTAATTATAACAAATATTACGCCAAAAGTTTTAAATTCAAAAGTTAAAACCCTTCGAAGATGTTGTCGTAGCGTTGGCCTACGATCTTCCAGTCGATGATGTTCCATTGCTGGTCGATGTATTCCGGGCGTCGGTTTTCATAATCCAAGTAGTAAGCATGTTCCCACACGTCGATGCAGAGAAGGGGAGTGAGTCCATCTTTCAGAGGGGACTCTGCATTTTTACCTTGAGTGATTATAAGTTTTCCCTCTGCATCAGCAGAAAGCCATACCCATCCGGAGCCAAAGAGGGTTTTGCCTGCCTCTTTCATTGTCTCCTTCAGATTTTCGACACTTTCGAAAGTTTCCTCGATCTTCTTTCTGAAAGCACCTTCCGGTTCGTGACTGCCTTCCGGATCAAAAGTGAAGAAATAAAAAATGTGGTTCCATGCCTGGGAGGCATTGTTGAAAAGGATTCCATCACTCTTTTTTACAATCTCATCAAGCGGCATATCCTCATATTCAGTGCCTTCGATGAGAGAGTTGGTAGTGTCGAAATAAGCTTTAGTGTGTTTCCCGAAGTGAATGCTGACAGTTCTTTCAGAGATGAAAGGAGCCAAAGCATCGGGGGAATAAGGAAGTTTTGGTTGTGTCACCATAGTCTTAAATTTTTATAAGGGTTAATTATTTAATTCGGCTTCTTCAGCCTTCTCGTATTTCTTGAGTAGTGCGATGGCTTTTTCAGTTTCCGTGGCTATGTCAGTAGCATCAGCAATGGCTTCCGACATTGCCACACCGTTGCATCCTGCTTCCATAAGGGGAGCGATATCATCGTAGGCGACTCCACCGGCTGCCACACGCGGAAGTTCCATCTCTTTTTCCTCCATATAGCTGCAAAGCTGTTTTATGGCATCAATGCCAAGGGCATTTTCACTACCCTTGTAGGGAGTCATCACAACATAGTCTACGTCTAATCCCTGCAGTTTGGAAATTTGATCGGAGGTTGCCACTTCAACGCCTATTACAGCGGCCGCCCCGAGTGTCATACGGGCATGAGAGGGAAATTCTCCGCTTCCCTGGCTTAGCACCACGCCTCCAATGTTCATTTCCTTTGCAAGTTCCACTTTATCTTTGATCAGAAGGAAAGCCTGCTTCTCAAGGCAGGAGGGCATGATTTTCTCTACGAGAGCCTTTATCTCGTCATCAGACAATCCGGCTGGATCGATAGTGATCCAATTACCGCCGGCTGCCAATACTTCTTTTATTTGATCTTCCACGCTTCTTTTGGAGCTGGAGTCGGTGATATATTGTAGCATAGTTTTTCTTTTTGGGTATCAGAGTTATCAGTGTTATCAGAGACATCAGAGAAATCGAGCATCTCTTTAATCTCTTATCTTTTATCATTTGGGGCGTTGCTCAGAGCTAATTCCTTTGTCTTCTTCCGGGAGAGCCGATTCGATGGCTTCTCGGCACTGGGCCATCAGCACCTTTG
Organism: uncultured Sangeribacter sp.; assembly: GCA_964503095.1. GTDB lineage: Bacteria > Bacteroidota > Bacteroidia > Bacteroidales > Muribaculaceae > Lepagella. Next base: position 11,443 of record CAZCZX010000075.1, read on the forward strand.
TATTGAAGCCCTTTTCTCCTGGAAGGATTGGTTTGTGGATAGTGAGGGTGATCCGTGTAGGACGGATATTGTAAGTGAAGCGAGGCATTGCCTTATAGCTGCCGTCGATAGTGATAGGCACCACAGGAAGGCGAAATTCCGCAGCCAGCATGAAAGCCCCACGCTTAAAAGGAATCATCTTTCCATCCCAAGTGCGGCTCCCTTCCGGGAAGATCACTATTGATCTGCCACCTTTCAATTGCTTCTCAGCCTCCTCAATAGTATGGCGGATGTTTGCAATGTGTTGGTCGTCTACATAGACATTTCCGGCTTTCTTGCAAGCCCAACCCACCATGAAGATCTTTTCCAACTCCTGCTTCATCATCCAGATGAAATTATGGTTAAGATATCCATAGATCGACCAAATGTCAAAGGCACCCTGATGATTGGCAGTGAAAACATACGAGGCATTTTTGTCGATGTTCTCACGTCCTTTCACAGTCACCCTGACACCGGCTATCCAGCAGCAGAAGCGGCTCCAGTAGTGAGGAGGCCAATATCCCCAGAATTCAGGTTTTCCAACAGCGCATCCGATTAATGTAATGATGGCTGTGATAAAGGTAGCAACCACAAAAATTGGAGCTGCGATCAGCCACTGATATATCCTATAGAGTATCTTCATAAATAGAGTATCTTCTCAAAGCATTTATGCCTATTCAAGAAATTCAACTAAAAGCAATTCTAAATTC
>CAZCZX010000076.1:0-4287 GCA_964503095.1 uncultured Sangeribacter sp.
AATTTTTTCTTAACTATACCATACTCATTTTTGAGTATTTTGTGATATTTATACTTAAATTTTCATTTTTTATCAATTTTCTATTTAGAATTAGTCTAAATAATGAGTATTGTCGGAGGTAAATTTCGGTTGTAATTTTGCATCCGAAAAAACTGACCGAAAATGAAAGCATATTTTTCAGCAATACTCGTATTTTCCGCCTTCATGGCATCTCTCTTACCGGTGCCGGCTTCAGCCGGCGCATCCGAGATGAGCAAACAGCCTCTCCAAGCCACGCAGGCTGACACTGCCGGCTATCGCAAATTTCGCTTCGGTGGCTACGGCGAAATGGTTGCTTCCTTCAAAGACTACGGAATCAACCGATTTGCAGGAACTGCCACCGGAAACACAAGAACACATCGCAATACGATTGCCATTCCGCGATTTGTACTCGCGTTCGATTATAAATTCAATTCAAAGTGGATACTTGGTGCTGAAATTGAGTTTGAAGCCGGTGGCACTGGCTCCGCAATAGAACTCGAGAACAGCGAAAACGGTGAATATGAAACCGAAATTGAAAAGGGAGGAGAAGTTGCCCTCGAACAATTCCACATAACAAGACTTATAATACCACAATTCAACGTTAGAGCAGGCCACATGATAGTGCCAATCGGGCTTACAAATGCCCATCATGAGCCTATCAATTTCTTCGGGACCGTGAGGCCCCAGGCCGAGACTGCTCTTCTCCCCTCAACCTGGCATGAGACCGGCATACAGTTTTTTGGTTCGTTTGGAAAAAGATTTACAAGGTTTGATTATCAGCTCATGATTACTGCCGGTCTCAATGCCAACGGTTTCAACCGCGACGAATGGATTATCGGAGGCAAACAAGGATTCTTTGAAACTGACAATTTCACATCTCCTGCTTACATTGCCCGCATTGACTATAGTGGAGTGCCGGGACTACGTACAGGCGTCTCCTTCTACTACTGCCACAACGCTGGTGCAAATTCCGACAAGGAACACACATATTCATCCATTGGGAAAATTCCGGTGGCAATTGGCACATGGGATGCTCAATATAAGAATAAATACGTCACTGCGCGAGCCAACCTCACTTATGGTTACGTTGGAAATTCCGCTGCCCTTAGCGATGCCAACAGAATGCTCTCCAATAAATCCCCCTACAGCCGCCTGATTCCGATAGCCAAGAATGCCATCAGTTATGGCGCTGAAGCCGGAATAAATCTCAAATCAATCACTAAAGGAATTTTCCCTACCATCTATCCTTTCGCCCGATATGAATACTACAATCCCCAATATCACGGAGAAGGAGCCAAGACTACTATGGATAAGCGCCTTGAAGTGAGCCAATGGCAGGCAGGACTCAACTGGTTTGCTCTTCCCAACTTAGTGGTGAAAGCCGACTACACTACACGCCAAATCGGCACTCAGAGCGTATTCGGCAAAGGCCCCTACAACTCGGAAAATGAATTCTCAATCGGAATCGCCTACATAGGCTGGTTCCTCTCAAAATAATATCTAAGGCCTTTAAAGCCTTTAAAGCCCTTAAAGCCCCTAAAGCACCATACTCCCCCTTTAGGGGGCTGGGGGGCTCCACTAAAGCCTAAAAAAATCCAAAAATATGAAAAAGAATTTCCTATTAGCCTTTTCTTCTCTCCTCTGCGCAAGCGCAATGGCACTTACCGCTTGCTCAAACAATGATGATCCGAAACCGGATGACAATCACGACAACGCTGCCACTCTCGACTACAATGAAAAGAATGCAGCCAGTTGGGGCAACTACATGCAGCAGGTGGCTATCCTCCTGCAAATGGATGCCAACACCCTATATGAGGCTTGGACCTCCTCTTATGAAGGTGGCGCACCCTTCGCGACAAGTTTCAAAGCCCATAATGATGGCAACTATTCAAGCGCGCTAAGCTGCCTTGAGCAAATCATAGAAGGATGCGCCGACATTGCAAATGAGGTAGGCACTGCCAAAATCGGCGACCCCTACAATCTCTATGTCTCAGGCGACACTCAGGCTGCCCTCTACTCGGTAGAATCATGGTATAGCTGGCACTCCCGCGAGGACTACTCCAACAACATTCTATCTATCCGCAATTCCTACTACGGATCTCTCGACGGCACTGTTAGCCCAAAGTCGCTTTCCGCGCTTATCGCTATTGAGAATGCAGAACTCGACTCTAAATTAAAGATGGCTATTGCCGGAGCATCAAATGCTATCCTTTCGATTCCGCAACCTTTCCGCAACCATATCAACAGCAGCGAAAGTCGCTCTGCCATGTCTGCATGTGCCGACCTTGAGGAGCTCCTTTCAAACGATCTTAAGAGTGCAGTCAATAGACTTGGTGAAGATAGCCGCTTTCAGGATATTGTAGACAATTATGTGGATGTGGTAGTGGTACCCACCTACAAGAGTCTTAAAGAACGAAACGAGTCTCTCTATCAGGCAGTATTGAAATTCAAGAACTCTCCTTCAGATGCAAATTTCGCAAATGCTTGCAATGCTTGGCTTGAGGCTCGCGAGCCATGGGAGAAGAGCGAGGCGTTCCTATTCGGTCCGGTGGATGCTCTCGGACTTGATCCGAATATGGACAGCTGGCCTCTTGACCAGGACAATATCGTGCAGATACTCAACTCCGGCAACTATGACAATCTTGACTGGAGCGACGGTGACGACGACGACACTATCGAGGCAGTGCAATCAGTACGCGGATTCCACACCCTTGAGTTTCTCCTCTTTAAAGACGGGCAACCCCGAAAGGTTAAGAATTGATGTTTAATCGTTTAAAAGTATAAGTGTCTAACTAATTATGCATTGTGCATTATGCATTATGAATTACTGAAAATTTGTTGCATCTCTTGTGTCGCGGCTCTTATGTCGAGCTGCGAGAGCGACGGACTTGATGTGCTTGATATAGAGGTTCCTGCCGGCTATCAACTGTCGGCAGGAACATCCACTCTTTTCCTTAATTCCTCTGTGGCTTACGATAGCGAAGCCCCTTGGGTGAAAGGCGACTACCTCACCCGCTTCGTGCGTGGCGACCGTCTTTACGACGATGTGCGTACTTCTACCAACGGACAGGGAGGAGGTCTTGGACCGGTATATGCCGGATATTCATGCGGAAGTTGCCATAGGAACGCCGGGCGTACACGACCGGGCGTTTGGAACGATAATGGTTCCGGTTCCTATGGCTTCTCTGCCATGCTGGTATATATCACGAGAAAAAATGGCGCATTCTTCCGCGAATATGGACGTGTGTTGCATGATCAGTCTATTTATGGTGTGCTGCAGGAAGGAAAACTGAAAGTATATTGGAATTATCAGCAATTCTCTTTTCCTGACGGTGACACATATGAACTTGCATATCCTTCTTATGCCATAACCGATTGGTATGCAGATGAGATCGCTCCGGAAGATCTTTTCTGCTCTGTCAGAATTCCGCTTCGCCATGTCGGAATGGGCCAGTTGATGTCGCTCGATCAGAATGAGATAGAGCAGTTGGCGGCAAAGAGCAATTATCCCGAATGGGGCATCAGCGGACGTTGCAACTATATCAGCGAGCGTGGAGTGATGAGCCTCGGTATCTCTGGCAACAAGGCCCAACATGCCGACCTGACTGTTGAACTCGGTTTCTCAAGCGATATGGGCGTCACCAACAGCCGCTATCCTGAGGAAATTTGCGAAGGGCAGATTCAAATGGCCCAGGGATCGATGATGGGACTTTCCTACGATCAACTTGACATTTCTACCGAAGACATGGAAAATGTCGATTTATACATGCAATCTCTCGGTGTGCCGGCACGCCGCAATGTAAACGATCCTGATGTGAAGAGGGGAGAGGCTAAGTTCTTTGAGGCTGGATGCCATCTTTGCCATGTCACAACTCTGCATACTCGTCCTCGTGGCTCCACACTCCTTGCTGGCACTCAACTGCCTTGGCTCGGAAACCAGACCATCCATCCTTATAGCGACTTCCTCCTGCATGATATGGGTTCGGAAATCATGGGAGTAGGACTCAACGACAATTATGTCTCGGGTCTTGCCAGAGGTAATGAATGGCGAACCACCCCTCTTTGGGGAATCGGACTTCAGGAGAAAGTGAATGGTCACACCTATTTCCTCCACGACGGACGCGCACGCAACTTCACAGAAGCCATCATGTGGCATGGAGGGGAGGGCGAGGCCTCCAAAAACAAATTCAAGAATATGTCGCGCCAAGACCGCGAGGCAATCATTAAATTCCTGCAATCACTATAATACCTTATCCGGATTAATCA
>CAZCZX010000076.1:4387-12098 GCA_964503095.1 uncultured Sangeribacter sp.
TTAATCAAGATTTATCACAAAAAAACACCTAAAATGAAAAAATTAATACTCTCTGCCATATGTGGCCTCTTCTTTGCACCTCTTGCACACGCTCAGTATGACACCGAAACAGAGAATGGTGTTGTGTCTTTGGCCGACCACCGTGGATTCACATTTACCACGAAGAAAGGGGATTTCCTCTTCAAACCATATCTGCTTGTCCAGACCTCGGCAAACTACAATTATTATGACGATGCCGGTCTTGACCCGGCTTATAATCAGGATAATGTGGCGAATTCCGGTTTTGCCATCCCTTATGCTGTGCTTGGATTCACGGGGAAGGCATTCAATATCGTGACTTTCAATCTCTCTATCAACGCTGCAGCATCCGGTGGTGGACTTTTGCAACAGGCTTGGGCTGACATTAGGCCATCTGATGAGTTCGGAGTGAAAATTGGCAAGTTCAAGACCCCTTTCTCTCACGCATATCTGACCACTCTTGGAGAAACTCTCTTCCCAGTGCTCCCAACCTCTCTTACTGCCTCCGTGATTCTTCCTTACTCCCTGAATGCCGTGACGCCTCATATCGGAACCGGTTTTGATCTCGGTGTGGAGGTACATGGTATGGTGAAAGAGAAGTTCGGCTATCAGGTGGGCCTATTCAATGGCACCGGTGCCAGTGTCAATGTTGCAAACAAGACACTGAGCGATGACTGGCATATTCCATCGCTACTCTATGCCGCTCGACTCACCTACCAACCTTTTGGTGTGATGCCCGCATCGCAAGGCGACCCTCGACGCCTCAATAGCAACAAGATGCTGATAGGCCTTTCCGGCTCCCTTAACGTGGAGAGTGAAAACGAAAGCACCAACGATTTTCGCCTCGGATTGGAATGGTCTTGGATAAAAAACCGTTGGTATTTCGGTGCAGAAGTCTACTATATGAATGTTGGCTTCACAAAGCGCCAGAAGATCGACACCTCTTACAACTACTTTGGCGGTTACGGCCAAGCCGGATATTTCATCACCAAGAAATTGCAGGGTTGCCTGCGTTATGATTTCTTCGAGCGCAACTCCACAAAGAAAGGTGGTTTCCTTAATATGCCTGCTATTGGAGCCAACTATTTCATCGACAGCATCAATCTGAAACTTCAGGCAATGTATCAATTCACAGGGCGCACAGGCCATGCCCGCCAAATGGACCGCGACGAAGACAACCTCGGCCTCGCCACAAGCTCTGTAACAATCATGGCTCAATACTCCTTCTAAAAAATGAAACTAAACCATATTATATTAATATTAGCCATCTCGATATGCAACTCCTCTTGCGATGAAGGGCGCATATTCCCTGATGATATAGCGCAGGCCGAAGAAGGAGGCTCAGCCCATTTTTCAGGGACGGTGACAGGCGCCGACACTTGGAGTTCCGGCTATACTCTCGCTTTGGCAGGCTTTACCGATGGCAATGAATATGCCTTGATCAGCAAAAATATAGATGCCGGCATCAGCAACGGAAGATGCGAAGTCACCCTCTCCGGAATCCCAAGCGAAGTCAATACTATCGAACTCTGCGCAATCGACCGATTGCGACGTCGTGTGGCAACATTCTTGACAGCAAACTTCGATCATCAGTCAGGCACTCTACAGATTGACACCGAAGCCATTGACATTTCAATGTCTGCTGCCATACAGACTGAGATATTTAATACTACGTGTGCGCAATGCCATGGAGCCACCGGACACGCCGCAGCGGGGCTTGACCTGCTTGCTGGCAAAAGTATGGATAATCTCATTTCTGTTCCATCCCGAAAAATGCCTGGAGTAGACAGAGTTAGTCCCGGGAATAGTGCGGAAAGCGAACTCTTTCTTATTCTTAGTTCCGACATCTCCTCTGACTGGAACTACGACCACAGCGTAGAAGTAGTGCGCCAAGAGAAACTCGATCTAATCCGCAATTGGATCGACAATCTCTGAATGCTAAAGATAGACGCTTAACGATTTTTTTGCGTATCTCAATTAAAATGGTTATTTTTGTGAAGAATTTAAGAAATGGAATATCTCGATTTCAAATATGATGGGGCAGTGGCATCTGTAGCTCTTTTCGATTCAGGTCGAAAAGAAGCCCATGCTTATATTCTGCCTGCAGCTGATACTGATGTCGCTTCCCAAATCAATAGCATATGCAAAGCATCAGGTAAGTTGGCGCATGACACAGGATTGCTCCCCGTCTTTAAACGCTGGCTCCTAAGCGATCCGGCCAACCAAAGATCTCTTCTCCCCGATGCTGATGACTGCGCAGTCTCCGTTCTCGGACAGTCTCCCTTAGATGGCACAAAGGCTGCCCTCCTTGTGCTTTTTGAGGAAGATGCAAATTTCACTCACCGCGACAATGGACTATGGGAAGACAGCCGAGGACATATATGGGTAGGCGATGGCTACAATGTCTCTACAGGAGACTCCCTGACCATGACAGTAGCATATCTTGAGCGATTGGCAAGCGAACTAAAACTGCGTGGCGCCTCATTGAAAGACAATTGCCTCCGCACATGGTTTTTCGTAAGAGATATTGATAATAATTATCCAGGTGTGGTTCAAGGCCGCAACAGTGTCTTTGCAAGAGAGGGACTCACCTGCGACTCCCATTTCATAGCATCTACTGGCATTGAGGGGCAGTGTTCAGAGCCAAGACGTCTTGTGGCATTCAATGCTTTTGCTGATACTAAGGTAACGCCTAAGCAAATCACGTATATTTATGGAAAGTCACACCTTAATCCCACTTACGAATACGGGGTGGCGTTTGAACGTGCCACAGCCGTGGATTATGCCGATCGGCGTCATGTCTATATCTCAGGCACTGCAAGCATCGACAATAAAGGTAGGATTGTGGCTCCCGGCGACATCAAGGCTCAGGCTGAACGTATGCTCGAAAATATCGGTGTGCTTTTGGCTGAAGGGGGTTGCGGATGGAATGATGTGGCGCATATGACTGTATATCTCCGCGATATAGCCGACCAGGCTCTTATAGGTAAGATGATGGAGGAGCGATTCCCGGGCATTCCCAAAGTCATTGTCCTCGCTCCAGTCTGCCGACCGGGTTGGCTTATCGAAACTGAATGTATGGCAATTAAAAAGGGGGATAATCCTGAATATGCGGCATACTGAGATCTTGATATTTGTCTCAACCGTCGTCATCATCCTGATGATTGGGTTATCTTCTTTGCTGCCGGCTGAAATATATTCATCAATAGGCTGGAAAATCTTTTGGATTCTCATCGCCATATTGATGATAACCGCAATAATAATGGGGCGTCTCTGGCGGAATGTGACCGCTTTCATCATGCACGTTTCTTTTTTGTGTATGATAGCGGGGGGCTTCTGCAATTCTCTCTTCTCCCGCCACGGGACGCTCCATCTTTTTCCTTCAGAATCTACCGACTATTTTGTCTCTTCCGACGGAAGGAGACAACCTTTGCCGGAATCTGTCACTTTGCTTTCGTTCGCACTGGAGTATTACCCAGGAATGAATTTCCCCAAGGATTTCAAGTCGGAACTGCTTACGGCGTCAGGCGATACTATACATATCTCTATGAACCATATCGGGAAATTAAGCAATTTTCGACTCTATCAGACATCTTATGATGAGCAAGGTGGCACTCTCTTGACAGTAACCTACGATCCGATAGGGATTGCAGTCACATATGCCGGCTTTCTGCTTTTTGCATTAAGTGGAGTAATCTGGTTAGGGAAAAAATATTGGAAATCTCGATTGGGGAAGAAAAGCATCGCTGCATGCATATTGATGGGCTGCTTCTGTGCAGGCACTGGAGAGGTGTCTGCAGTCCCTGCGGTAGATGTGCGATTAACTGATTCTTTGGCGAGTAGGCAAGTGCTTTTCAATGGCGAGACGGTCTCTTTTACAAGATTTGCTGACAGACTTACGTATAAACTTACAGGACGCGGAGCAGTTGGGGGTCTGTCGCCGGAAGCATTTGTGGCTTCCCTTATCAAGTACAAGGAGGATTGGAGCAAGGTGCCGTTTATAAAGGTCAAGAGTAAGGAATTGAGAGGGAATTTTTCCGAAGATGGGAAATATGTTGCATTGGCAGATTTATACGATGAAAACGGGGAATATATACCCGAAAAACTGTATCAGGGTGGTTCCGGGCCGCTCGATAAAGACATTCTCATGCTTGATGAGAAAGTGGCGTTGCTGATTGATCTATGGAATGGAGATCTGTTTACGGCTCTAATGCCCGATTCTGACCATCTAAGGTCAAATTTTTCGATTAAATCGGAGATTTTATACTATCATGTCAATCCTTTAAGGATACTTTTTATCTGCACCATCCTATGTGTCGTTCTCATCCTTCTATCGCTGATAATTAAGAGGAATTTCCATTTGTTTCCCTTGATTGCAGTCATTGGAATTGGAGGTATATTAGCCTATGGATGGCTATGGTATATATCCGGCTCTGTGCCATTGTCGAATACCGGAGACATAATGGAATTTGTGGGAGTCTGTATGATTTTGCTGTCGGGAGTGATGGCTTGGCGTAAGGAATCTAATTTACTCGTGGCTCTCGGTATGGCGGCAGCCTCTTTTTTGTTGCTTGTGGCATTGCTTGGGATGAAAGATCCTATACTGAGTCCGGTGATGCCTGTGTTGGCTTCTCCATGGTTGTCTATTCATGTGTCGCTCGTAATGCTCTCCTATGCCATCTTAGGATTCACTTTGCCAATTGCGATTACTGCCCTTATAGTTCCGAGCCAGAGACAACGCCTTTCCTCACTGGCTTTGACACTACTTGCCCCCGGCATATTTCTTCTGGGAATGGGAATAATTACCGGAGCGATGTGGGCGAATGTATCTTGGGGCCGCTATTGGGCGTGGGATCCAAAAGAGACTTGGTCGCTCGTGACATTACTTCTCTATTCTATCCCCCTTCACAAATATTTCAAGATGAACCGTCAACCCTTATTCCTTTGTATCTATCTCATCTTCGCTTTCTCATCAATAATCATGACATACTTCGGAGTCAACCTCCTCCCTTCCCTCCACGCCTACAATTAATAAGCCTCCTGCCGATGGCGGCGGGAGGCTTTGGTGGTGTGAAAGAGGATAGATTTTTTATGTGCGAGGGATTATTCTGTCAGTTCGGGTGGAAGCACTGGCATTGCGCCCTTCTTGGTGCAGACGAAGGCTGAGGTGCGTACTGCTGTTGCGTGTGCTTCAGGCACTGATTTGCCTTTGAGAATGCTGGCTATGAACGCTGCTGTGAAAGAGTCTCCTGCTCCTACTGTGTCTGCCACCTCTACTTTCGGTGTCGGCTGGAAGGATACATTGCCCGGAGTAAACACGTAGCTGCCATTGATACCACAAGTCAGGATCAGCATCTTCAGATTGTATTTGCCAAGAAGAATCCAGCACTTATCCTGAAGGTCAATACCCGGATAACCAAACATACGGCTTACAGTCACCAATTCCTCATCATTGATTTTAAGGATATTGCAACGTTCCATTGAATTTGTGAGAATCTCCTTGGTATAGAAGCCCTGACGAAGATTTACATCAAACACCACGAGACTGTCGTCCGATTTCGGCATTGCATCAAGAAACTTACCGATAGTCTCACGAGAAACTACGTTACGCTGTGCCAAAGATCCGAAGCATACAGCCTTAGTCTTCTTTGCAAGTCCCTCAAGAGCCTCATTGAATGGAATATTGTCCCATGCCACATTTTCCTTGATATCATAGATAGGGATTCCGGCTTCATCAAGTTCCACCTGAACAGTTCCTGTTGGATAAGGCACTATTGAGATAAGCTGATTCAGACCCTTAGATGTCAAATTGTCAACGATTTCCTTGCCAAGAGAATCTTCACCTACTGCACTGACAACGCAGCTTGGGAGACCGAACTGTGACACATGATATGCGAAGTTTGCGGGTGCTCCGCCGATTTTCTTTCCTTCCGGAAGGATGTCCCAAAGGGCCTCACCCATTCCAACTACTAAGTCTTTCATGAAATATAATGATAAATGATTAATTATAAATGATAAATTTGTTTTGTCTATAGCCTTTTTCAAGGCATGGCATAATTATGAATTATGCATTATGAATTATGCATTAAGATTAAGCGTTCTTAATCTTAAGAGTATAGAAAGCAAGGTAGAGCACGCCAAGGGTCATCACTGCCACTGCTCCTGCCACTCCTACTGCATCCTGTGCGAAACCCATGCAAAGAGGGAACACTGTGCCGCCGAAAAGACCCATGATCATAAGTCCAGACACCTCATTCTTCTCCTTAGGCTGGCGATTGAGAGCCTGCGCAAATACCACACTGAAGATATTAGAGTTGCCGAAACCGATGCATGCGATAGCAGCAAGGACAAGGAACTGAGAAGAGGCGACGAAGAGCCCTATCATACCAAGAAGCATGCAGAATACGCTGAATGCAAAGAATGACTTTGCCGACATCTTGGCAAGGATATATGATCCGAGCAGGCAACCGCCGGTGCGGAAATAGAAGTAGATCTGAGTGCCTATCACAGCATCCTCAACTGAGAGTCCGAATTTTTCTGTAAGGATCTGCGGAGCAAATGTGTTTGTGCCAACGTCGATACCCACATGACACATGATGCCAAGGAAGCAAAGAAGCACGAACGGTATGCGGAGAAGCACGATGCACTCCTTGAAACCGGTCACCTTGTCGGGCTGTTCTTCATCAATTGGAGTAGCACCTAAAGCTGCTATTGAAAGTAGACATATAGCTGCGAAAATCGGGAACACGGCTTTCCAACCAAGTCCGAAGGTCGGCATCAGCGCAGCTGCACCCCAAGCCATAAGATATGGAGCAAGAAGAGAAGCGAGAGCCTTGACAAACTGTCCGAATGTAAGCGTGGAAGCCAGACGTGCAGGATTGATAAGGCCTGATACAAGTGGGTTGAGTGATGTCTGCATCACTGCGTTGCCGATTCCAAGAAGAGAAAACGCTGCAAGCATGACATAATAATTTTCTCCAAAAATTGGAATCACAAGAGAGAGAAGTGTCAGAAGAAGCGACAATATAACCGTTTTCTTACGTCCGATTTTGTTCATCAGCATGCCGGTAGGCACCGAGAAGATCAGAAACCAGAAGAAAACGAGGGACGGGATGAATCCGGCTTGCGCGCCAGAGAGGTTGAGGTCTGCCTTTACGAAGTTGGTCGCAGAACCTACAAGGTCGACAAAACCCATTGAGAAGAAGCAGAGCATCACAGGAATAATCTGCATCATGAAGGATTTACGGTCGGTCGCTACAGTATTTGCCATATTGGGTGTCATATTTTAACTTGGTTATTTTGTATTAAGAGAATATATCTTAAGGTTGCTTATCTTCGCTTTTCCTCCTAAAGATGAAACGGAGAATGTGCTATATGGTTCAGTGGGGAACACAAGATTTGTCATTACAAATTGTCCTCCATTGCCAAACACCTCAATGCTCGACTTGTCGACATATATACGGAGGGAAATCTTGCCGTTGTTTTCAAATGTAGGAGAGACAGTCACTGCAGGGAAATTCTCGCTGAAGTCTACCAATCCACTTTCTCTGCGGTCGAACGACAAAGTATGATCTTCAGAATTATACACCATGTCTACCTTATTGCCTGCCTTGTTGGAAAGAGTGAGTTTCACAGATTCCTTAGCGCCCGCCTCAATATCAAACAAGATCTCACAAATACCGTTGTTGGCAGC
>CAZCZX010000077.1:0-5068 GCA_964503095.1 uncultured Sangeribacter sp.
ATAGAAAGATATGGGAATTTGGAGTTTTTGGCTTATATTGGGTGTGGGATTTTTAGTGGCTGAGTTGATGACATTGTCTACTACATGCCTCTATGTCGGCATCGGTGCGTTGTGTGCCATGGTAGCGGCATTGCTTGGTGGTGAGTGGTTGGCTACTATAGTGACATTTGTGGTGTCGACAGCAATCCTTTATCTGGCTACTTTCCATTGGCGACATCGACTGATAGGATGCCTCCATAGAGGAAGCCGGCATTCTGCTACCGGAATGGACGCTCTGATCGGTAGGACAGGGGTGGCTTTTGAGGCTCCCGACTGCATGAGGATGCGGATTGATGGGGATGTATGGCAGATTCGACCCGCCAATCACAAAGAATCTCTTCAGGATGGTGATGAGGTCAGAGTAGTGGGGTATGACTCCATTATTCTTTCTGTGGAAGTGATTGATATTTAACGATAATAACTCTAAGTGAAATCAGCGACAAACGGCTGATCTTACAATTTTAAAATTTATTATTATGACAACAATTATCGTAGCAGCTGTAATCCTTGTGCTCGTGATCGTCATTATCATGGCGGGAGTGAAGGTGGTGCCTCAGTCTGAGACTAAAGTGGTAGAGAGGCTTGGACGATTCCATTCTGTCCTTCAGCCGGGTTTGAATTTCATTATACCTTTTATCGACAAACCAAAAGTGGTGTACACCCGCCGCATAGAGCCGGGTGGGGCATTCGGTCGTGGTGGTGTGCGCGTGATGACCACTACTGTAATTGATTTGCGTGAGCAGGTATATGACTTTCCTTCTCAGCAGGTGATCACCCGTGATAATGTGACTACTGAAATCAATGCTCTTCTTTATTTCCAGATTGTTGACCCAAAGAAGTCTGTATATGAGATTGATAATCTTCCGAATGCAATTGAGAAACTTACCCAGACATCGCTCAGAAATGTGATCGGTGAGTTGGAACTTGATGAGACTCTTACATCTCGCGACACTATCAACGCAAAACTGCAGACGATTCTCGACGATGCCTCAAATAAATGGGGCGTGAAGGTAAATCGTGTCGAGCTCCAGGATATCACGCCTCCTGAGAGTGTTCGCGTTGCAATGGAGAAGCAGATGCAGGCAGAGCGTAATCGCCGTGCCGAAATCCTGAATGCTGAGGGTGAAAAGCAGTCTGTGATACTTCGTTCGGAAGGACAAAAGATGTCGCAAATCAATAAAGCGGAGGCTGAGAAGCAGGCAGCTATCCTAAAGGCCGAGGGTGAGGCTCGCGCCCAAGTGCTGCGCGCTCAGGCTGAAGCCGATGCTATCCGGAATGTGGCAGATGCAGTGGCACAGTCGCAAACAGATCCTGCCGCTTATTTGCTTGCCCAGAAATATATAGAGACTCTGAAGAGCATGACTGCAGGGCAAGACAATAAGACAGTATATATCCCTTATGAGGCCACTTCGGTGTTGTCTTCTCTTGGCTCAATCAAGCAACTCTTCAAGACTAATGCATAATTAGATACGCTCAAGCTAAAGCAAGTCATAATTCATAATGCATAATTGGCTACGCAATAGACTTCATTATGCATTGTGCATTATGCATTATGAATTCATTTGAGTCTCGGTGCGATTCGGTCCGGATTTTTGGCGAGGAAGTCTTTCCAAGATTTGGGACCTTTGGCGATAGTAGGCTTTTGAGATTCGTACATATGGCAGAGTGCCACGGCGAGCGCGTCGGTGGCATCCAAGGCATCCGGCATCTTCTCTTCAGGAATGGAGAGGAGATGCTTCAGCATATTGGCAACCTGCTCTTTGGATGCCTGGCCATTCCCGGTGACGGCTTTCTTAACGTTGAGAGGAGGATATTCGGTGATTGGGATGTCGCGTGCGAGCGCGGCAGCCATTGCGACACCCTGTGCTCGCCCGAGTTTCAGCATAGATTGAACATTCTTGCCGAAGAAGGGGGCTTCGATGGCGAGTTCATCAGGGAGATACTGCTGTACGAGACCTGAAACGCGCTCGTAGATGCGTCCGAGTCGCATGTAATGGGTCTCAAAACGGTTAAGTTGGATCACTCCCATCACTATTACGTCGGCCTTCTTGCCATTGATTCCTAAGACACCATAGCCCATGACATTCGTGCCCGGGTCAATTCCCATAATGATTCGGTCGTAATCGTTTAGATTCATAGTTCCTTGAGTATGGTGGCAAAAAAGAGTGGGTTAGGGCCGTGCCATTTAGCATAGGATTCCATTAGTGTGTGAAAGCATTTTTCATTCCATTCGCGGCAGTCTGCAATGGAGTCAAAGTGCATCTGGATTGAGAAGTTTTTCTCCGGTGATTTTGCAAATTCCTTGTCGCCCGGAATGGCTGCTACCGTTATGAGTTTGTAGTTGCGAAGAAGTGGAGATGAAGCTGCGGTCTGAGCCTCATCTTTTGCCCAAGAGATAAATGAGTCTTGGAGCGACTTTGATATTACGAAAGATATATTGAAAATATACATATTTAAACTGAGAATTTAGAATTAATTCTCCCCCTTTAGGGGGCCGGGGGCTAATAAAAATGACGGGGCGGCTTGGAGCCGTCCCGTCGCGCTTTTGGGGAGCCTCTTGTCGGATTCGAACCAACGACCCCGAGATTACAAATCACGTGCTCTGGCCAACTGAGCTAAAGAGGCAGGTGGATGAACTTACTTCATCGCACCGCTCAACCCGCTACCCTTGCTTCGGTCAGGATCTGGGGGATTTACGGGGAGCTGGTCGTGGAGGGCTCATCCGAGTGCAAAATTACTACTTTTTTTTGGAGTGAGCAAATTTTTAACTATTTTTTTCTTTTTGAATTGCTTTTTGGTTGGTTGCGCCCATGCTTTTTGTTCTGTTCCTTTAATGGTTTATTGGGATTGCCATCGTCGGATAGAAGTGCGAAATCGAGCTGTTTCTTGTCGAGATCTGCACGCGCCACCTGCACCTTCACGCGGTCGCCAAGTGTATATTTCTTATGAGTCTTGCGCCCCGTCAGGCAATAGTTCTTCTCGTCGTAGTCGTAATAGTCATCGGCAAGATCGCGCACGGGAACGAGTCCTTCACACATGTTCTCATCGAGTTCGACATAGACACCCCATTCAGTCACTCCGGAAATCACACCCTCGTAGACTTCTCCGAGGCGGTCGCGCATGTATTCCACTTGCTTGTATCTGATTGATGCACGCTCTGCGTTAGCCGCCAATTGCTCCATGTCGGAGGAATGCTTGCACTGATCCTCAAGTTTGATCTTATCTACAGATCTTCCGCCGTCGGCATAGCGTTCGAGCAGACGATGCACCATCATATCCGGATATCTGCGGATAGGGGAGGTGAAGTGGGTGTAATAAGGCACAGCCAATCCATAGTGGCCTACATTGTCGGTAGTGTATATTGCCTTTGCCATAGACCGTATGGCAAGCATTGAGAGCATATTCTCCTCTCCTCTCCCTTTTACATCCCTTAGCATGCGGTTGAGGCTCTTATTGACCTGGGTGGCCTTCCCCTCAGCATTGATCTTAAATCCGAATCTGGCGGCTATGCTGCTCAGGTTGGCAAGTTTCTCTTCGTCCGGTTTGTCATGCACGCGATATACAAATGACTTTGCCTTCTTTCCATTAGGAACCTTTCCGATTTTCTCAGCCACGGCAATGTTGGCAAGAAGCATGAACTCCTCGATCAGTTTATTTGCCTCTTTCGATTCTTTGAAGTAGACGCTGATAGGTTTGCCATCTTTGTCTATCTCGAAGCGTACTTCTGCGCGGTCAAACTCCAATGCGCCGTTTTCATATCGGCGATGACGGAGTTGCTGAGCGAGATCGTTGAGGATATTAATTTCAGTGGAGAAATCACCTTGCTTGGTCTCGATGCGTTCCTGTGCTTCTTCATAAGTGAATCGGCGGTCGCTTTTAATTACAGTTCTTCCTATTCGGCAGTTGATAATATTAGCCTTCTTGTCAAGTTCAAAAATTGCGGAGAAGGTAAGTTTCTCCTCATTTGGCCTTAATGAGCATATCCCATTGCTAAGATGCTCCGGAAGCATGGGAATGGTGCGGTCTACAAGATAGACCGATGTGGCGCGTTTCTGCGCCTCTTTTTCGATAATGCTTCCGGGAGTGACGTAATGGGTCACGTCGGCAATGTGTACGCCCACCTCATAATTGCCATTGGCGAGCGTGCGGATTGAGAGCGCATCGTCGAAATCCTTTGCATCGCGCGGATCTATGGTGAATGTTGTGATGCCACGGAAATCCTCACGCTTAGCCACTTCCTCCGGTGTGATGCCGGCACCGATCTTGTCGGCTGCTTTCTCCACATTTTCCGGATATTTGTAGGGAAGGCCGAATTCTGCGAGAATGGCATGCATCTCGGCGGTGTTTTCACCTTTCTTGCCGAGTATGTCTACAACCTCTCCTCGAGGACACATCTCCTCATCTTTCCACATGGTGATTCGGGCGATGGCCTTGTCGCCGGTCTTGCCTCCCTTGAGTTTGTTGCGGTTGAGGATAATGTCGGCGGCGAGGAACTTAGAATCCGGCACAAGTCGGGCGCCATGGCGGTCTACTATAAGTTCGCCAATGAACACTTGGTCTTTTGCCTCGATGATCTCAAGCACCTGGGCTTCCGGCTCAACGCCTTTGCGGGCTGCCGAAATCATCACGCGCACCTTGTCTCCATTAAGGGCATGCATCGAATTGCGTTCAGCCACCATGATTTGCTCATCGTCGATCACTACGGCATTCTTGCCGTTGGAGCGGCGGATGAATGTGCCTATATTTTCAGAGCCTCGGTTTGCCGGGGCCTTGTATTTGCCAAGTCCAATTTCCTGTATCACGTCGTTGGCAGTAAGCTCCTCAAGAAGGTTGATGACATCCATCTTAAAATCTTGGGCGTCAATGGCAAATGCTATCTGCTTATAATTGAAAGCCTGGCGGTTTTCCTTTTCAAGGAAAGCCAGAATTTTATTTTGAAGTTCGGCCTTGCGCATTCGCTTTGAAGGCCTTGCAGTGGAATTCTTTTTCATAATCGTATTAGATTGGAATCATATGATTGGAATAATGT
>CAZCZX010000077.1:5168-12054 GCA_964503095.1 uncultured Sangeribacter sp.
AATAATGTCGCATACTGATATAATTATAACGCATAGTTGGCTAATCTTGTTCTATCAATAAAGATAGGGTTGTGCATATAAAATAAAATGTGTAAATTTGCACAAATAAAATCAGGAAAATGATTAAGAAAGCGCCAATAAGATTCAATCCCTATTTTAAGACTGTGATATGGGGAGGAGAGAAAATCTGTAGATATAAGGGAATTGAACAGCCGTTTGCCAACATAGGTGAAAGTTGGGAAATATCGGCTGTGGCTGGTCATGAGTCAACTGTGGCTGATGGTAATTATCAGGGTATGAAGATTTCTGATCTTGTAGATCGCTTTGGAGAGGATTTCCTCGGTAAGAAGGTGATGAAGAAATATGGAGGTCAGTTCCCATTGCTTGTAAAACTGATTGATGCAAATGATAAGCTGTCGGTGCAGGTGCATCCCGACGATGACCTTGCTATGAGGCGGCATGGAAGTCTGGGAAAGACAGAAATGTGGTATATCATATCAGCCGAAGAGAACGCACGCATATATTCAGGGCTTAATCGTGAGATGAACCGCGAAGAATACATGAGAAGGGTTGAAGAAGGGAGTATCGAGGAGGTGCTTGCTGCTCATGAGTCGCATCCTGGCGATGTCTATTTTCTTCCTGCCGGAAGGGTGCATGCCATCGGAAGTGGCAATTTTCTGGCTGAGATACAAGAAAACAGCGACATCACCTATAGAATTTACGATTATGGGCGTAAGGATGCCATGGGCAATACGCGTGAACTTCATACCGAGCAAGCCAAAGATGCCATAGACTTCACTTATTATGACAGCTATAAAAGCGAGCCGGTAGATGATTCAGATGAGATGGCTGTCATTGCAGAGTGTGAGCATTTCACAGTGAATCGTATTCTATTGGATGGGGAGGTTGAGTTGAATTTTAGTGATGACTCGTTTACTGCCGTGATGTGCATCGATGGGGAAGCGTCTCTGGATTATTTGGATGGAAAGTTGCAAATTAAGACTGGAGAAACAGTGTTGGTGCCGGCTGTTCTGACTTCTTTCCGCCTTAAGGGGAACGGCACTTTCCTTACAGCAAGGTCTTGAAACTTTTGTAGACGCGCGAATCGTGTGTCACAACTATGATACTGGCAAGGTTATAACTGGCCTTGTTCAATAAGGTAGGCGATGCGGTCGATGATTGCATCGTCTTTGTTTGTATCAGGGTGAAACCCTGCTTTCATGTTCATGCCAAAGAATTTGCCGAATGTCTGCCAAAACCCGGCACGGAAACTTCCTAAGAAGGCTTTTACAATGCTGAAAGAACTTTGATCAGTCTCCCGATTGATAAGCTTAAGCAGGATTTTTCCTTGGTTTTTTGTCATGTTCTTTACTACGGGCTTGTATTGCTCGAATATATCCTTCTCAAGGCGTTTGAGGTGTTTCTCTCGTGTCTTTTCATCTGGTATGGTGAGGATGTATTCGTAAGTTTCGCAAAGAGTGGCAAAAGCGAGTTTTGCGTAGGGGAGAGTCTTGCGTACATCGCGCACCGTTCTCCAGTAAAAGTCCTCCTGCTTCTTGTTTTTAAACTTCATGGGAGGATACACGTGGAAATCCTTGAATATAGTCATGCGAACGGAGTCGCCGTATTCATCCACGAAACGGTAGTAGCCTTTTACCGGGTTGACCTTGACTTTAAGGTCTCCCTTATATTCGGGAATTTCAGGCGCATCAGCTCTGCTGCCGAATGAAACGGCAGCAAAAATCAAGGAAAATATTATCTTTAATGCATAATTCATAATGCATAATTCATAATTCAATCTCTTAATTGCAGGGAAGGAAGCCTGCATTCCATAAGGAAGATGGAGTCTCGCCCAAAGCGGAAGAGAGGCTCGAGGAAGGAGTGGTGGAGATGGATTTTTGTCTCCAATCTCTTGGCAATGTCAGAGTATCTTGTGGGATTTAATTCTCTTAGTCGCTTTATCTCTTCAATAGCCTCTCTATAATTGAGGAAGTCCATCATCTTTTCCATCAATAAAACGTTAAGGGAGGAAAGTTGTTGCGGATAATTCTCAATTGCAGATGATATTTCAGGGAAAAAATGCACGAAATATGGTTCCTTACCGTAGGCAGCCTCAATGGCTCCAAGGTGGATTCTTGTCCAGTCTCCATGTCCTGAGATCTCTAATTGTGCCGGTCTCAAGCGTTTTGCTGCACTGCTTCCACCTATCACGGGAACCGTCAATATCATCCCTTCCGGATTGTTCGACTCGACGATTGTCCTCGTATAGTCGCGAGTCTTTAGCGATTTAGCAGCAACTTTGCCCTGAATCCATGCAGTAGAAGGGAGATATGGAGGGATTATTTCCATTTGGTGTCTTTGTCCGGATTGGCATTGCGAAGGATGCGGTTCCATCTGATCTTTCCGTCGAACAGGCCTTTCTCTTCATCGAAGGAGGCAAGAATGAACATCGGGCTTCCGACAATGTGATCTTCCGGTACAAATCCCCAATAGCGGGAGTCGGCTGAGCGGTCGCGGTTGTCGCCTTGCATCCAGTAATAGTCCATCTTGAATGTATATTGGTCGGTCTCCTTGCCGTTGATGTAGATTTTTCCGTCTTTCACTTGCAGGTCATTGCCCTCATAAGTGCTAATTGCACGTTCATAGACAGGAAGATTGTAGAGATTCAACTTCAAAGTGCTTCCTTTTTTAGGAATCCATATCTCACCCATGTCAGGACGAGTCCAGCCATAGTTGTTGCCGAGCGGAAACATGCCTCCGAGATCGTAAAATCCTGTCTTAGACTCTTTGATAAGTTCTCCGTCAACTTCGGGCCAAGTTTCCACTATGGCTTTGGCTTCTTTGGTGAGAGGAACGTCGTAGAACATATATGGAATCCCTTCTACTTGTATAGGAGCATTGCCATGGTCTTCAGCACGCACTCCTATCGACTGCCATTTCTCAAGAGAAATTGAATTTTTGACAGGAATCACATAGTTGTATTGCACATTCTCAGCATCTTCTATTGGCTCTCCGTTGATATATATGACATCATCTTTTATCTGTAGACGCTCTCCGGGAAGACCGATTGCACGTTTTACATAGTTCTCGCGGCGGTCGACAGGGCGGACCACGAGGTCGCCAAACATTGCTTTGTTGGCCTCGATATATGCCTTGGGATCTTCTATCCCTCTGCGTTTCAGTTCGTAGCAGATTTGATAGTAATCCGGATTTGGCACTTTTGTGGCCACTGTGTCCCCATTCGGATAATTAAACACGACTATATCTCCACGCTCAATGCTGCGAAGCCCTGCTAAACGATGATATTTCAACTGAGGCTCATCGATATAGCTTTTAGTGTTTAAGATGGGAAGTGTATGCTGGGCGAGTGGGAAATGCAGAGGCGTTTGAGGCACACGAGGCCCGTAGATTGTTTTGTTGACCCATAGGTAGTCGCCTACAAGCAATGATTTCTCAAGCGAAGAAGAAGGTATCTTATAATTCTGCCCAATGAAAGCGAAAATGAAATAGACAAGGATTAGAGCATATATGATTGCGTCAATCCATGAGAATACCGTGCGTACAGGTTCCTTTGTCTTTTTCCACCAAGTCCAGGGTATGTAGCCCGTGATGTAAATGTCTACGAGCAGAAGCCATAGCAGCAAGAGCCATGCATTCTGCATCCATATCACCCAAAGGAAAAATATGAGTGACACTATACCGAAGCGCACCCAACGTGTCGGACGCACTGCTTTCAATCGATTGCGGAGGTCAGAAATAAATGAATTCATAATATATCTTAACGGAATTCTATTCTACTTATTGCATGGAAGCCCACTAACCCCCTAAAGGGGGATTGATTATGTGTATTCCCAAGCTCCCTTTTATGAGTAGAGGGCTAAAACTTGAGCATATCCTTCATTGTGAAGAATCCAGTCTGGCCTGAACCAATCTTTAGGGGTCCCACAGAGAATTTCTTACATTTTTCAGCCAGCCATTCAGCAGCAATCACAGCACCTAAAGCAAAGCCTTCGCGACTCTTGGCAGAATGGGAAATTGTGATGGTGTCTTGTGGGGAGTCCCATGTCACAGTGTGTATTCCCGGCACTTCCCCTTCTCTACGATGGGAGATGTAGAGTGTGTGGGAGGTTTCAGGTTTCGAGGTCTCAGGTTGCAGGGGTTCAGAGGAATCAGAGATGTTGGAGTTTTCGGAGGGTTCATTTAGTTCTGGGGTTTCTTTCCAATTGTCGACTTTATTGGATGCCGCGATCAGTTCTTCAGCAATTGTGATTGCAGTCCCCGAAGGGTGGTCAAGTTTGTGGATATGATGCACTTCCTCCATTGTAGGAATATACTGTTCATAATTGTTCATTATTCTTGCGAGATAGCGGCTCACTGCCTCGAAAATGTTGACTCCTATTGAGAAGTTGGAACTATACAGCATCGCTCCTTTGCCGCTTTCACATACTGATTTCACAGCGTCGAGCGAATCGAGCCATCCGGTGGTGCCGCAGACTACGGGAACCCCGGCAGAAAAACAGCGAAGAAGATTGTTGACTGCAGTTGATGGTTGGGTGAATTCAATGGCGACATCAGACTTGCGGAAAGCCTTGGAGTCGATATCTGCTAAATTGTCGGCATCGATGATGACGCTTATTTCGTGGCCACGATCTTTAGCGATTTTCTCGATCATGTGGCCCATTTTGCCGTAGCCTATTATTGCTATTTTCATATTTTTTTTTCTTTTTGGAATTAGAAAGTGGTTATAATTGGTCTAATTGGTCTAATTAGTCTAATTGGACTAATTGGACTAATTAGACTGATTAGACTAATTAGAATTTGTTAGAAGCCAAAGTTTATATTGTCGATATAGAGT
Source organism: uncultured Sangeribacter sp. (assembly GCA_964503095.1). Taxonomy (GTDB): domain Bacteria; phylum Bacteroidota; class Bacteroidia; order Bacteroidales; family Muribaculaceae; genus Lepagella. Next base: position 10,024 of record CAZCZX010000077.1, read on the forward strand.
GTAAGGCCTTCGGTGCCTATGAAGGGCTCGCCGCAAGATGAGGAAGCCATCACTAAGACATGTGTCGGAGTGGCATTGGGGTCATCCCATCCCACTTCATGCACAGGCACTAATTTCCCTTTTGAGTTTTTAGCGTGATATGCCTTGTCTCCGTCAAGAAGTCCCATCCAAGGCTTGTAGAATGATTGAGTTGTGATATCGCCATAATGAATAGGGAGTTCGTGTCCCTTTGTCCATGGAATGGATTTATTATATCGTTCGCGTCCTGTCCCCACGCGCTTGGCATAAATATTGCCGTTTTCATCTTCCCATCTGCGCTGAAGAAGTACGTAGACCTCAGCGTTGTCGCGTCCTTGTAGTGTTTTTTGCTTGCTGAATCCGGTAGATTTGGTGCGGATATTCTCTTTTGGCATCTCTACCTCATAATCGAATACGAGAGCCTTCGGCCGCTTTGTGTAGGGGATTCCCATCTCCATCTTGCTAAATGCCCCTTTGGTAGAAGTAAGTGGTTCAAACAATTGGCCAAGGAATATTGTGCCGGCCACCATCACATCCATATTGACGATGCCGAGGGCCTTGACATGCTCCATCTTTGCTTCGCATTTAGCCACAGTGCTTCCGCCTCGCTTGGCAGGGGAGACGGTGTTGGATCCTTTGACTACACCGCACACCTTGGCATATGCGTTAGAGTTAGCCCAAGGAGAGCCTCCCATGTTCTTGTAGGCTTTATTGCCATCTATTGTGGTTTTTGGCGCTATTTCATATAGTGTCTTGTGATTGCCTCCAATTATTGCAGACTCTGAGATGTTTCGCGTCACCCAATTTTCCATGTCGCCATATTTTATAGGCTCAAGTCGGAGGGCATTGGCGCTGATACAAAAATTTGCAATAACTAATAGAAGAAGGATAGACTTTTTCATTTTGGTTTTATTGTTGAAAGTGTTGATTGAAAATGTTGCCATTGTTGATGATGTGGTCTCGAAGATTTTTTTGAGTAGATTCTTCCAGACGCATTATTATTGACTCAATAGGGAGTGAAGATTCGTCGGTCTCTGCCAAAATACGGTCGGTTGGGGTGATGTCCAGGGCCTCCGGGCTGAATTTCTCACCGAAACTGAGCCAGCAGCCGGCTTTTAGATAAATCTCGGCAATAGTTGGTTTGTTACGAAACCCGTGTATGATCCAAGGTTGCTCAGGGTTGAGATCCTTTTTCATGCCGGTTATAATATCATGGGCTTTGACAGCGTGGATGATGAGGGGCTTTTTGAGCCGTTCCGCCAAAAGGGCCTGTTTTCTGAAAGCTAACATTTGGGTTGCGAGCAAGCCTCCGTGAGTCAGGTCGATTCCACATTCACCAATAGCCACTACAGCAGGAGAAGCGGCGGCTGCGACCAGTTCGACCCAGATTTCATCTTTGATTCTGAGATTGTCGGCACAATATAGTTCAAGATCCCAAGGATGCAGTCCGACTGACCAAAGTTGAGAGCCTTGCGTGGCGAACCCTATCGGCGATGTCGATATGATGGCATTGGGGTCTGGAGCATTGTGATGTGTATGGCAATCAAGAATCATAACTTTATAACAATCGAGGGGCGTTTTTTTCTCAATATAGGGATGTATTCAAAAAAATATGAAAAAAGTTTTGTGAAAATTTGCGTAATCCGGAAAAAGTTTGTAACTTTGCACTCGCAATCGGGAAGGAAAGCCCGAGAGCACTCCACGAAAGGAAACTTGGTGCGGTAGTTCAGCTGGTTAGAATGCCGGCCTGTCACGCCGGAGGTCGCGGGTTCAAGTCCCGTCCGCACCGCCGAGGAGAGAGGAAGAGCAGTATTGTCAACTTCGGTTGCATACTGCTCTTTTTTCGTTTGATTATTTTTCGCGATTTTTTTGTCGAAAAATTTGCGGGAATGAAAAATTTGTTGTAATTTTGCATCCGCAATCGGGGAAGAAAGCCCGAGTGTAACTCTCGCAAGAGGATTCCTGGTGCGGTAGTTCAGCTGGTTAGAATGCCGGCCTGTCACGCCGGAGGTC
>CAZCZX010000078.1:0-11835 GCA_964503095.1 uncultured Sangeribacter sp.
AAAACCATATTGTTTCACTAAATTATTTTAAGATGAAAAGATTGCTTTCATTAATGGCGATTATGACTCTTATGGTGATGTCAACGCTCGCTCAGCGCAATGTCACCGGACAAGTCTTTTCTGGTGAAGACAACCTTCCCATAATCGGAGCTTCCGTTATGGTGAAAGGTACTTCCATTGGAACGGCAACTGACCTTGATGGAAAATTCAGTTTAAAGAATTTGCCCGAAAATGCCAAGACTATCGTGTTTTCCTATATTGGAATGGAATCTCAGGAACTTCCTATTTCTGAAAACATGACAGTAACTCTCTTTAATTCTACCAATAATCTTGACGAGGTAGTAGTAGTAGGTTATGGCGTCTCTACAAGAGCTGCATTTACCGGTTCTGCTTCCGTCTTGAATGGTGATGTTGTAGACAAAAAGAACGATGCTAACTTTGTCAAATCACTCGAGGGCAATGTGACTGGTATTCAGTATAACAACTCAACTTCTATGCCAGGTCAATATGGTTCTGTATACGTACGAGGAATGGGGTCTTTGTCAAGCAACAACCAACCGTTGTATGTAATTGATGGTATGCCTGTTAATTCAGACTACGATGGTATGTATTCTGATACCAACAACTACTTTGACCCAATGGCAGCATACAATCCAAACGATATCGAGTCTATTACCGTGCTTAAAGATGCATCTGCTACTGCTATCTATGGTTCTCGTGCTGCAAATGGTGTCATTATCGTGAACACAAAGAAAGGTAAAGGAGGCAAACTAAATGTGACTTTAGATGTAAAACAAGGTTTCTCTAAAGTTGCAAACAATAATATGAAGTTTGCAAGCTCTGAGCAATCCTTGGATCTATTTGCAAAAGGTCTGGTTGCTGCATATCCTGGGGCTTATACATATGAAACTGCTGTAGAAGATGTTATTGATGAATTTGGGTGGGATGGTAAAACTAATACCGACTGGATGGATGTAATCACTCGAAACGCTTATTATCAAGAATATAACGCAGCTGTATCCGGTGCATCTGGCGACACTCACTATTATTTCTCACTCGGTTATCTTGATACGGAAGGTATCGTGGTTGGCTCTGACAACCAACGTTATTCCGGTCGTGTAAACCTTGATTCAAAATACAAATGGTTTAAAGGTGGCATCAGCGCTCAATATTCTTATAGTAAGAACAACACTTTCTCTCAGTCTACGGGAGGTAGCATGTCTGCTCCTGTGACAGCTGCAATGTCAACCATGACTCCATTCTATCCCGTCTATACTGCTGACGGCACTGAGTATGAAAATGCGGATTACTACAATCCTCTCGCCCTCACAGATCCTAAACTTGGAGATATTGACCAAATTACAAACCAGACAATCAACGCTAATCCTTGGCTTCAAGTGGATTTGCCTTATGGAATCTATGTTAAAACCAACTTTGGTGTCAACATAATGGATCAGCGTGAATACAACTATTGGAGTGCTGTCTATAATCCTCAGGGAATGGATTATAATGGTCTCGGCCAACAGTACAATTCAAAATCAAGTACTCTGACTTGGACCAATCTTATTGGTTGGAACTATACATTTAATGATAAGAACGTATTTGACGTAATGATTGCACAAGAGATGCAACGATATGAATATCGTACTGATTACTACTCAAGATACGACTTCCCGTTTGCATCCGATGGCATGCGCAACTTGGCAACAGCAGCAGCTCCTGACGACAGCGACTACTATGAGGCTTCATCGCGTCTTGCATCATACTTTGGTAATGTAAACTATTCTTTCGATAGCCGCTACTATCTTTCTGCTTCCTTCCGTCGTGACGGCAGCTCTGTTTTTGGAAGCAACAAACGATGGGGTAATTTCTGGTCTGTTGGTGCAAAATGGAGAATTGCGCAAGAAGCATTCATGAAAAACCAGAATGTAATTAAGAATGCTGATATTCGTATCACATACGGAACAGTCGGCAACCAGTCCCTTCCATCTCTATATGCTGCAAGAGGATATTATTCCATCGGCTATAATTACAATGACACTCCGGGTATGGTGCCCGATAATATCGCTAACCCTGACCTTACTTGGGAAACTTCCAAGAAGTTTGATGTTGGTTTCGACCTCAACCTATGGAATCGTCTGAACGTTACTTTTGACTATTACAATGAAACGACTAAAGATGCCCTCTATAAAGTGCCGCTTTCTTTGACTACAGGTATGAACTCTAAATGGAAAAACATCGGTAAAATCAGGAATAGCGGTATAGAACTCGGTCTTCGCGGTGTAGTATATTCCAACAAAGATATGAGCGTAAGCCTCTTTGGAAATCTCACATATAATCAGAACAAGGTGTTGAAACTTGCTGATGGAAGTATCGAAGGTTCATATCAGATAATTGAGGAGGGTCGTCCATATCGCCAGTTCAAGATGAAAGAATTTGCTGGTGTAGATGCTGAAACCGGTAAGGCTCTTTATTACCTGAATGAAGAGGGTGATGAAACTACCGACAGTTGGCTTGCTGCTGCTAAACGCTATGTGGGGAGTGCAGATCCAAAATTTATTGGTGCTTTCGGCCTTAATGCCGATGGATATGGTTTCGATCTCTCTCTTACTTTCAATTATCGTGCTGGAGGCAAAGTTTATGACAGTGGTCACAACTTCACTGGTTGGGGCATGGCTATGAGAACTCCTCTCGAATGCGTTGCTCTTGATTCTTGGACTCCGGAAAACAAAAATGCGAAATATCCTCAATATATTTACGGCGACCCCAATTATAGTTCTTCTCAACAGTCAAGCCGCTTCCTTATGAACGGAGGATTCTTGCGCCTGAGCAACATTACTTTTGGGTATACTCTTCCATATAAGCTGACCCAAAAAGCTTTGATGGAAAAGGTTCGTTTCTATATCAATATGGACAATATCCACACTTGGACTGCAAGCGACTTCGTGGGATATAATCCTGAGACTTATGCCAATGGTGTTATCGCTTGGCAATATCCAGCAGTGTTCTCATTCTCTGGAGGTGTGCAGATAGTGTTCTAAAACAATTATTTAGTAACAATAAGATTATTAAGAGATGAAAAATAATATATTGAAATATTTCGGTGCTTTCGCTATTGCAACTGCCCTTACAGGTTGCGGCAATGAGTACCTGAAAACCGAAATGTCTAACGGACTTGAGTTTAATACTGCTCTTGACCGTCTTGATAAGATTGAAGTTGCTGTCAATGGTACCTACTACCGCCTCTTTGAGTATCAATTTGCAGGCAATTATGGAACCATGATCGGTGACCTTGCTTCCGATATAGTATATTGGAACCGAAGAACAAGCCATCAAAACGACATATACCAGTTCACATATCAATCCACAAGCGGTAGCTTAGAGGATATCTGGGAATGGGGCTATAAAGTAGTAGACCATAGCGCACGTGTAATTCAAGCCTCAAAACTTCTTCAAGAAACTATTTCTGAGGAAGATGAACCTATACTCGGAGTATTTACTGCTGAATCATACGCATTGAGAGCATATGCTAATTTCGTAATGGTAAATATATATGGACATCAGATAAAAGTTGATGGTCAGGATTTCAGTAATGAGCCGGGTCTTGTGGTGGTCGACCAGCCGATTGCAGATGACCAGCAAGTGAAAAGAAGCACTGTTGGACAAACATATGCTGCAATACTAAGCGACCTTAACAATGCCATAGATCTTTTTGAGACATATGGAGACCGTGGCAGTCTCTTCTATTTCAACCTTGCAGCAACATATGGATTAGCGGCACGCGTTAATCTATACATGGAAAACTTCGAGGATGCAAATGATTATGCTAAAAAAGCATTGGATGAATTTGGAATTGAAACTCTGACCTATTCTCCATCAGCCTATAGAGCTCTTTACAATTATGGAGACTCCAATAAGGAATCTATGTTTGCATTGGCAATCACTACTACAAAAAACTGGAGTGCTAATTCTTGCGGAACACTGTTCTCTTCATATGATTATAGCCCAAGTCCTTGGTTACTTTCAATTCTCGGGGAAAATGATGTTAGAAATGCAATTATGATCTACGCAGGCAATTCAACTCCAACACTCCCAAGATTCGCAGGTGGTAAATTTGGTTGCTATGCAATGGGTAATCCCGCTTATGCAACAAACTATCTGATTAATGCCCCTGAAATGTACCTTATTCAGACAGAAGCTAATTTGAGAGGGGCTACTGTTGATCTCGAAGCTGCCAAAAAGTCTCTTCTTGTAGTAGCAAAACGAAATCTTGATATCACATCAGTTGAAGATCTTCCTTCTACCAAAGATGAACTGCTCGCATTCCTAAGGGAAGAAAGCGCAAGAGAACTTTTCCAGGAAGGTCACCGTCTGTTTGATATTCGCCGTTGGGGCGTTAAGAGCAATGCTTATGCATATGATTCCCCAAATGTCACATTCAGATTTAATGACGTGGATTTGAGCGATGTAATCTTCCCAATTCCTGATACTGAAATCAACGCAGGATTCGGTGTGGAGCAGACTCCAAACTGGAACGCTGGCCGTCCACAATAATCCCAATCCCAGTAATAAAGAAGGCGACTCCCACAAAGAGCCGCCTTCTTTTTTCTCAATTATTGTGCTCCCTCCACGAGCATTCCAAAGCGTAAGCCCATGGAGAGCAGGCTTTCTTGGCTGCACCCCACCAAGTCAAAAAAAGTATTAAGCATCCTGCCCCCATCCTTCACATCCAACATCTGAAACATGGAATCTCGCCTCTGGAATCTCCTTTCAAAATAAACCATATACCCTATACGTTTGTTATAATAAAGGATTATTAGTGTTAAATGATTTGTATGCGGCATATTCTCCTATTAATATCCTTGTTAGCTGCGGCTTCCGGTGTCACTGCACAAGAAGACGAAGCCCCCTTTGAATATGCCGTCGCCGAACTACCGGTAATCCAACTTTGTGCTGTGGAGGTAAATACACAACAGCCCGTCCCATTCGCTTCTATCTCAGTGGAATATGCCGACACTATCGTAACTTCTTCTACTGATGCCATGGGTCTCCTTGATTTCACTCCGAGATCTTTTCCTTTTACCCTAACAGCTTCCTGCGAAGGGATGATAAAGACCACCTATGGAATCTTGGAGCAACCTGAAGGCCCTCTAACAATCTCCATGACACGCCAACTGAAAAACTAAATATACATTTTTAGCATAATAAGCATGAATTCTAATCTTAAACTATTCTTTTCATTAATTGCTGGAGCACCACTTATCTTTTCTGCTTGCTCCAATGAAGAAGATCTTCCGGTAGAAAATATTTCTATAGTTCAAGAAGGAAATGTAAAGCCCGCACAATTAGTAGAAAGCTCACATCCCACTGCAATTCTTGGCTCAGCGGGATCTCTTTCCTCTGCCATTTCTCAAACTTTTACTAACGTTGTAGACGTAGCTAAAGCAAGACACATTGTCGTGGCATGTGCCGATCTTGAAACTTATAAAGATGACATTATCGCCGCATATCAGCGTGGTTCCGTCATCACTGTCACTGATCCCGACACTGATATTCTTGATCAATGGTGCACTGCCAATGGAATGATCTATGCAGGAGATCCTTCCTCTTCTGATAATTGTGCAATTGTAAGTTTCAACCGCAAAGCCTCTTCAATAAGCATCCAAAAAGGTAAACAGAGAGATGGTATTGATGAAGAAGAAGTGCCTTTGGTGATATTCACCGGTTGGCTCGACAAAATTTTCGACAAAAACCTGATGGGATCCGACCTCAAAAGCCGTGACCTCAAAAAGCGCATCTCTCCTCAGCATGTGAGTCATGTCTTCAGCCTCGATCTTTCTCGTGAAGTCTTGGATAAAACTAATTGGGTGATTCCCGAAGATGCTTCCCTTTCTACTACGGCGGAACTAAATTGCGATATCTATCAGCTTCATTCATTTGCCGACAACGCATCATTCTCAGGCGATATATATGCCGTAGAGGCTGACATCACTATTCACAACGGTAATCTATACAACGGTAGATGGCAATACAATAAAGGTAAATCACTGTATGAAGTATGCGGATTCTATCTCTCTGAATGCTGGGTGACCGCTGCTCTTCAGGAAAAAGAAAACCGCGATCTTAAAAATTCCACTTCTCATCAGTTTGTAGGTGGTCCTGCTCCCGCCACTACAGATCTTTCCACTCCATACCAAAGCGGCTTTGAGTGGAGTTTCGATGGATGGATATCTGGCGGAAATGGGCTTGAATCTTCAACTCCCATTCCTTTGCAGAAAGGAGACTGGACATGGAACAATCTGAAAGAAATCGACGATGTCAAATGCCTCGACATACTCAACGACAGTAATAATGGAATAGCATCATGGGGACTCCGCATATATCCTATGCCATCCGAAAGAGAGTCAATGATTCCTGATATTGCTACCGGCGACTTGACATTCCATTGCTCTTGGATATGGGCAGTGCCTCAAGCAAAAGATGATTCCACCGACCGCTACTACATGAAAGTCAACCTCATTCCGAAATATCTTTGGCATAAGTCGATCCAACAGTCAAACAAGATTGAATCAGACTATATCTACCCGGCTGTAGACAACTCCTGCACTTTCATGCTAATCCCACCTTCCCGCAAAGAAGGCCAACGAGTCAACATCTGACCCACATCCAAAATTCTATCATATAAAAAAATCATGCATCCTCTCGGATGCATGATTTTTTTTATACTTTTCATGGATTAGTGAAATAATCACTTTCCGGTAAGAAGCGACTGGAGGTCATGAAGCACTGTCAACGATTGGAGAGGAGTAAGATTATCAATGTCGAGCGTGAGGAGGCGATCTCTTATCTGACTCAGCAGCGGATCATCAAGTTGGAAGAAACTGAGCTGATACCCGTCGCGCTGACCTGCTATCTCTCCAAGTTTACCTTTTGCCACACTGTCAACTCCTTTATTTCCTTCGCTGCGAGAAGCCGCCTCAAGACGCTCCAACACCTGATCTGCCCTTTTCACAATCGATGGAGGCATACCCGCCAACTTAGCCACATGGATACCAAACGAGTGCTCCGACCCTCCCTTCACCAGCTTGCGCAAAAACACTACCTTCCCCTTTATCTCCTTCACCGACACGCTCCAGTTGTGGATGCGGTTGAAGGATTTCTCCATCTCATTGAGTTCATGATAGTGAGTCGCAAAAAGAGTTTTGGGAGTGCATCTGCCATTTTCATGGATATGCTCCACTATCGACCACGCAATTGAAATGCCATCATAAGTCGAGGTGCCGCGACCCAATTCATCGAAGAGTATCAGCGACCGCTGGCTCATATTATTTAGTATAGACGCAGCCTCACTCATCTCCACCATGAATGTGGATTCCCCGGCTGCCAAGTTGTCGCTTGCTCCTACACGCGTGAAAATTTTATCCACTATCCCTATCCTTGCAGACTCTGCCGGCACAAAAGAACCCATCTGAGCCATTATCACAATAAGAGCAGTCTGGCGGAGCAACGCTGACTTACCACTCATATTTGGCCCCGTAATCATCAATATCTGGTTGCTGTCGCAATCAAGATGCACTGTATTGGAAATATAAGGTTCTCCGGGTGGAAGTCGACGCTCTATCACAGGATGGCGCCCCTCTATTATCTCAAGAGAAGTGGAATCATCCACTATCGGACGCACATACCGGTTGGAGGCTGCAACATCAGCCATACTCAGGATAAAATCAATCTCCGCTGCCGCATTGGCACTCTTTTGCATGGGTGCGCATGCTTGAGCAAGATGATCAAGAAGTTTTCCATAAATCTCGCTCTCTATTTGTCCTATTCTGTCAGACGCAGTCAATATCTTCTGCTCGAAATCTTTGAGTTCTTCAGTAATATATCGCTCTGCGTTGACAAGTGTCTGCTTCCTTATCCATTCAGCCGGCACTTTATCCTTGTGAGTATTGCGCACCTCAATATAGTATCCAAATACATTGTTGTAGCTTATCTTGAGCGATGTGATGCCGGTCCTTTCTATTTCCCTGGCACATATGGCATCCAATGCAGCCCTCGCATTGTCATGAAGACCGCGGTATTCATCCAATTCTTTAGACACTCCCGAAGCTATCGAACCTCCTTTATTGAATACAGCCGGTGCATCCGGCGAAATAGTAGATCTTATAAGTCCTATATATTGCTCAAGCGGTTGCATCTCTTCCGCAATTTTTGCAATTTCAGGAGAATCAGCTCCGGAGAGCGACCTCTTTAGCCGCATACACCCTTCCATCGAAGTAGCAAGGGAAAGAAGATCGCGCGGCTGGGCTCTTCTATTGGATGTCTTTCCTATCATGCGCTGCATATCCCCTATTGCCTGAAGACATGTGCGCGTATAGTCACGGCAGTCAGTGTCACGGAAAAAGAAATCCACCATCGCATGCCTCTCATTGATTTTTTTAGGATCAAGAAGAGGAAAACTGAGATTGGAGGCAAGCAGACGTGCTCCCATAGGAGTGACGGTGTGATTTAGCACTCCAAATAGGGTCAATCCTTTTGCCCCAGCAGCAGAAGTAGTCAACTCGAGATTACGCAGAGTGAAAGGATCCATACGCAAGAAGCGCTCGCTATCAATTCGCGAAAGAACCGTGATATGTGAAGTATTGGTATGTCCTGTTATATCCAAATAATAAAGCAAACTCCCGGCAGCTACGAGAGCAAGTGGCATATCATCCAGACCAAAACCCTTCAGCGTTGCAGTCTGAAACTGCTTCAGAAGTCGTTCACGTGCTGAATCTTCCGTATATACCCAGTCTTCCATATCAAAAGTAGGGCATTTCCAAGTGATAAGTTCACTGCATAGTTCGCGAGTGCCGCTCATTCGTAGAAGTTCCTTGGGAGCAAAGGCGGAAAGAAGTTTATCTATTTCAGCAGGATCTGTTTCCGCTGCCATAAACTCACCCGTGGTAATATCAAGAAAAGCAATCCCTGCTCTAATTGGCTTTCCCTTTCCTGTACGCTGGAAATGTATGCCTGCAAGATAATTGTTCTCTGTGCCTTCCATCGACGAATCATTGGTATTCACCCCTGGAGTCACAAGTTCTGTGATACCTCGCTTCACAAGTTTCTTCGTAAGTTTCGGATCCTCGAGTTGCTCGCATATGGCGACTCTCTTTCCAGCCCTTACAAGTTTTGGAAGATACGTGTCAAGTGCATGATGAGGAAATCCAGCTAATTCCACAGACTGAGCTGATCCGTTGGCTCGCCTGGTAAGCGTTATCCCGAGTATTGAACTTGCTTCTATTGCATCGTCGGAGAAAGTCTCGTAAAAGTCACCCACTCGGAAAAGCAATATTGCATCAGGATGCTTTTTCTTCATCTCGAAATACTGCTTCATCAGAGGAGTTTCCACTATCTTTGCCATATATAATTGTCAAATTTCTAAAATACCCAATCCTAAATACTCAATTCTCAATTCTCAATTATTTAAGAGGGAAAAGCCCAAGCATCCAAGTAGACATTGCTACATATATGAGGAGACCCACCACATCATTCATAATCTGAATAAAAGGACCCGTAGCAAGCGCAGGATTGATTTTCATCTTCTCGAGGGTCAGTGGCACCAAAGTTCCGAATACAGTGGCGAATATCACAACACAAAATAGTGAGGCTGCTACTGCGAAAGAGACAGCATACATATGAGGTTGGGTAAACAGCACATATATTAGCACAACGCCACTTATCACCACTGCATTGAGCAAAGCCACAAGCACTTCTCTTCTTATCTGCCTCCACGCATCCTTTATTTCCAACCTACCATTGGCAAGACCTTGCACAACTATAGCCGAAGCCTGTACTCCTACATTTCCTCCCGTGCCTCCTATAAGTGGAATAAAGATGGCAAGTGCTGTGACAGCCGCTATCTGAGCCTCAAATCCGGTAAGGATAACTGAATTTATTATTCCTCCAATGATACCTATAAGAAGCCAGGGTATGCGAGCCTTGGTCTGTGCGAATACTGAGTCATCTACATCTACATCAGAGGAGATACCGGATGCCAACTGATAGTCACGTTCTGACTGCTCACGCACTTCGTCCATGATATCATCCACTGTAATCTGGCCCACAAGTCGTCCGATGGAGTCTACTACCGGCATGGCCACCAGGTCGTATTTCTCAAAGTCTATTGCCACCTCATCAATTGGAGTGTCTGTGTGCACTTTGACAGGATCGGTCTGCATCACATGCTTTATCTTCGACACTGATGGATCTGTGATCATCTTCTTAAGAGGAAGGATACCCTTAAGCCGATTATCATCGTCGATCACATATACATAATATATCTCATCAAGGTCGGCAGCCTGCCGGCGCATCTCCTTAAGGCATTCCGGCATCGACCAATTCTCATTGACCGCAATATATTCCGTGCCCATAAGGCCACCGGCCGTGTCCTCGTCATACTGTAGAAGATCGACGATGTCGCCCGCTTGCTCCATATCGTCGATATGCTGGATCACTTCCTCTCGATCTTCCTCATCGAGTTCCTGGATAAGGTCTACAGCATCATCGGTGTCAAGTTCATCTATAAACTCACCTATCTGCTCAGGCTCCATGTGCTCGATGAGTTTCTTACGGTCTTCCTCATCGAGTTCCATAAGCACATCCGCTTTCTTTTCCTTATTATCTATAAGGTTAAAAAGCCATTCCGCCTGCTTTATATTAAGCTTGCGCAAAAGTTCGGCAATATCGGCTGGATGGAGATCGGCAATCTCATGGCGAATGCCGGCAGCATCATCGCTATCTGCCATATTTTCGATTCTTTCGATGTCTTCTTCTGTAAAATCCTTCATAGAAGACAAAGATAGTCATTTTTTTTGAATTATTCAGAATTTACAATTGATAATTTTTATTTTTTATCTAACAAATAAGCCTAATAAGTCCAATTAGACTCATTAGCCCTATTAGACTCATTAGGCCCATTAACTCAATAAGCCTTTAATAATTCCCCCTTTAGGGGGGATAGGGGGCTACATCACCAAGGCACCCGATTGATATACTTATACACATAAGTCTGAACTCCATAGGAATTCCTCCATTGCATCCAGAGCGTATCATTATCGCTAAACCAATAGTTCATAGTAGATGGACTTCCATATTCATACTTAATATTAATCTGAAGGGTAGAGGCCCCGCTTACTGATCTTTGACACCAATAAGCCAGTCTTTCTGTCTCCTGATATCCTCGGTCCCAATAATAATAGGTGCCGCGTCCGTCACCATTGAAATACATATAGTTCACCTCATCTCCTCTTACATAGTTAGAGTTGACTTGATAGAGCTGCCAACAGCCCGTTAGATCCTGATCATAAAATGTATCCCATCCACTTGGCGGCTCAGGATTCCAATAATTTACGTCGCACGAAGGCAATAGCAACAAAAGCATTCCTATAATTGGAAGATAGAGTAATTTCTTTTTCATAAGGTCAACTTTTTAAAGATATTTTTATATGTATTTAACAAATAGATAAAGCCCGGGTTTAATCTCACCCGGGCTTTTATTCTAAATTTTTTTACTTAGATAATGTATCTGTTATCTTCCATATAGCCATACCTGCACTCACCGCCACATTAAGACTATGCTTCACTCCATGCATCGGTATCTCAAGAATTATATCCGCAATATCTACTATCTGCTGATCTACTCCCGACACTTCATTACCCACTACAAGAAGGTATTTGCTTCCTTCCTTGGCTTTGAAATCCATTAGATCAATGCTCCCATGCGCTTGCTCAAGCACACATACTGTCCACCCTTCCTCCTTTAGACGCTTGCATTCTGATACTGAATTTTCTACATAT